>JASHQT010000606.1 GCA_030039005.1 Bryobacteraceae bacterium
AACGCGCCGAAGACGGCCGTCAGCATACGCGTCGCCGGACTCACCGCGAGGCCGATGGCGACGCCGATGGCTCCCATCCAAGACGCTTGCCGCAGAATTCCCGCAATCACCTGACGTCGGTTCGCGCCCAGCGCCATGCGAATCCCGATCTCGCGCGTCTTACGGGCCACTTGATACGAAACCACCGCGTACAATCCCACCAGCGCTAGGCCGAGCCCGATCAGCCCCAGAATCCCGACGATGCCGTTGATCATGTAGACCACGTACATGGTGCGTTTCTCAAAGTAGTCCTGCATGGTGCGCACGCCGACGATCGCGAGATTCGGATCGATGGAATGAACCTGTTCCCGGAGCGGGCGGGCCAGCGCGGCGGCATCGTCGTAGGATTGCGCCAGCAGCGTCATCCGCACCTGCGGATGTTGGAGCAGCGGCAGGTAGACCAACTCGTCCGGCGGCATCAGCACGAAGGTGTATTTCGTGTTGGCTGCGACACCCACCACCTCCGTCCAGGGACCGTTTGCACCATCCAGCCGCAGCCGCTTGCCAATCGGGTGCGCGCCTAAATAACGTTGCGCGAAAATCTGGCTCACCACCGCGACGCGGCGCGAATCGGCGCGGTCGGTCGCCAGCAGCCCGCGGCCTTGCAAAATCGGGATGCCGAACGTTCCAAAATAGCCGCCATCCACAATCTCGACGGTGACGCCCAGGCTTTCGGTGCCGCGCGGAAACCGGTAGCCCTCCGGAATCACCGCGCCGCGCATCATCGAATTCGAGGATGGCACGGAGCCCGTCAGCGCCACCGACTTCACTCCTGGAACGGCCTGCGCGCGGTCCAGCAAGGTTTTGTAGAACTGCTCGGTCTGGGCCGGCGTGTAGCCTGCGAAAGACGGATCGAAGCGCATTAACAAAATATGGCCGACGCGGTAGCCGGTTCCGCGCCGCAGCGTGGCCACCGTTCCGGCGAACATTTGCGCCGCGGTTGCGATCACCACCAGGCATCCTGCGATCTGCACGATCACCAGCGCGCTGCGTCCAAACAGCCTGGCCCCGCGCCGCTCGATTCCCGACGCGCCCGATTTCAATGCCGGCAGCAAATCCGTTTTTGTGCTGTGGAGCGCCGGCGCCAAACCAAACAGCACGGCGCTCAAGACAGAAATCAAAATCGTGAACCACAGGACGCGATGGTCCAATTGCAGAACGGCGTTGGCTGGCGCATCGCCCGGCGCCCCAATCTGGATCAGCGAAAACAGCGGCACGGAAAATTGTACGATCAGCAGGCCGAGCGCGCCCCCGGCGAGGGCGATGGTGAGACTCTCCGCCATCAGTTGCCGCACCAGCCTTCCTCGGCCTGCGCCGATGGCGATCCGCACCGCGATCTCGCGCGCCCGCGCCCGTCCGCGGCTCAGCATCAGGTTGGCGACGTTGGCGCAGGCGATCCCGAGCACCAGCAGCACGATGATGGACAACAGGATCACCAACAGACGGTTGCCTTCCGCGCTATCCATCTCGGTCTGGATTTCGGTCCGCACTGCCGCTCCAAAGGAGCGATTGGTGGCTGGGTACGCTCGATCAAGGCTGCGGGCGAAGGCGGCCACCTCGGCGTCCGCTGTGTGAACCGATACGCTCGATTGCAGGCGGCCCTTCACCGTGAAAACGCGTGCGGCTCGATTCGTGAGAACGTCGCTGCCCGATGTCACCAGGCGCGGCGCCATCATGGCCGGAACGAAGAAGGACGGCCGGCTGTATAAATCCATGCCGGTAAACCTCTCCGGCGCCACTCCGACGACGGTGAAGTCCAAACCATTCAGCCGGACTCGGCGGCCGATCACCGCGGCATCGGAGGCCAAGGCGTTTTTCCAGAAATCGTGTCCCAGCACGATCACGGCATTGCGCCCGGGAACCTGGTCCTCCCGCGCATCGAAGCCCCGGCCCAGTTGCGGCTCGATTTCGAGCGCTTGAAAAAAATTGCCGCTGACCAGGTAGCCGTATTCGAGCTGCGGCTGCGCCTTGGCATCGCCGGCAAAGGCCACCGGCGCCATCTGGTACGCCACCAATCCGCGGAACGATCGGTTGTGGTCGCGCAGATCCGCGTAATCGGCGTAAGAGAAATCGGCGAGATTACCGTTCGGCGTGCGCGACCGTACCGTAACCACTTCGGAAGCGCGCGGCACGGGCAGCGGCCGGAACAGCAGCCCGTCGGCCAGGCTGAAGATGGTCGAGTTCGCACCGATGGCCAGCGCGATGGAAACAATCGCGGTGAGGGCGAATCCCGGGTTCAGGCGCAGCGTGCGGAGGGCGTAGCGCAGATCGTGCAGCATAGGCACAGGGCGAGCACGCCGGTCGCCGCCGCGAAGTCCTTGCCCCGCAATCACATTGGTTGCGATGCCGCTAGCGCTGCGTTCGTTCTTGGGACGGGAGATCGCACGGGTGAACAGCCGCCGTGAGGCTTGCAAACAGGGACGCGTTAGAGTATAGTCGTTTATCGATATATCGATTATCGACCATATGCCCAAACGCAAGCTCGATCCCCTCCCTGCCGCCGCCTTTCAAATCCTGCTGGCGCTGGCTGAAGACGACTTGCATGGCTACGGCATCATGCGGCAGGTCGCCGAACAAACCGGAGGCCGCGTGCGGCTGGGCCCGGGGACGCTGTATAGCTCCATCCAGGCGCTGCTCGAGGAGAAATTGATCGAGGAGGTCGGCTTGCGCGAGGACGCCAAACTGGGCACCGAGCGCCGGCGCTATTACCGGCTGACCGCGGCCGGACGCAAACTCGCGCGCTCGGAGGCCGAGCGGCTGGCCGAACTGTTGCGGGTAGCGCGCGCCAAGAAAATCCTGCGGGGCGATTATGTCTGAAAAAATTTACGCCTGGCTGCTGCGCCTCTATCCCGGGCATTTTCGCCGCACGTGTGGCGAGGAAGCGCTGCAAGTTTTTCGTGACCGGATGCGGCACGAAACTGGATTTTGGTTGAAGGTGCGGCTGTGGCTGGATCTGCTGACCGATCTGGCGGCATCGCTCCCGCGTGAATACGGCCGTGTGGCCGATCCGCAGCCGGTGGAAACCGCGCCTTACTTCCGCCTGCTCGCGA
>JASHQT010000607.1 GCA_030039005.1 Bryobacteraceae bacterium
CGTACAAGAGATTTTCGGCCGGCGCGCGGGAAGTCTTTAGCGCGGCTCTGCTGATTCGCGCGATTTGGCCGATAGTAGGTTGTGACTCCCACGGGAAGCACAGCCATGAACGGCAAGCCCGCTACCGCGGACAACACCATCCCGGAGAAACCCGTCCCCAGCCCGGCCCCGGTTACAGAGCAGAAAACGGAGCAGAAAAGCGAGGAATCGAGGAAGCGAATTCCACTGGCTTCCATCCCGGCCACGATCAGTATTGGGTTGCTGATCGCCGCCCTGTATTTAGGCGGGCGAATTTTCACGGCACACCGGGTGCAAAAGCCTGCTCCCGCATTCCACAGTGCGACGCCGGCCGCCCCGCCGGTTGCGGCACCGGCGGAAGCCAAGGCCATTCCGCAACCTGCCCCGAGCGCAGCCCAGCCGGTATCGCCGGTGGAAGCTAAGGCCATTCCGCAACCTGCGCCGAGCGCAGCCCAGCCGGTATCGCCGCCAGGGCAGGCGGCCACACCTGCGCCGCAGGCGGCAATCCCGACGCCGCCGGCGCTTGGGCCCCAGCCCGCGAGCGCGGTTACGCCTGCCGGCGATTCAGGTGACGATACATTGCCGATGATCCAGCCGCGCTCGGGAGAGCGCTATCTTCAGGTGGGCGCCCTGGACCCGGACGCCCAAGACACCCGCCGGTTTGTGGAACGGCTGCGTGGCGAAGGACTGGATCCGCACGTTGCCCAAGGCCCGACTCCGGTGCTGATGCGGGTGCTGATCGGGCCGTTCACAAGGCCCGATGCGCTAAACGAAAAAAAGGCCCAGATCGAGAGCGAAGGCATCGATACCTTCGTTCGCGAATACTGAGCCTTTTGCTTCGCGCTACGGGAAGCTAAGCCGGTTACCGCCGGCCGCCGCCGCCAAATCCACCACGCATTCCGCCGGCGAATCCGCCGCCGCCAAATCCGCCACGCGCGAATCCACCGCCGCGAGCCGCAAAGCCGCCGCGGCCGATGGCGTTCCCGGCGATGTGCCCGTGCCCGACGAATCCGCGGCCGTAACCGAAGCCGTAGCCGCCGTAGAATCCGACCACCCAGGGCGAGTAGAACGGGTATCCAAACGGGCTGAACCAGATGCCGTCACCGGGGATGAAGCCGAACATATCCCAATAGGGATTCCAATACCATCCCGGTCCATACCAATACGGCCAACCGCCTACGAAGACATTGCGGGCCGATTGCATGCTTGCCTCAGCCTCGTACTCAGAACGCAAATTGCTCCAAGCGTACAACGGATCTTGAGCCGCTTGGGCCTTGATGTCGAAATGCGCGACCTTCCAATTCCCATTGAGTGCGAGCTCATGGCCTTTGCCCAGCTCCTTGCTCCGGTCACCTTGCTCCACGGTTGCCTTTCCGTCGAACACCTGTACTAGTTGCATGTTGGCGTTGAAGGCGTAGAGGCCCTGTTGATCCAGCCGCGTAGAGGCTCCATTCATCGCGACCCAAATGTTGTTGTCCTTGAACAGCTCGGTCACTTCCACAATGGCCTGCCCGCGGAGAACTTCTACACGAGTGTTCGCCAGATCGGGCGAAAGCAACCGGACGGCGCTATTATCGCCGACGCGCAAAAAAACACCAGGAGTCAGCAGGACCTCGGCGCGTCCCTGGCCGGTTTCGAGCACCTGATTCGGTTCCATTTGCACCGAGCCTACCGAGCGCGACGTGACCGGCTGGCCGGCGACGCTCACTTGTCCTTCGACGTAGTTGAGGGTTCCGGGGACGGCAGCTCCGGGTCCTTGAGGCGCGCCCTGAGGGACGGAATTGACGGTTCCCGGGTAATTACTGGGATAGGGGTTGGTGGTTGCAGCCGCTGGAAACGCTACCAGAGCGGTAGCCACCAACCCGCCAAGTAACGTTTTGTAAAGTCTAAACATAGCCTTTTCTTTCATTTACCTAACAATTGGATGTGGCCAGTTGCAACTTGGTTGCGCAACTCGCTTCCCCGCACGGCAGTACGCGAGACTAAGGCAATTCAGGCTGCGGCCTTAGGGCAAAACTCGATACTTTCTGCTTCGCGGTCCGCCGTTTAGCTGGCAGGGGCCAACGTGTGCGCCCGCCGCGCAGAAGGGTGAGGCCTGACGAAAGTTCGCCGCAAGTTTGAAGAAGGGAAAGAAAACTACGCGATGAAGAAGAACATGCTTCCGCTGTGGGGGATCGCCTTCGTGGTGGCCGTCATCTCGACGGCCGTCGTCTACGGACTGTTCGCGGGCAAACTACGCTCTTCCACCGAGGTGCCCGGGCATCCCCTGGTAGTCGCGGCACGAGACCTGGATCGCGGAACAGTGCTGCAGGCGGGCGATCTGCGCGTGATGGAAGCGGAAGGTGTGATCTCCGGCTCTTTTGCCAAGACCGAAGACGCGATCGGAGCCACGCTGCTGACGCCGGTGAAGGCCAACGAGCCGCTGCTGGAGGAGCGCGTCTCGCCGCCGCCCACCGATGCCGAGCGCGCCGGAGGCCCGGTGCCGAAGGGAATGCGCGCGATGACGGTGCACGTGACGCAGTCGGAAAGCCTGCTGAGCCTGCTGCGGCCCGGATCGCGGGTGGATCTTCAGGCGGTGACCGACAAAAACGGCGGCGAACTCAGAACGGTGCTCGAAAACGTCCAGGTTCTAGCGGCCGGCCAGACGGACGGCAATCATCCCGCCAACGTGACGGTGCTGATTCGCGCGCAGGATGCCGACGTTGTGGCGCTGGCCGATGCCGCGAGCCGGGTGCGCGTGGCGCTGCGGAATGCAGCGGACAAGGAGAATTCTACGCACCACGCGCTCTCGTTGCCGACGCTATTTTCCGGCGGGGTCCGGGAGGAATAAGGGGGCAATAAGCAAGTGCTGGCGCTCTCCTTGGTTCTGGTGTTTCTCACAACCTTCCTGGCGGCGGGGCTGGCGGTGCTGATCGGTTGGTTCGCCCTCGAGCGCCTGGGCATTCAGGCGCGGGACGAAGATCTCTCCGAGCACCTGTTAGACGATGCTCCGCGGCTGCTCAAAGAGGAAACCCTGAGCACGATTTCGCCTTGGGCACTGCTGCTCGAGAAATCCGATTTCGTGCGCATCATGCAGCGGCATCTGTTGCAGGCGGGGCTCACCTGGTCGGTAGGGCGCATGACGCTGCTAATGTTGCTGGGGGCGAGCGTCGCACTGGGGATCAGCATGCAATTCGAGTGGATTCCCGGGTGGGCCGGCATCGCGAGCGCCGTGGCTGTCGGGGCGCTGCCCTACCTGTACATTTTGCGCTGCCGCGCCAGGCGCTTCCGGCGGTTCGAGGAGAGTTTTCCGGACGCCCTGGACTCGCTGGCCCGGTCGCTACGTGCCGGTCATCCGTTCGCCGCCGCGATGGATATCCTGGCTAGCGAGTGCGAAGAGCCGGTAGCGGGCGAAATCCATCAGACCGCGGTGGAGGGGAACCTGGGGACGTCCTGGGAGCACGCGCTGAGCAATCTGTCAGAGCGCGTGCCGCTGCTCGAAGTAAATATGTTCGCATCGGCGGTGCTATTACAAAACCGGACCGGCGGGAAACTGCACGAGGTACTGGGAACGCTGGCCGAGAACATGCGTGAGTCGGTGTCTCTGAAGGGTGAGGTGCAGGCGCTGGCCGCGCACGGCAAAATGAGCGGCGCGGTGCTGGCAGGTCTGCCGCTGGGGATCGCCGCCATCATGCTGGTGGTGAATCCGGGTTATTTGGCGGTGCTGATTCACCATCCTTACGGGAAAGATTTGATCGCCGCCGCCGTGATCTGCCTGCTCGTGGCGCGCTTGGTGATCCGGCGGATCGTGGACATCAGGATATGACCGGACTTATATGACGGGATTGGGACTGGCTGCGGGGTTCTTCGCTTTCGTTCTGGCTGCCGTGACTGCGGCGGGCTACTGCTACCAGCGTCTGTTCGGGCGAAATGAGGGCGATCCGGCCGGCGAAGGTTCCGTGGAATTGCTGGTCGGCAATGCACCGGCCGGCCCCGGCGCCGCGTTCGCCAACCTGTTTCAATCCATCGGGGAAAATTTCCCTGCCGCCAAGAACGAACGCAATCCCTATTGGATTCGTCTGATCACGGCGGGCTACCGGTGGCCGGCGGCGCTGGCGATCTTTTACGGCATCAAGTGCGGGAGCGCGCTGTTCTTAGCAGGACTCTTCGGGATTTTGGCGATCCTCTACCAGCACCAGGGCGCGGCCGCTCCGCTGCCGATGATTTGCGGCCTGGGGCTGGGATTTCTTCTACCCGACCGGGTGCTCAGCTCGCGCGTCGATGCGCGCGCGCGGCGGCTGCGGAGCGCCATTCCGGCCGCGCTCGACCTAATGGTGCTGGCGATGGAGGCCGGCCAATCGCTCGATCAATCCCTCGCCGACGCCAGCCGCGGGCTCAAGCGCACGCATCCGGAGCTCGCCGCGGAGTTCGCACAGCTTTTCCTCGAGCTGCGGACGGGCGGAAGCCGCGCGGAGGCGTTCCGCGCCCTGGCGGCGCGCAACAAGGAGCCGGAGTTGCGCAAACTGGCGAATCTGCTGATCGACAGCGACCGTTTCGGCGTCAGTATTGGGCCGGCTCTGCGCACGCATGCCAAATACCTGCGCACGCGCTTCCGGCAGCAAGCCCAGGAGAAGGCGCGCAAGGTCGGCGTCAAGCTGATTTTTCCGGTATTCTTCCTGATCTTCCCCTCGGTGCTGCTGGTGACGCTGGGTCCGGCGTTGATCATGATGATCCAGCAGCTAAAGGCATTGGTCCAATAGCCGGGGCGCGGGCGCAAGAGCCGGGCGGGTCATCAGAAAACGCTGGCACTTTACAACGCAAAGTAGATGGCGTACAATCGCAGCATGGCTACCGTTCGGAGTATCCGCGCCTCGCGCGCCCAGCCGGTTTCGTTGCAGTCCCACGCGATGGACAATCTGCGGTTCATTCGCGAGACCATGGAACGCGCGGGCTCCTTTACCGCCGTACCGGGGTGGGGCGGCGTGGCCATGGGTGTGAGCGCGTTGTGCGCGGCCGCGATTGGGAGTTTCCAGCCGACGCTCGCACGGTGGCTCGCGGTCTGGCTACTGGAAGCGGCGGTGGCGCTGGCGCTGGCCGGCCTGGCGATCCGGCGTAAGGCCAGGGCGGCCAAGGGTCCGCTAATCTCCGCGCCGGCCCGACGGTTCGTTCTGAGTTTCGCACCGCCGTTGCTGGTGGGCGGGTTGCTTACGGCGGTCCTGTATCGCGCGGGTTTTCCGGCGGCCATTCCCGGGGCCTGGCTACTGCTGTATGGAACGGGTGTGGTCACCGGCGGCGCATTTTCGGTGCGCGTAGTGCCGGTAATGGGGTTGTGCTTTATGTCGCTGGGAGCGGTGGCCCTGTTCTCGCCGTTCGCCTGGAGCACGGCGTTTTTGGCAGCTGGGTTCGGCGGGTTGCACATTGTTTTCGGCATCGTGATTGCCAGGAGGTATGGTGGCTAGACAAAACACATTACGCAAAGACGCAGATAAACCGCGCGCGGCGGTGGCCAAGGCGCCGGCGGCGAAAGCTCCGCCGGAACTGGATCGCTTGATCTACGAACCCATTCGCTTGCGCATCGTCAGCGCGCTGGCGGTGAATCCATCGCTGACGTTCAACGAACTGAAGAAGCTGCTCGATACCACCGATGGAAACTTGAGTGTCCATGCGCGCAAGCTGGAAGAAGCTTCCTACATCGTGTGCAGCAAATCGTTTGAAGGACGCATGCCGAAGACACAGTATCGTCTGACGGAGCAAGGGCGGAAGGCGCTCGAAAAGTACCTGAACCACATGGAAGCGCTGATCCAGGCCATCCGGGAACGTTAGATTTCGCAAGGTCCTCTTTTTTTGGAGTTTTTCTTTATGTCACAAAGCACTTCAAGCGGTCCGGGTTCCCACAATCCTACCGGGCCGCTGTTGCATGCGGCCATTATCATGGACGGCAACGGGCGCTGGGCGTCGGCACGCGGCCTTCCGCGCGTGGCGGGGCACAAGGCTGGCGCGGAGGCTTTACGCCGCACGGTGGAAGCCGCGCCGGATCTGGGCATCGACACGCTGACAGTGTACGCGTTCTCCTCCGACAACTGGCGCAGGCCGCAACCGGAAGTTTCCGCGTTGATGAAGATGTTCCACACCTATTTGCGGCGTGAGCAGGCCAAGTGCATCGAAAAAGGCGTGCGCGTCTCAGTGATCGGCCGGCGGGACCGCCTGCCGCGGCTGTTGCTGCCGGTGATCGAGGAGTGCGAGAGCGCTACGTCAAAAGGCGAGAGGCTGCACCTGCGCCTGGCGATCGATTACTCCTCGCGCGACGCGATCCTGGCCGCCGCGCAGGCGGTCTCCGCGCACGCTCACCGGGGCCGGACCACGCGCGAGGCATTTTCCCAAGCGCTCGGCGCGCAGGATGTCGATTTGCTGATCCGTACCGGCGGCGAGCAGCGCCTGAGCGACTTCCTGCTGTGGGAGTGCGCCTACGCCGAGCTGGTATTCACTCCAGTGATGTGGCCGGACTTCGCCGCCTCCGATCTGGCCGCCGCGGTGGCTGAGTTCCGGTCGCGTGAGCGGAGGTTCGGCGCGTTGCCGCGCGCGGCGCTGGCCTAGCGAGCACCCGCGATTGGACGGCGTGCTAGCATCGGGAGATGGAGGAGCCCGTTTGCTCGATTTCCTGAAGGGGCCGGTGGCCGCCATCCAGGATTTCTACATTCTCGCCGGGCGCGCGCTCCGCAATCTTTTTCGCGGTCCCCACTACCTGGACGACGTCTTCCTCCAGATGGACATTATCGGCGTGGGCAGCCTGCCGATCGTCATTCTGACCGGTTTTTTCAGCGGATTCGTCATCACCATGCAGATGGCGCGCGCGCTCGCCCAATACGGCGCGAACGACCAGGTGGGGCAGATCGTCGCCATCACGCTGGTGCGCGAACTGGGGCCCGTGCTTACGGCGCTGCTGGTGGCCGGACGCAACGCTTCCGGGATCGCAAGCGAACTCGGCTCCATGAAGGTGACTGAGCAAATCGACGCCATGCGGGCGCTGGGCACCGATCCGATTCAAAAGCTGGTGACGCCGCGCATGATCGCCACCTGCATCATGCTTCCCATGCTGACCATCGTGGCCGACTTCGTGGGATTGATCGGCGGCTATGTAATCGCCTACTTCTCCATCGGTTTGACGACGTCGCAATATTGGACCAATGCCTACCAATACCTCCAGTACAACGACGTCGTCCAGGGCTTGTTGAAGCCCTTCGTTTTCGCGTTTATCATTTCGCTGGTCGGATGCTTCTACGGCCTGCGCACCGCCGGAGGGACGCAAGGCGTGGGACTGGCCACCACCAAAGCCGTGGTCGCGGCGTCGGTCTGGGTGTTCGTGGTTACCTCCCTGATCACGCGCATTTTCGTGAATCTGCACTGACCACGTATCGAGATGAGCGATTCCGCCGGATCGTTGCGAACGGAAGTCCTGCTGCGGTTCGAGAACGTCAGCCTGCGCTTCGAGGAAACGGTCGCGCTGGATGCGGTTTCCTTCGAGTTATCGACCGGTGAGACGCGCGTGGTGCTGGGCGCGGCCGGCAGCGGCAAGACCACGCTGCTCAAGGCGGCCATCGGGCTGGTGCGTCCCGACTCCGGGAAAATTCATCTGTTCGGAAAGGAGATCACCCAGCTCAATGAGGCGCAACTGTTTGACTTACGCAGCGGCGTAGGAGTGCTTTTTCAGGAAGGCGGACTATTCGATTCCATCACCGTGGAGGAGAACGTCGCCTACCCGCTCCTGAACCGGCGCCAGCACGCCGGCTCGCTCCAGGAAGTGGAGGGGAAAGTCCGGGAAGCTTTGCGATTCGTGGAACTGGAGCGGACCATGGAACAGTATCCGAGCGAGCTTTCCGGCGGCATGCGGCGCCGGGTGGGCATCGCGCGCGCGGTGGTGAGCGAGCCGCCGCTGGTGCTGTACGATTCGCCGACGGCCGGGTTGGACCCGATCACCGCCAACACCATCATGGCGTTAATCGCCAAGGAGCGCGATTCCAAGGAAATCGCCAACCTCATCGTTACGCAACGTTATCAAGACGGGCAACTAATGGCCAACTTTCGCTACAATCGCAGCAGCGGACATTTGGAGCCGGCATCCGGCAACGGCGGGGGCGGAGGCGGTTCTAATCCGACGCGCACTATCTTTATGGTCATGCAAGATGGGCGGGTGGTCTTCGAGGGCACCCAGCACGAACTGGAAGCATCGCGCGACGATTACATCCAGAAGTTCGTGCCCAAGCATTCCTGACCTATGCCGATCCAGAACAGGGCTACGTGGGCGCGCCTGAAAGTGGGAATCCTCGCGATCTTCGCGATGACCATCCTGGCGGTTTTGATTTTCCTGATCACGGGCAACACCAGCTTTTTCGAATCGCAGACGCAGGTGTATACATACATGGCCGATGCCGCGGCTTTAACCACCGGCGCACCCGTTAACCTGGATGGAATTCCCGTCGGCATGGTGAAGGCGATTCGTCTTTCGGGCTCGAAAGATCCGATGCGGCTGGTGCGCATCGACATGCAGATGCCAGTGCGCGACCTGAAAGACATTCCGGTGGATTCGGTGGCGTCCATCAGCTCCGCCAACGTGCTGGGCACCAAGTACATCAACATCAAATCCGGCAAGAGCACCATGCCCGTGGAGCCGGGCGGCGAGCTTCCCAGCCTGAACACCGGCGAGCTCCAGGACCTGGTGCAGCAGGGATTCGGCGTAATGAATTCGCTGCAGGCCACCGTCGAGAGGGTGGACAGAATCGTGGGGCTGGTGGAGAGCGGAAAAGGCAGCATCGGCAAATTGCTGGTGGATGAGACGCTATACAATAACCTGCTCGCGATTCTGGCCCAGGTGAAGGGCCTCGCGGACACTTTGAACAGTGACAAGGGAACGCTGGGGCTGCTGTTGAACAATCGCGACATTTACGACCAGTTCAGCGCTACTCTCAAGCGCGTGGACAGCATCGTAGAGGACGTGCAGAACGGCCAAGGTACAGCGGGCAAGCTGCTCAAGGATCCGGCGCTCTACAACCAGTTCCTGGACACGGGTAAGGGCCTGCACCAGTTGGTGGATGACTTGAACGCAGGCAAGGGCACCGCGGGGCAGCTTCTCAAGAGCGAGGATCTGAGCAATCAGTTGAAAGCGACCCTGGCTAAAATCGATTCCATTATCGATAAAGTGAATTCCGGACAGGGAACCATCGGTCAACTGCTGGTCAATCAGCAGTTGTACGACAATCTCAACGGCGCCACGCGCCAGATGCATTTATTGATGCAGGATTTTCGCGCCAATCCCAAGAAGTTTTTGCGCATCAAGCTATCGATATTTTGAGGACCGCTTGCTTACGCGCACGGCTCAGCCCGCGTGGCTCCGAAACCCCACGTGAAGTACCTGATCACCAATGCCGACGACTTCGGCTATACGCACGATGTGAACGAAGGGATCGTGCACGCCCATCGCGCCGGAATCCTGACGGCCACTACCATCATGGCAACCGGGGCGGCGTTCGATCACGCCGCGCGGCTGGCGCGCGAGAACCCGTCACTCGACGTCGGCGTGCACTTGGTGCTGGTGGGGAGCGACGGCTTCCCCCATACCGTGGCGCAATTGATGCGCGAGATCGCGCTGGGGCGCATCCGTGTGTACGACGAGTTGGCCGCGCAGGTGCGCCAGGTGCAAGGCGCGGGTATCCGGCCCAGTCATCTCGATTCGCATAAACACACGCACTTACTGCCGCCGGTATTGAAGGCTGTGGCGCGCATCGCTGTGGAGTTTCAGATTCCCTGGGTACGGCGTCCGTTCGATTTGCCCATGCAAGCCGGCCGCGTGCCGTGGAAACGCCAGGCGGTCAGCAGGGGACTGGGGTTCGCGCGCGCGCGATTCCAAAGCTTTCTCACCAGCCACGGATGCCGGACCACGGATCACTTTGCCGGGTTTCAACTGACCGGACACTACGCGGCGGCCGAGCTGGCGCAATTGATTCGCCGGCTTCCGGACGGCGTCACCGAATTCATGTGCCATCCCGGCTTTTGCACCGCCGAACTCCAGTCCACGCGAACGCGCTTGAAGGAGAGCCGGCAGCGCGAATTGGAAGCGCTCACCAGCCGCGAGGTGCGCGAAGCGCTGGAGGAATCGAACGTGGCGCTCGCTCGATACACCGAAATCCGGTAACGTGGGATCGGATGCTGCCTCCTCTAATCGATCGCGAATTGCTGTTCGGCGATCCGGAAATTTCCGGCGCTCAACTCTCGCCCGACGGCCGGTTCATCGCGTTTGTGAAACCCTGGAACGACACCCGCAACATTTGGGTAAAGAAAACCGGCGAGCCGTTCAGTTCCGCGCGCTTGATGACTACCGAAACCGCGCGGCCAGTGGCGGGATTTTTGTGGACTCGCGACGGCAAGTTTATTGCTTATGTGAAGGACAACGCGGGCGACGAGAATTTCAATGTTTACGCGGTGGATCCAAATGCGGAAGCCGCGCCGGGCGCCGATGCGCCGGCCTCGCGCGACCTCACCAATCTGCAAGGCGTGCGCGTGATGCTGTACAGCGCGCCGAAATCCGATCCCGACGTTCTGTACATCGGGCTCAACGATCGCGACAAAGCCTGGCATGACCTGTACAAGCTGCAAATTTCCACGGGCGAGCGGACGCTGGTTCGCGTAAACACGGAGCGGATCGCGACGTGGATCTTCGACCTCGGCGGCGTTCTGCGGCTGGCGCACCGGGTGCAGGATTCGGGCGACCAGGAGATCCTGCGCGTGGATTCGAGCAGCTTCACGCCCATTTACGGCTGCAATGTTTTCGAGAGCTGCGACGTGATCCGGTTCCACAAAGACGGCACGCGCGCGTACCTGCAGACCAACCAAGGCGATTTGGACCTGATGACGCTGGCGCTGCTCGATGCGGCGACGGGCGAGGTGGAAATCGTGGAATCCGATCCGCTGGGCCGCGTGGATCTGGAATCGGCGTGGTTCTCCGAGGCTACCGACGAACTGGTGGAGACCAGCTATACCGACGATCGCGACCGGCGGTATTTCAAGGACGCCGCGTTCGAGTCCGATTATCGCTGGCTGGAACAGAAATTTCCGGGCAACGAGATTGGGATCTCTTCCGGCACGCGCGACGAGAGCCAATGGCTGATCGCGGTCCACGGCGATACCGAGCCGGGCGAAACGCATCTGTTCGACCGTAAGACGCGGGACCTCACGTTTCAATACCGCATTCGCGAAAAACTGGAGCGTGAATGGCTGGCGCCGATGCAGCCGGTGCGGTACCGTTCGTCCGATGGGCTGGAGATCCCTGCGTATCTGACGCTGCCGAAGGGCGTGGAAGGCAAACAGCTTCCGGTGCTGGTGATGGTGCACGGCGGTCCGTGGGCGCGCGACGACTGGGGCTACCATCCGCTCGCGCAGTTTTTCGCCAATCGCGGTTACGCGGTTTTCATGCCCAATTTTCGCGGGTCCACTGGCTTTGGCAAGAAATTTCTGAACGCAGGCAACGCCGAGTGGGGCGCGAAGATGCAGGACGACATCACCTGGGGCGTGAAGTATTTGATCGAGGAAGGTATCGCCGATCCAGGACGGATCGGCATTTTCGGCGGGTCCTACGGCGGATATGCGGCGCTGGCGGGCGTCGCTTTTACTGAGGATCTGTACCGGGCGGCGGTGGATGTCGTCGGGCCGTCGAACCTGGCCACTCTGTTGGCCTCCATTCCGCCGTACTGGGAAGCGGCGCGCAAGATCATGTACGCGCGCATGGCCGATCCGGAAACCGATGCGGGCAAGAAATGGCTGGAGCAACGCTCGCCGCTGTACTCGGCGGAGAAGATCAAAACGCCGCTCCTGGTGGTCCAGGGCGCCAACGATCCGCGTGTCAATCGGCGGGAAGCCGAGCAGATCGTGATCGCGCTGCGCGACCGCGGATTCCCGGTGGAATATTTGCTCGCGCCCGACGAAGGTCACGGATTCGCGCGGCCAGTGAACAACATGGCAATGTATATGGCCGTCGAGAAATTCCTGGCGGCGCAACTCGGGGGACGCTACCAGGAAGGCGGCAAGCCGGAGGTGGTGGCTCGGCTTGCGGAAATCACCGTGGATCCGAAGACCGTGGTGCTTTCGAAGGTTTTGGACTCATCGGCGGTCGGCGTGCCGCAAGTGGCGGCGCAATTGAAGCCGGGCGTGTACAAATTCGACGCGAAGCTTTCGCTGGGCGATCAGCAGATACCGTTGAAGATTCTGACCACGGTCGCGGACGCTGATGGCGCATGGAACATTCGCAGCGAGGTGGAGTCACCCATGGGGCCCATGCGCGAATCGGTCACGCTGGCCAAAGGCGATCTGACGCTGCAGAAGCGAAGCGTGCACCAGGGGCCGGTGGAGATCGATCTCGATTTTTCAGGCGACAAAGCCGTGGGCACGATGAACATGAACGGCCAAAGCAAAACGATTTCCGTGGACCTGGATGGGCCACTTTTCGCTGATGCGGCGGAGGCCAATTTCGTCGTCGGCTCGCTGCCTCTGGCCGTGGGCTACGGCACCGCGTTCCGGAACTTCGACCTGCAAAGACAAAAGGCCAAGCCGATGCAGCTTCGCGTGGCCGGAATGGAAACGGTCACGGTGGCGGCGGGAACGTTCGAGGCATTCAGAGTAGAGATCTCCTCGGCCGACGGCGGACCGGATCAATCGACGATCTGGATCGCGAAAGACACACGAACACCGGTGAAGATGGCGACGTTGATGGTCGAGATGGGTGGCGCGACGCTCACGGCCGAATTGCTGCCGTAGGGTCTCCGTTTTCCACGATCAGCTCCGAGACGCGCAATCGCGTTACGGTCAGATCGTCAATATGAAGTGACTTGAGCTCCGCGCGTGCGATGCCGAGCTTCTTGATGGCCAGCGCGCCGATGGCCAGCGCGCCAATCGAGAGCGCGCCGATGGCGAACGCTCCAATCGAAACAGCGCCCGCGGCGCCGGCGCCAGTGGCGAGGGCCCGGCTTTTCTTCACTCCTATGCGTTTTGCAAACATTGTTTTAGCAACCTCCTATACCGTCCTGACATCTTAGACGTGTATAATGAAATTGTCGAAAGGGATGAGTGGGCGAAAGCCCACTTTTTTATTGCAGTCTTAGGTTTTGTTGGAACAAATGTCTTTGATGGCCAAAGAGGAGATTGTCGCCAGGATCTGGGGGATCGCCGAGCGCGTGGCCGCTTCCGAGGGGATCGAGATCGTGGACGTGGAGCTGTTGGGAGCTGGCCGTGGCCGGCTGCTGCGCATTTCCATTGACCGGCCGAAGGGGCCGGGCGTCTCTGAAGAGAGGCCGCAAGGGGTCTCGCACGGCGATTGCGAATTTATTTCCGAGCAGGTAGGAACTATTTTGGATATCGAAGACGTCATACCTGGGGACAGCTACACGCTTGAGGTCAGTTCGCCGGGTTTGGAGCGTAAGTTGTCAAAACCAAAGGACTTCGAGAGATTCGTGGGTCAAAAGGCAAAGATCATGCTGCGGGAGCCGGTGGAGAATCAACGGCGCTGGGAAGGCAAGCTGGCCGGCATTTCGCAGGGCATCGTGGCATTAGAAGTTGCCGCAGCGCAGCCGAGCGAGGCCACGGCAAACCAGGGGAGACTCATCCATTTCCCGCTGGCCCAGGTCCAAAAAGCCAACCTGAAGTTTGACTGGTAATTCACCCCCAGACATTTGAGAAGAGGAAACAGTGGCTAGTATCTATCAGTCCATTGAGATTTTGAGCAAGGAAAAAGGTATCGACCCGCAGGTGGTGATCGATGCGGTCAAGGACGCCATGCTGGTGGCGGCGCGCAAGCATTTCCGCACCACCGAGGATTTAGTGGCGGCTTTCAACGATTCGACGGGTGCGCTCGAAATCTTCGGAGTCAAGAAAGTGGTGGAGTCGGTCCAGGATCCGGTGAAGGAGATTTCGCTCGGTGACGCCCAGCGGATCGATCCGAACGCGCAACTGGAGTCCGAAGTTCGTTTTCCCAAGCCCACCGATGCGCTGGGCCGGATTTCCGCTCAGACCGCCAAGCAAGTGATTCTTCAGAAGGTGCGGGAGGCCGAGCGGGAGACCATTTATTCGGAATATTCGGGCCGCGTGGGTGAACTGGTCAACTGCTCCATCAAGCGGGTGGAAGGCCAGGATTTAGTCGTGGATCTCGGCAAGACCGAGGCGCGGCTGCCCAAGAAAGAGCAAAGCAAACTGGAGAATTTCAGCGTGGGGGACCGCGCGCGCTGTGTCATCCGCAGCGTGGAGAAGGCCGGCAAGAACGCGGGCGTCATCGTCTCGCGTGCCGCGCCGGAGCTGGTGATGCGGCTGTTCGAGCAGGAAGTGCCGGAGATTTACGACAACACCGTAGTGATCAAAGGCTGTGCGCGCGAAGCCGGCGAGCGCACCAAGATCGCGGTGATGAGCCGGGATCGGGATGTGGACAGCGTCGGCGCCTGCGTGGGGATGAAGGGCATGCGAGTTCAATCCATCATTCGCGAACTGCGCGGCGAGAAGATCGATATCATCGAGTTTTCCGAAGATCCCGTGGTTTTCGCTACGCACGCCCTCAGCCCGGCGAAGATCAGCCGCGTCTCGATCGTGGATGCCTCGGATAAGCACATGGAAGTGATCGTCGATGACACGCAGCTTTCGCTCGCCATCGGCAAAAAAGGCCAAAACGTCCGGCTGGCAGCGAAGCTGCTGGGCTGGAAGGTCGACATCAAGAGCGAAGAAGAGAAGCGCCAGGAAGTGGAGACCGCGATGGCCGCGCTAGTTCCGGCCGGCGCTCCGGTGTCGGTGCTGATCGATCATGGTCTGGCCGAGGAAATCGTGGAGAAGCTACTCGAGGGCGGCGTCAACACGGTGGAACAGCTCGGCTCCATGACGCCGGAGGAGCTGGAAGCCATCCCCAGCGTCGGATCGGAGACCGTCGAGAAGATCCTGGTGGCCGTGAATTCGTATTACGCGCAGTTTGAGCCGCCAGCCGAGACACCGGGAGTGGCGCTGGAAGAAGCGCCGCCCGCATCCGAAGCCGGTTACTCGGAGATGGCGCCCGCGGAAGGCGAGGGAGCCGGGGCGCGGGAAGAGGAATTATCGGCGGCGGTGGGGTCCGGCGAGGCTGAATTAGCCGATCGGGGCGCGGGCAATCCCGTGGAAGAGAAAAGGGAATCTGATACTTCTGATACTATAGAGAACTCGGAGGGGGTCGTTTAGGCCAACGCGATACGTGTTGCCGTTCATTTATGAGTAAAATTCGCATTAACGAGCTGGCGAGGCAACTGGAGATCCCCTCTCACGAAATCATCGAGATGTTGCCCGAGCTCGGCGTCACCGAGAAAAAGACCCATTCCAGCTCGATCGACGAGCCTGTCGCGGAGTTGATCCGGCAGAGGGTGCATGGGGAAAACGGTGCAGTTCCGCGTCGCCAACCCGAAGCGGCGGCCGAGCTGGCTGAGCCAGAAGTGGAGACTGTCCGGACCGCGATCCGCCAGGAGCCGCTGGCTCCAATCGCCGCTCCCGAAGCTCCGGTACGCGCCGCGATCCCCGAATCTGAGCCCGTGCCCGCGCTCGAAGCCGCGCCGGTGGCCTCGGCGCCGATGCCGGAAGAATCGCTGCGACGGCCGGCGCCGCTTCGTCCGCCGCTGTCGACGGGCGCCGCGCCGATTCATCCGCCTTTGCGCACCGGTCCGGTGCCTGCGCGGCCTGTGCCCGCGCCTCGTCCCGGCCAAATCCTGTCGGGACCGCGGCAGCCGATGCCGGCGGCTACGCCCGCTACACCCATGCCGCCCGCCTCGATCACGTTGCCGGCTCAGCCAGTGGCTCGTGCTACCCCGGCGCCTCCTGCCGAGGCCGGGGGATCATCCATTCCTGGGGCGGTACCGGCCGCTCCGACTCCTGGAACGCCGTTGCGTCCGCAGTCGCGCCCGCCGCTCGCCGGACAACCTGCCGCGCGTCCCGTGGTGCCTCCGCGGCCCGATATGGTGGCACGCCTGCAACAGCAGCAACGGCCCATGCCTGGGCAAGCGCCGCCCTCCGCCCGGCCGGGCATCCCCAGCCGGAGCGCGACGCCCGTGCCCGGCCAGCCGATCTATCGTGGGCCTATCCGGCCCGGCCAGCCGGTGATGCGCGGCCCCGGCGTCCCCGGCTCGGCGCCCGCGGCGCCCGGAGCGTTTCGCCGTCCCCGGACGCTGCATCCGACATCGCCTTTGCGCGCTGAACCGGCCACGCCGCCTCCCACCGAACAGCAGCGGCGCCATCAGGCGAAACCCGGCGGGCGCGACCGTCATCGCGAACAGGAACAGGAAGAGGGACGGCTGCGCATGCCGATGCGCCGCGAGCAAGCCGCGGCGCCGCCGCCCATCGACCGGGAAATCACGATTTCCGAAGGTGTCACGGTCAAGGAGCTTTCCGAGAAGCTGGGCATCAAAGCCAACCTGGTGATCAAGAAGCTGGTGGAAAAGAAGATTTTCGCCACCATCAACCAGAACCTCGATGTCAAGATGGCCGAGGATCTGGCGCGCGAATTCGGGGCCTCCACCAACAAGGTCAGCTACGAAGAAGAGAGCACGCAGGAGATCGAACAAACCGAAGTGAGCGCGGACCGCGTGAAGCGCGCGCCCGTGGTCACCATCATGGGACACGTCGATCACGGGAAAACCTCGCTGCTGGATGCGATTCGCTCCGCCAACGTCGCCGACAAGGAAGCCGGCGGGATCACGCAGCACATCGGCGCGTATTACGTCGAAAAGAACGGGCGCCGGATCGTATTCATCGATACGCCGGGGCACGAAGCGTTTACCCGCATGCGCGCACGCGGCGCCAAAGTCACCGATATCGTGGTTCTGGTGGTGGCGGCCGACGACGGCGTAATGCCGCAGACCATCGAAGCTATCGATCACGCCAAAGCGGCTGGCGCTCCGATCATCGTAGCCATCAACAAAATCGACAAGCCGGATGCGCAACCGGAACGCATTAAGCAGCAGCTTTCCGATCGTGGGCTCGTTCCCGAGGATTGGGGCGGCGATACCGTCATGGTCCCGGTTTCGGCCAGGACCAAACAGAATCTCGACCTGCTGCTCGAAATGATCCTGCTGGTCACCGATATGCAGGATCTCAGGGCCAATCCTGACCGTCCGGCGGTGGGCAACGTGCTCGAAGCCAACCTCGACCGCGGGCGTGGGCCCGTGGCCACCGTGCTGGTGCGCAACGGCACGTTGCACGTCGGCGATTACTTCATCTGCGGGTCGGTGTTCGGCAAAGTCCGCGCGATGTTCGACGACCGTGGAGATTCCCTGCGCGACGCCGAACCCTCCATGCCGGTGGAAGTGCTGGGCCTGGAATCGCTGCCGGAAGTGGGCGACACGTTCCAGGTGGTCACCGACACCGCCAAGGCCAAACAGATCGTCATCTATCGCGAAGCCAAAGCGCGCGACGTGGCCATGGCCAAGAGCGGCCGCATGACGCTCGAACAACTGCACGAACAGTTGAAGGAAGGCGAGGTCAAGGAGCTCAACATCATCCTGAAGACCGACGTCAGCGGCACGGCTGAAGTGCTGACCGATATGATGCAGAAGCTTTCCAACGACAAGGTCAAGATTCGCGTGCTGCGCAGCGCCGTAGGCGCCATCAATGAAAGCGACGTGCTGCTGGCTTCCACTTCGAACGCCATCATCATCGGCTTCAACGTGCGGCCGGAGCGCAACGCCTCCGCTCTCGCCGAGCAGGAGAAAGTGGATATCCGCCTCCACACCATCATCTATGAACTCACCGACGAGCTGAAGCGCGCCATGACCGGCATGCTGGAGCCGGTGTTCAAGGAAGTCTACCAAGGCCGCGCCGAAGTGCGCGAGGTGTTCCGCATCAGCAAGGTCGGCAACGTGGCCGGCTGCATGGTTCTGGACGGATTGCTCAAGCGCGACAGCGAGGTGCGGCTGCTGCGCGACAACATCGTGGTTTACACCGGCAAGGTGGATTCGCTCAAGCGCTTTAAGAACGACGCGAGCGAAGTGAAGAGCGGCTTCGAGTGCGGCGTGACGTTGCGGAATTTCTCGGACGTCAAGCCGGGCGACATCATCGAAGCCTTCGCCACCGAGCGCGTCGCCGTGGAGACCATGGCGTAATGAGATGCCGAGTGTCGGTGTATTGACCCTGGAATTGCACATCGAAGACGCGCATTCGCTCAAAGACAAGCGCCACACTGTCAAAAGCCTCAAGGACCGGCTGCGGTCAAAGTTCAACGTCGCGGTGGCAGAGATCGATTATCAGGATGTCTGGCAGCGGGCGTTGGTCTCCGCCGTCACTGTTTCCGGCGATCACGCGCACGCCGAACAGATTCTGCAATTGGTGGAACGCGAGGCGGCGCATATCCTGGGCGGCGTGCTAGTGGGGACTACGTTAGAGTGGATAGAGTAGGGTAGGTGCGCTATGAATATCGACGAGAGAATCGAAGCGCTTACGATGAACCTCGAGCTGGGGCTGAGAGAGATTGAGGCGCTCAGGGTGAACATCCAGACCCTCTATGCAACTGCACAGCAAGACGGTGAGAATATTCGTGCCCTCGCACGGATCGCCGAAGCCCACGAGCGGCGTCTCCCTGATCTCGAAGGGGACCAATCGTAGCGCGGAGATGCAACACCGCACCGAACGAATCTCCGAAGCCCTCCGCGAAGAACTCACCGAACTGATCGGCTACGAGCTTTCCGATCCGCGGGTCGCCTCCGCCACAGTCACCACCCTCGACATTTCGCCCGACAAGCGCCACGCCCTGGTGCGCATCCGCGTGGACGAAGGCGCCGACGCCGGCGAGACCCTGGCCGCACTCGAACACGCAGCCCCGTTCCTGCGCCGCGAAGTATCCCGCCGCCTGGAACTGTTTCGCGTTCCGGAGCTTCATTTTGAAGCCGATGTCGCCACCCAGCTGGGTGGGCGCGTGGATCAATTGCTGAAGCGCATCAAGAAGGGCCGTCCCCGCCAGTAGCGTCCCTGGCGTAAGCCACTGAGTCTAAAGGGGATCCCTCCATGTGCTGGCGCGGCGCACACAATTTGGCCGCAAACTATTGACAGTAGGGCTTCTTCCAAGCGCTACTATAATTTGGGCCGAAATGCGCCTCCAAGCTGATGCTCATCCTCTCACAACCTTGCCATCGCCAATTCACTCCGGGATCTCAATGCGAATGATCTCGACGAACAGCCGTTTTCTGGAAGCCTGCCGGCGTCGGCCCACCGATGTCCGGCCGGTCTGGTTCATGCGCCAGGCCGGGCGCTATATGAAGCAGTATCGGGACATTCGCGCGAAAGCGGGTATTCTCGAAATCTGCAAACGTCCGGACCTGGCTGCGCAGGTCACGCTGCAGCCGGTGGAGTTCCTGGATGTCGACGCAGCCATCATCTTCGCGGACCTGCTGCTGCCGGTCGAGCCCATGGGGCTGAAGCTCAAGTTCCTGGCCGGAGAAGGACCGCATATCGACAACCCCGTGCGCACGTCCGACGACGTCGATTCGCTTTCCATCTCCAACACCGACGATTTGAATTACGTCGGCGAAGCGGTGCAACTGGTGGTCCGGCAACTGGCTGGCCGCGTCCCGGTGATCGGATTCGTCGGCGCGCCGTTCACGCTCGCCAGCTACATGATCGAAGGCGGGCCGTCGAAGAACTTCGTCCGGACCAAAACGATGATGTATCGCGATGAGACGCTGTGGCGCCGGCTGATGGGCAAGCTGGTCGACGTCCTGGGACCCTTCGCGCTGAGCCAGGTGACGGCTGGCGCGCGCGCCATTCAGGTATTCGATAGCTGGGTGGGCGCTTTAAGTCCCGACGATTACGTCCGCTTCGTCGCGCCTTATTCGCGTGCGTTGATCGAACGCATCCGAACCGGGAGTGTCCCGGTGATCCATTTCGGCACGGGCGCCTCGGGATTTTTCCGCGAATTGCACGCCGCGGGCGGCGACGTGATGGGCGTGGACTGGCGCGTGAATATCGACCAAGCCTGGATGGACATCAGCTATCGTTCCGCCGTGCAAGGCAACCTGGATCCGGCGGTGCTCTTCGCGCCGCTGCCCGAGCTGAAGATGCGCGTGCATGAAGTTTTGAAGCGCACGGGTTCGCGGCCCGGCCATATTTTTAATCTCGGTCACGGGATTTTGCCGGAGACTCCGCCCGATAACGTTCGCGCCGTGGTGGACTTCGTGCGCGAGTTCAAGTTATAAATGTGCAACACAAAGCGATAATCGTCGGTGGCGGCATTTCGGGACTTTCCGCCGCTTATTACCTCGCCAAAGGCGGCATCCGGCCCCTGTTGCTGGAGCGCCGGCCGCGCGTCGGCGGCGTGATCCAAACGGTGCTGCAGCAAGGCTGCGTTCTCGAAGAAGGCCCGGATGGTTTTATGGCCGCCAAACCCTGGGCCATGAATTTGATCCGCGAAGTTGGCCTCGCCAGTGAAGCGATGGGCTCCAACGACCACTCCCGCGTCACCTACATCGTGAAAAAGGGCAAGTTGGTTCCCATGCCCGAGGGGCTCATGATGATGGTCCCCACCAAGATCCTGCCGCTGGTGGAAACACCGCTGCTGAGCTGGAGCGCGAAGATCCGCATGGGGCTGGAGTTTTTTCGCCAACCTCCCGCCAAGCCCCTGCCCGACCGTTCTGTTCACGAATTCCTGCTCGACCATTACGGCGAGGAGTGCATCGATTATCTGGCGGAGCCGTTGCTCGCGGGCGTTTACGGAGGCGATCCGCGCGAGATGAGCGTGAACAGCGTGCTCGCGCGTTTCGTCGAGATCGAGACCAAATACGGCAGCCTCACGCGCGGAGTTTTAGCAGCGCCTCGTCCCAAAAGCTCGGGAGGTTCGTTCCTTCTAACATTGAAGCCCGGCCTAGGCGCTTTGATCGATGCCTTGAAACCCAGCGCGGATACGGTGCAAGCCGATGTGGAAACCATCGAGCGTGCGGGCGCCAGTTTTCGCGTTCGCGCCAGCGGCGATTGGCTTGAAGCCGACCACGTCGTGCTGGCTACCACGGCTTGCGAGGCCGCGCCCCTCGTAAAGCCTTTGCAGCCCGAGCTCGCGACGCTGCTTGCGGGCATTCCGTATACTTCGTCAGTCACGCTTTCCCTCGGCTATATCGCCCGCACGTTCGATCATCCACTGCAAGGGCACGGCTTTCTGGTTCCGAAGAAAGAGCGCAAATTCATCTTCGGCTGCACCTGGGTGGGCAATAAGTTTGATCATCGCGTGCCGGCCAATATGGTGGTGCTGCGCTGCTTCCTCGGCGGCAATGCGACCGGCCTTTCCGATGAAGCGATCGTCGATGCGGCGCGTTCGGAATTGCACAGCATCATGGACCTGGAAGCCGAGCCGGTATTTCACAATGTGGCGCGTTGGCCGAAGTCGATGGCGCAGTACACCGTCGGGCA
>JASHQT010000608.1 GCA_030039005.1 Bryobacteraceae bacterium
GTGGACAAGTTCAGCCACGTGCGCTTTGAGCCGAGCGGCTGGACGGGCAATCCGCAGGTGCCGTACGCGAAGTCCATCATGGATTACATCTTCCGCTGGCTGGGCGCGAAGTTCCTGGGGCCGGAATACGGGGTCACCGAAGCGGGCGAAACGCCGGTTCTGCGGCCCACCGAGCCCGAGCCTCAGCAGACGCTCGCGTTCGCGCCAGTAGTGACCGACGCGCCGGTGTGCGCCGAATGCGGCGGGATCATGACGCGCAACGGTAGCTGCTACAAGTGCGAGAACTGCGGCGGGACGAGCGGTTGTAGCTAGTCGCCGGCGTAGTTAGCGGATCCAAAGCAGAGGCTAAGTCTAATGTGGTTTCTCGAAAAGCAGTTTAGGGTTGTTTTAGGTGGCAACGCCTACGTGAATGTTCCGAACCTCGTGGTTTACAAGGACCAGACACTGTTCACGCTTAGGCGCCACGATGGAAACGGTCAGTTGGGGATCTACTTCGAACTTTACGACGCGACGGGTCAACACATCGCGAGCGTTAAGCGGAACGAGATCTATCCCACGGGACGGCAGGGTGATCTCTATAAGCTCGACGGTTCCGCCGACGAATGTTTGCTCCGGAGATCCGACACGAACGAATACGTTTGCCAAATACGCAAAAGGCGCACTTCGCCGATCGAATTAGAAGTCTCCGTGCGCCTATACACACCGGACGGCTTTCTGTTCGAGGCGACTCCCGATGCCACCAACCTGGGCGATTTGACGATGAGCGGAAATCTCGTGGTGCGGTGCGAAGTTGGCATCAACATAGCCGAGCAGCACATCGGTGTCGGACTGTAATTGCAATTTGGTGGGAGGTGTCATTCCTCCTTTTCCTTGAGGCGGCTCGTTGAGCCGCCTTTTTCATTGGGACGAGGCTACGCAGTCTCGCGCAGGATCGCGTGGATGGCCGCCTTGAGCTTCGGGACATCGCTTTGCGTAACGACCCAAATTCGTTCCATGTCGAGGCCCAGGTAATCGTGGACCAGCACGTTTCGAAAGGCCGCGATCCGGCCCCACTCCACGTGTGGCCAGCGCGATTTCAAGGCGTCAGAGAGGCGCTGGGTGCTTTCGGCTAGAATTTGCAGATTTCGAACCACGGCATCCTGAATGGTTCTAGATCCACGGAACGACTCCGCGCCACCGGCCGTGTCGGTTTCGATTCGTTGAATGCAGTCGAGAATGTGGAGGAGATAAAAGCGATCGTCCTTCAAACCGGAACGGCCTCTCGCAAAACCTCATCGCGGATTCGGGCGTTCAACCCGTGCTCGGTGACGACCTCTACATGGCGGCCGAGCAGATTTTCCAGGTCGAGAATCAGCCCGGCTGGAAACCACGAACTGGTAGACTGCGCGGCGTCGACCAGAAAGTCGACGTCACTATCCGCTCGAGCATCACCGCGAGCGAAGGAGCCGAAGACACGGATATTGCGCACACCATGTCTCGCGGCGATACGGAGGATTTCATCGCGGTGCGCTCGAATCAGTTCGAAAGCGTCGACTGCCTGGCTCATTTGTTCCTATCTTACCCGACGCTCCCGCATTACGGTCGGCTACACTGAAATGGAAGATTAATGGCCACCCGCACGCTGCTCACATTCGAGGAATTCGAAAAATATCGCGAGGACGGCCACAAGCACGAACTTGTACGGGGAGAGCACATCACCTTGCCGCCGGCCAAATCGCGCCATTCGAACATCCAGCACCGTATTCTGCGCGCCCTGCAGCCCTATGTTGACGAACACCGGCTCGGCGACGTTCGGATCGAAGCCGGGTTCAAGCTCACCGAAGACACCTGGCTTCAGCCCGATGTCAGTTTTCTGCGGACGGCGCAGATGGAGGCGGCGCCGCCGGACGGCTATTTCGAAGGCGCGCCGGCTCTGGCCATCGAAGTGGCCTCGGAATCCAACACCGCCGCCGAGCTCGATCTGAAAATGGAGCTGTATTTCGCCCATGGCGCCGAGGAAGTCTGGGTGGTGTTTCCAAAAACTCGGCGCGTGCGCGCACATTTCCCCGACGGTCACAGCGAGACGCTCGCCGAAACTCTGCGCTCGGCCATGTTTCCCGGATGGTCGGCGCCGGCCGCGGCCATTTTCGCGCCCTAAGCGGCTCAATTGTGAACATTTGCAAAGACGGTCGAAATTGCCTCAACTTCATCCCCCGGCTGGCGATAGGTATGGGTGAGGACATCGAACGGCCATGCCTATTTCGGCGCTTTCTTCTAACCTGGTCAGCGACTTATCGCAGCAGCAGGAAAATCCGTTCCGGCAAGTCCGCCAGGACTTCCAACAACTCGCCACTGCTCTACAGAATGGCGATTTGAGCCAGGCGCAATCGGCGTATTCCAATATCCAGCAGATCCTGGGGAACAATGGCGGCTCTTCCGGTTCGTCTTCCGGAACCACCGGCTCCAGCGGGTCGAGCACGCTGCAGAACGACTTTGCGGCGCTCGGCCAGGCGTTGCAATCGGGCGATCTGAGCCAGGCACAGAGCGCTTTCTCTCAACTGCAGAGCGATGCTCAGGCCGGCTGGCAAACGGGCGGCGCCGGCGGCCCCGGTTGGGGGAGTGACTGGGGAAATGGCTGGAATGCCGGTCAGGATCAGTACGTGTCTTCGTCTTCCCAGAGCCAGAACCCGGTCGAAGAAGCGATTCAGGACTACTCGCAGCTCGCTAACGACATCCAAAACGGTGATCTGACAGACGCGCAAACGGCGTATTCCAACCTCCAGCAGTTGGTGCAGAGTTACCAGGGATCTGCGGCCTCGAACAGCACGATCCAGAACGATTTCACGACGCTCGGCCAGGATATCCAGTCCGGCAGCCTCAGCGCGACCCAGAGTGCGTTTTCCCAATTGCAGAGTGATTTGCAAGCCGCCGTACAAACGTCGAGCCAAAGCGCGACAGCCCAGACCTCTACTACCCAGACGCAGTCTCAACCCCAGACCCAAACATTGACTCTCGCCCAGCAGGTCCAACAGGATTACGCGCAACTGGAGAGCGCACTGCAAAACGGTAACCTGAGCGGCGCGCAATCGGCCTTCTCCGCTCTCGAGCAGGCGCTCCAAACGCAGACCGGGTCGGCGGCCACCAGCTCTTCGAACACCAACAGCAACGATCCCATCGCGAACGCCCTCAATAACCTCGGCCAAGCTCTGTCGTCCGGAAACCTGAGCCAGGCGCAGAGCTGGTTCTCCCAACTCCAGGACGACATTCAGGCGGCCCAGCCGGGAACTGCCGGGAGCCAGAACAGCGGCCAAGCGCAACAGGCTGATGACCGCCGCGCCGATAGCCGCCATCACCATCACGGAGGGGACTGGTCCAACAACCAAAGCTCCAGCTCCACGACATCCGCCTCGAACAGCTACACCGCGAGCACCAGCGGCTCTTCGGTGAATGTCTACGCCTGACGTGTAAGCAGACCGCGGGCGCGCAGCTCGGCTTTCAGTTGTTCGGCCGATAGAAATTGGACGGCGTCGATGCCGTGCTCTCTCGCTGCTTCCACGTTCCCCGCCAGATCATCCACGAAGAAACATTCCCCGGCGCTCGATTGCGCCCGCGCGATCGCCTCGCGGTACATCTTCGCATCCGGCTTGGCGGCGCCTACTTCATAGGACAGCACGAACTCATCGAAGTGCCGCAGAAGCGGGTAGGCTTTTTGAATCATTTCGAAATGGATCGGATTGGTGTTGGAGACCGCGAGCAGCCGATAGCGGCTCGCTAGATCCTCAAGCAACGCGTCCGCCAGCAGCGGCTCGGGCAGAAAGACGCAGCTCCACCATTCACAAAACTGCTGGTACGTCAGATTCAGCCGCAGCGCCGCGGAGAACTCGCGAACGAAGCGCTCGGACGGGATTTCGCCGCGCTCGAACGGCGCCACCAGGCCCGTTGCGCGAATGCGGGCGGGCAGTTCTTCGGCCGGGCAGCCGCAATGCTCCGCCAACCGCGCGTAGGCCAGCTTGAAATCGAAGGCGATGACCACGTTGCCGAGGTCCAGGAGGATGGTCTTGATCACTGCCCCGATTGTAGCGAGTGGCCAGGAGCTAACTCACGTCTCGATCGCGTGCACGTGGCGCTGGCGCGAATATCAAATCAGCTCCCGGTCGCTGGTGAGCAGAGTGGCTCCCAGGACGCGGGCGCTCGCTGCCAGTCCAGGCGCCAATGGTCACGGGAAGCGCACCGTTAGATCCGGCGTTTTCGATGCAAGGTATCCGGTCAGACGCCTCGGAATGACGGACTGCGCACAGAACCCAGACGTGGGAGTTTAGGAGCAGCGGGTCACCTACTCAGAGGGCATCCGCGTCCACCGGCGAGACGATATCGCCAACAACCTCCATGGCCCCCTTCATGCTGCCGATAAAGCTGGATGAACGCCCCTCGATCGGCACCAATTTCGCCACGGGTTTTCCCCGTTTCAGGATCGAGACCTGCTTGCGCTGTCTCTGGACTTCGTCGAGGACTTTGAGGCATTTAGCCTTGAATTCGTTTGCCTTCATGCTTTCCGCCATGGCCCCTCCTGGACCACTATAGTCATCTTATAATTGAACCAATGGACATCTACGAGGAAGTGGTCCGTCTGCGCCGGCTCGGCCAGAAGTGCGCCCTCGCCACGATTGTCCAGGTCAACGGCTCTATTCCCAGCTACGAGAGCGCAAAACTGCTGGTGCGCGAGGACGGCTCCATGCTGGGCACCGTCGGCGGCGGCTGCGTGGAAGCTGAAGTGTGGAACGCCGCCCGAGAAGTGATGGAATCCGAGCGGCCGCGGCAGATGAACTTCAGCCTGGGCCAGGATGCCGCGTACGACAATGGCCTGATCTGCGGAGGGCAACTGAGCGTGTTTGTCGAGCCCGTGGTTCCTCAGCCGCGCGTCTTTATCTTCGGCGCGGGGCACATCTCGAAAAGTATTTCCAAAGTGGCGGCGCTCGCCGGTTTTGCGTCCGTGGTGATCGATAATCGCGAATCCTTCGCCAATCGCGACCGGTTCCCGGAAGCCGACGAGATTTACGCCGAAGAATACGAGGAAGTGTTTCCCAAGCTCCCGGTGCGCGATACCAGCTACCTGGTGATCGTCACGCGCGGCCATCGCGACGACATGCGCGTGCTGCGCTGGGCGGTGGAAACCAACGCCAAGTACATCGCGATGATCGGCAGTCGGCGCAAAGTGATCGGCGTGGTGAAGGAGCTGGAGAAGGAAGGGATTTCGCGCGCCGCGTTCGAAAGGGTTTTCGCGCCCATGGGGCTGGAGATCGGCGCCATCACTCCCGAAGAGATCGCTGTATCGGTGGTGGCGGAGATGATCGCCGTGCGCCGAGCGCCGGAAGCGGAATGGCGCGCCGCCGCCAAATCGATTTTCGCGAGCGAAACCTCGCGAGCCGTCTTAAAGTGAGCGCGCGCGAGAAAATCGCGGGCTTGATTCTTTCCGGCGGCGCATCCCGGCGCATGGGAACTCCCAAAGCGTTGCTCCAATTCCAGGGCGAAACGTTTCTCGACCGGTTGATTCGCGTGCTGGGCCGGGCTTGCGATCCGATCGTCGTCGTGGTGGGACAACATGCGGATCAGATTCAATCGGGCATCGAGCGTGCGAGCGAGGTGCGCTTCGCCCTCAATCCTGATCCCGAGCGCGGGATGCTCAGCTCGCTGCAATGTGGCCTGGCGCTGGTGCCCGCGGACGCGGCCGCCGCGATGTTCCTGCCGGTCGATCATCCCCACATCGAGCTTGCGACCATGGAAATGATCGCCACCCGGTTCCAGGCCGATCATGCTCCGGTCACCGTGCCCACCTACTTGAGCGAACATGGCCATCCCGTGTGCATCGCGCGGCCGTTGATCGACGAACTGCTCGCACTACCCATCACGGCCAAGGCGAGCGACGTGATCCATCGTCACGTTGCGCGTACGATTTATGTCGAAGTGAACGACCCCGCGGTGGTCACGGACGTGGATGATCCCGCCGCATACGCGGAATTACTGGCCCGGCACGCATGAAGAGAATCTGGCGCTGGCTTCTGATCCTCACGCTCGTGGTTGTGGCCGTCGGATTCGTGGCGCCGCGCGTGAGCGCGAATCGATTCCGTCCCCGTATTCAAGCCGAGCTCGAAGCCGCGCTCAACCGTCCCGTGCATTTAGGCGCCATTCACTTGAATCTTTTCTCCGGCCCGGGCTTCACCGTCGATGATGTGCTGATCGACGACGAGCCGGCGGCGGGCATTGAGCCTTTCGCGCACGTCGAGCAGATGCAGGCGCGCATCCGCTGGCTGAGTTTGTTTTCCGGTCATCTCGAATTTTCCAGCCTGCGTCTGGACAATCCCAACGTAAACGTCGTCAGGCCGGCTTCCGGTCCCTGGAACATCCGGCCGCTGCTCGATCATCAGTCGCGAAGCGGAACGGCGCATCGCAGCAACGTGCCGGACATTCAGATCCGCGGCGGCCGCATCGATTTCAAGTTCGGCGACACCAAGAGCGTCTTTTACATCAGCGACGCCGACGTGGATATTTATCCCAACGAAAACGGCGAAGTGGTGATCCGTTTTTCGGGCGCGCCCGCGCGCACGGACCAGGCCTCGCAAAGCTTTGGGGAAATCAGCGCGCGCGGTCTGCTGCGGCCGAACCCGAAAGGCGAGAGCGAGCTCAGTATGGGCGTGCACCTGGATCGAACTCCGATCTCGGAGATCACGCGCCTGTTTCACGGCAGCGACGTCGGTGTGCATGG
>JASHQT010000609.1 GCA_030039005.1 Bryobacteraceae bacterium
AGGACCTGTCCCACTTCCACGCCGACATTGAAACTGACGATGTTCGTCACTAGGCCGTTCTTTGAAAGGGACAGCTCCTGCAGCTTCGTCGCCAGGCCAAATCCGTGAAACAGGCCGAAGATCAGCACGGCGAGCTTCGTGTTCGGCTCGAACCCTAGAAATCGCCGGAACCCGTCCATGTTGTCGAACGCTTTGTATACCACCGAGAATCCGATAATTGCATCGATCACGTATGGGTTGGCGTGAACTCCTCCGAGGACTCCACCCAATAATGTAATGCTGTGCCCCAGCGTAAAAAGACTCACGTACTGAACGATATCTTTGAGCCGATACAAAAAGAAGATCACGCCCACCAGAAACGCGATGTGATCGTAGCCGGTGACCATGTGCTTGGCCCCCAAGTAAATAAACGCCGCGATCGCCGCCCCCTGGTTCGACTCAACAAACGATGCGTCGCGCTTGGACACATTGTGTGCCAAGGCGGCACCGGGAAATAGAAGCATCGCCACGATAAAGAGGATTGCCCCGGTCGGGGCTAGCCTCCTCAAGAGCGCCATTACTTGCACCTGTCTTCAAGCGTCGGTTTTTCGCGCCACTTGTCGTGGCAATTGGAGCAGGCCGTACTCAGGTCTCCCGCCGCGTTTACGATGTTGTCCATATTCTTGGATTGCGCGGCCTTGTACGCCGCCAGGCTGGTTTCCCGCAAGCCCCGCACGAATTTCGCCCAATCCGGATTGTTGATCGGAACCGGAAGCCCATTCGCGCACTTACGCCCCGGTAGAATCAAAAGATTAGCGGCCTCCGAAAGCGCCCTGGCGCTGTTTTCCACAGCCGTCCATCCCCCGTAGCTGCTGGCCAACGGATTCGGCGATAGCGAGGGATCCTTGGCAGGCGGCACCTTGGCGGGATCGTCTTCTTGCGCGAAAAAGATCACGTTGGAGTTGGGGAAAAGAATACCGCGCATGAGCTGGCGCAAGTCTGCAACAACTTCGGGCTTCATGGCTGACGCTGGCGCTGCCGGGGCTTTAGCCGCCTTGGGCGCCGACTGCTGCCCTTGGCAGACCCCCGCAAGGACGAGACAGAGAACGGCTATGGTAATTCGAGACATTCTTGATCACCGTTGATACCGGCGGACTCATTCCGCCGCTTCACCTTTCCAGGGCTTGACAGTTTTCCAGACCGGCGGGCTAGGCCTGCTAAAGAACTCCCTCATCCACTTGCTTTTGCCCCCCGCATTCGACGCTTTGCGCGTGCGCCTCCTCTTCTTAACCGGAATCCCCAAGTGCTGACGCACGTTCGGTCTGTCCACGCTAGTTGCCTTTGCCATGGACAGACAGACCTAAGAGGGTATCACGCGGTTACCCGAAATGGATGGATCCCACGGTCTTAGAGCGGTCAGTGACCGGTCACTAACCACGGCGATCCATTGGTTTGCAGGCTAATCATGCCTCCGACGGAGCTCATACTCTATGAGCTACGAGCCCAACGCCCTCGCGAAAGGCCCCATTCGTAGTTGACGCGCTGGTTGGCGTGTGGCACGGCTGCGGCCCCAAGGGCGGACGGCTCGACCTTCAGCGGGCCCACGTCAGAAACGGAACTTTGCCGCCGCTTGCATAAGACGCGGCGCCGCCGCGCTAATTACGTGTCCGAAATCAGGATCGGTGTCCACGCCTTCTACCGATTGAGGCCCATAAAACTGCGCATGGTTGAAGACATTGAAGGCCTCCATGCGGATATCCAAAGTCCAGGACTCCCTCAGCCGGATGGTCTTGCTGAGTTGAACGTCGAAGTTCTCGATGCCGGGCCCCTGGAAGCTGCGCCGCGAGGCATCCCCCAAGACTCCTAAGGGCTCCACCTCGAAAGCGCTGGTATTGAACACCGGCTTGCCGTTGCGCGGATTCTCATTGATGTCTAGCGGCCCACCGATGTACTGGGGCGTGTCCAACAGATTGTTGTTCACGCCATTGCCGAGAGTTCCCAAGAGCGAGTTGTCGGTGTCGTCAATAAGTGTGACCGGTAGACCTTCCGAGAAACGCATCGTTCCAGAAATGCTCCAGCCATCGGTCAGCCGATTCCCCCCAAAGAAATGCTCAAACGGGAGATAGTACGTGTACGTGATCACGACGTCCTGAGGGATGTTCCAGGCCGAGATCGCGCGAGTGAGCCGCAGGTCGAAGGGGTTAGTTTCCTCGCCAATGTACGATGCGTCGTCGATAGACTTGGACCAGGTGTAGCCGACCAAGAGCGTGGAGTTGGAGCCGATCTTTGCCCGGAGATTCACCTCCAGCGCGTTGTAATTAGAGTTGCCGATGGTCTTTTGCGCTGTCATGGATCCGAAATCCGGCCCAAGGCCAACACGGGTTCCTTGATAAACCTGACCGGAGGCGGAAGTGTAAACGGCGTCTTCGCCGTAGGGCCCACAAGTCGGGCTTCCCGGAGCGACGTCACTGGGCTGGCTCAAGCTTAGGCACAACGCCGGGTTTCCGCTATTGGTTGGCACCAGCACCAAGATATGGTGACCTTGGTTGCCCACATAGCTCGCGGTGAGCAGCACGTTGTTCCCGATCTGCCGTTGAATCGAAAACATGAAGTTCTCCGTATAGGGCACGCTGTTGCGGTAATAGAAGTAAGGGTCCGCGCTGATCGGAGTCACCGCGGCCCAGTTGAAGACCGTGTACGGATTCGACTGCGAAACTCCGTGTGGCGGGAAGGTAAATGGATAAGGATCCGTATTCACGTACCCATTGGCCGAGTTGATGAAAGGCTGTGCGAACTCTGGCGGAGACGGGCTCAGATAGTTGTACCCGAAGGGGGGCACACCGTACATGATTCCCGCATCAATGCCTTGAAATGCAGTGTAGAAAATGCCGTAGCTGGCGCGAATGCTGCTCTTGCCCGAGTCGCCAAAGATCTTTTTCAGAATTCCGTCGCTGAAATTCGGCGAATACGCGGCGCCGATGCGCGGCGCGAAGTTATGGGTTTTTGCCGGGGACAGCGTCGGAGGGATGCCCGGGTCGCCGGGCACAACTACTCCAGGTATTGCATTCGGGTAGAGCACCGACTGTTGGCCGGGAACGATGGTTTGGATTTCGCCGTACTTCTCCGACCATGGCTCAATCAGCTCCCAACGCAGACCGTAGTTCAGCGTAAGGTTCGGCCGCGCTTTCCAGCTGTCTTCTACGAACGCGGCGCCATAATGATTGCGCAAATAAAAGCGTTGGCCGGTGGTCTGCGTGAAATTACTCGGCAGCCCGAGCAGGAAATCGGCGAACGGATCTCCCGTCTCCGTCCCGAGGAAGCTGAACGTTCCGTTAAAGGTGCCGTTCGGATTTTCGTTGACCTGGTTGTTATGGAACTGGCCGCCGAACTTGATCGTGTGCGCGCCCCATACCTTCGAGATCGAATCGCTTAAATAGAGAGTGTTGTTCCATTGGTCGGTATTGGTGATAGGGACGCCCATCACAAAGTCCGGAAAGACGAGATTCTCGATCCCTTCGAACTCCGGCGCCTGAACCACGATGCCGCCATTGGCCGCACCTGTGACAAACCCCTGGGACGCAAGCGAGTAACTGGGACCTGCGCCGCCATGAGGCTGCCCAATGTTATTCACATTCCTCAGAAAGCCGGCATGCGCCTCGTTGACCATGGTCAGACTTAGAATCTTGGTATCGCCGATGCTGATCTCCTGCGCCTGCCCTATGGTCAAAGCGTCGAATCCAGGGACAGTGGCCCCTCCCTGACCGCCGGGATAAGGGTTATCCAGGCGGTAGTTGTCAACGAAGTAGTAACCAAAAATCGTGCCGGCGCGCGTGTTGGCATCGATGCGGCCGCCTGCTTTATCGTCCCGGACCGTCTCGGGGTAGTTCGAAGTGGAGAACAAGTCGCTCCCAATGTTCGCAGCGGGAATATATTTCAGCAGGTCTTGCGCGACGGGAGACCAGACCGATTGTGGGATGATCGCGTTGGGAAACACGCATTGATTGCCAGAGGAGCAGCCAGGCGTATAAAACGGTTCGCCGCTACTCACGGAATAGCCGAGCTTGTTTTGCAATTGCGTCGCTGCGTAAGCTCCGGCCACCGTGCCGGTCAAAAGGCTTTCCGCATCGGAGAAATTGCCTGTGCGTTCCTGATTGGACATAACCGTGGTCACCGGCGAGGTAATTCCTTCGGTGGTCTCTGTGTGCTGATAGTCCAAAAAGAAGAACAGCTTGTTTTTGAGAATAGGCCCGCCAATCGTGCCGCCCGGCTGATTTTGCCGGTACAGCCCCCTCTGAGCATCGAAGAAGTTTCGCGCGTCCAGGTCCGTATTCCTCAAGAACTCGAAGGCGCTGCCGTGGAGTTGGTTGCTCCCGGAGCGGGTGATGACATTAACCATCCCTCCGTTATAGTTGCCGTACTCAGTGTCAAAGTTGTTCGTGAGGACGCGGAACTCCTCGATCGCGTCCAGGTTCGGGATCACGGACGTTCCCCCGTTCATCCCCTCCTGTACGTCGATCGCATTCACCATGAAGCCGTTGTTTGATTCGCGCTGGCCGTCGATGGACAAGTTTCCCGGATTCAGGTCGCCGGACGGATTGAGAGTGCCGGTGACACCCGCCATGATGATGGAAGTTGGCGTCGAGGTCGTGACGGGGCTAACACCGGGTTGGATGGCAAGAAGATCGGTATAACTGCGCCCGTTCAAAGGAATGGCCTGGATTTGCTGCTCGCTCACCACTTCGCCCAAATGGGTCGCGACTGTGTCCGGCTGCGTTTGCACGTTCGCTTCAGTGGCAACAATGGTCACGGATTCGCTTTGCTCGCCGACTGCCAGTTCGGCATCCAGCGTCACGGCGGCGTCGGTGTCAATCGCTATGTTGGTTTTTCTTTGTGGCCCGAAACCAACGGCTTCGATGGTGAGATCGTATTTGCCGACTGGGAGCGCTGGGAACGAATAGAATCCCCGGCTGTCCGACGTGGTCGTAAACTCCGCCTTCGTACCGATGTTGACCACGGTAAGCTTGCCGGCCGAGATCACCGCGCCGGTCGGGTCCTTCAGAACCCCGGAAAGGCTTCCCGCCGCAGCCGCCCACGCAAGATTTGCGGCGAACGCAAACAATACCGCCGCTGCGACGACTCGGAGCTGAATTAAAGATTTCATCCTGCCTCCCGATTCCACTCCAAAGCTACGTTTGGACAACCTGCGTAGCACGCTTGTCAGTTTCGTGATACTAACACGCGATAGCACGTTCATGCAATCCGTGCTACTAGCAGGTCGACGAGTTCGCACGGCTCCAGATCGCCTCGGATAAAATCACGGATATGCCCGAACTGCGGCGCTTCGGCGTGGCTATCGAAGATAACTTACTGGATCAGTTCGACAAGCTGATGGAAAAGCGGGGTTATACCAACCGGTCGGAGGCCTTTCGCGACCTGGCCCGAGCCGAACTCGTGAAAGAGGCCGCGCAGAACCCGAGTGCCACCGTGGTGGGTACGGTGACCATCGTTTATGACCATCACGTGCGCTTACTCAGCGAAAAGCTCACCGAGCTGCAACACCAGCACCACAAGTGTGTTGTGTCGGCGCTGCACGTCCATCTGGACCATGACAATTGCTTGGAGGTGATTGTGCTCCGCGGCAAGGCCAAAGACGTGCAACAGATCGCCGACTCCCTAATCGCTACCAAAGGCGTCAGACATGGCCGCCTCATTGTGGCCGTGGCCGATTCTTCACGTCAACACTGACGGCCTTGATGACAGCATTCCTTATCGGGGCAGTTCAAATTCCCAGTGCAGCCTGGCTCCAAGAATTGACACCGGCCCTCGGTCACGGTTGAAAGCCGGGTTGTCAACAAACTGGTAGTCCAGCGTGAGATGTGTATTTCTCCAAACGTCGAAATCGTAGTACGTTTCCAGAACCTTCTCCCAGCCGTAGTTCAGCTTGCCGTCGCCGTCGAGTATATCTTCGCCCCCGGCTTCGAGGAATGCCTGGTTGGCCCGCGATGCGCCGCTGAGCACGCCGGCGAAGCCGAGAGTATCGTGGGGGCGATGCCATGGTTTACCTTTGACGCTTATACCTAACGAACCCGTGTAATCGATATCGGTGAATGTCCACGCATCTTGCTGGCCGTCATTCCAGCCCAGGCGCGAAAATAGACCCACGTTTGGGCTTAGTTCCTGTTCCCAGTTCAGCCCGAAGCCGTACTTGAACTGATAGGAACGCAATGAGTCGGGGATGTCGGCTCCCGACCCCGCGGGCGCATTTGGCCCGGGGGGATTGGCGAGCAAATATGCGGTTGCCACCCTGTAATTGACGAACTTCGCTTGATCCAGCCACCCTAAAAACCGAACGGTCCCTGGATGATGGTCGAAGCTGTAGCGACGCTCGATTTCCGCGGCCATCGCCCATGACTTTAGAAAAGGGCCGTATTCACCACGCGCTGGCCACATGATGTACTGATCGTCGCCGGTGAATCCATTCTTCACGCTAGGCATTTGGAAGAACGTGTAACGCAAGGCCCATTTGGGTTGATTCAATTCGATGGCAATACCCGTAGTATTGCCCACGGTATCCTGCCCATAATCGAAACTAGTGTTGGCCATGAAGGCCCAGTTCATAAATTGACTATGCGCATCGCCTGCATAACTGTTTTGGTCGACGATGTCCTCCGGGTCGAAGCGGCCGAGAGTAATTGTGAGCCGGCGTGTATCTTGCTTTCCAGGAAGCGCAAAGCGGCCATCAGAAACGTCCTCCTCCTCACCGCCCAATCCGATGGTCTGCCGGATGAAGAGATGCGCCAACACGCCGTTGGGAACTACGGTGCCTGCTTTAAACGCGTCCCCGTTGGGGAAGTCTTCGATGCCAAAGGTCTTACTCAACCCGAACCCCTGCCACATCAAGCCGTCCACATGCGCCTCAGCGCCTGACCACAACCGCAACCCGGCGTAGACGTCGAGCGTTACAGTTTGCTGGACCTGGCTCTTGCTACTCAGGCTGTTCGGGCCGGAGTACTTGGCGGGAAAACTTGGGTCGCCCTGCACTATATCCGTGTTCTGAACGGAGAAGCTCCATTCAGATGGATCTTGTGCGTAGGCGGCCAGACACACCAATGGCAATAGCCATCGAAAGCAATACATACAGCCTCCTGAATCGCGAACTCAAGATGTGAGGGAGCGATTAGGAGCGCGGAGGGTGATCGAGGCGAGGATGCGGCTTTTCGGTCAATGGAGGCGCGGTGGCTTCTGGAACGGCTTCAATTAGGGTCGCGACGAAAGTTTGCGTTCGCCGCGGGGGGCCGACATGCAGCGAGCAACAGGCGCAATCATGGCAAGAGCAGTCCTGGCCGAAAGGTGCGGTTGTGCCGGAGGCTGCGTCGCGATAATCTTCCGCCATGCACATGGCCATCTGCGTACAGATGGCCATGAGCACGATGAGAGCCAGCCAGCGAATTGGGCTCCTCCTCCGAGGCATTCGTGAAAAACTCGTTCCTGCTACTCAGTTAGAAAAAGAATTTGACCGCGCCTTGCACCTCACGCGGCGGAGCGGCGTTGACAACCTGGCCGAATAAGTTGCTGCTGATATCCCCGTCCACGGCCAAGGGTCCGAAGAAGTTCGCATGGTTGAAGGCATTGAATGCCTCGAACCGGAACTGCAACGTCCTCGACTCCTTGATGGTGAACGTCTTTAGAAGTGCAAGGTCGAAGTTGATTTCGCCCGGTCCGATGAACGAGCGCCGACCGGCATTTCCTGGAGTACCCAGGGCATTAAGGGTGAACGCGTTGATATTGAAATAGGGCTGCCCGTTTCTGCCGGCATTGCTGTTGATGTCCAGCGGTAGTCCGTTGTAATCGGGCAAATCGACGCTGTAATTGTTGACGCCGTTGGGATTGCTGCCCTGGAGCGAGTTATCGCCGTCGGTGTGCAGCGTAACCGGGAAACCGCTGTTGAAGCGCGCGATTCCGGTGAGTTGCCAGCCGTTGGTCAGGCCCCGGATATGCGCAATCTTATCGAACGGCAGGTCGTACTGAAAACTGATGACCAGGTTTTGCGGAATGTCGAAGGCCGAGAGCGCGCGTGTGGCCTGAAGATCGTAAGGGTCTCCGGGGTCGGATATGCTGGACGCTTGGTCGATGGATTTGCTCCAGGTATACCCGGCCAGAACACTGAATGTCGACGTCGTATAGCGAAGGGTAACCTCCAGCGCGTTGAAAGACGCATTTGCGACGGTCCCGATATAGTCGTCGTTGCCGAAATTTGGGCCCAATCCAACACGCGTTCCATTGTAGACCTGCCCGGAAGCGCTATAGTAGGTCGTCTCTTCCCCGAACGGTCCACAGGTGGGCGTTCCTGGCATCACTTCGTTCGGCTGGCTCAACGAGAGGCACAGCGCTGGATTACCAGGGTTGTTGGAATAAACCAGCAGCTGATGGTGTGACTCCGATCCCACATAACTGGCGCTCAACATCATGTGCTGTCCAAACTGCCGCTGCACCGAAAGGAAATAGTTCTCCGTGTAGGGATAGGTGTCCCAGGGCACCGGGGCCGTCATGCCCTGTTGCGGAACGAAGATCGAAAAATTCTCAGTGGTATTGGGATTCTTAATGGACGTATTCAGCGATGGCACCTGAAATGGAAATGGGTTGCCCAAGAACGATCCATTCGCGGCCGTTATGTACGGCTGGGCAAACAGCGACGGACCTGGGCTGGTGTAGCTATATCCGTAAGGCGGTTGCGGTTCATCTACCGCCATGACGTTGCCTTCGATCTGGTTGTAATAGATTCCGTAGCCGGCGCGGATGCTGCTATTGCCCGGACCGCCGGTCAGTTTTTTGAGCCAGCCGTCGGTCGCGCTGGGCGAGTAAGCGATTCCGATGCGCGGCGAGAAACGATTGCTCGACGGAACCAACGTGCTCGGCACGCCCTTATCGCCTACGTACACGAGGCTCGGGTACGCAGTGGTGTAAACCTGGGACTGCTCCCCCGGAATGAAGGTCGGAATCTGCCGGTATTTCTCCGACCACCACGCCATCCAGTCCCACCGGACGCCGTAGTTAATGGTCAAACTGTTCGAGACACGCCAACTATCCTGCGCAAAGCCGCCCGCGTAGTGATGGCGCAGGTAATAAGCGTTGGAGCTCGCCTGATTGAAATAGCTGTCGACTCCGATTAAGAAATCCGCGAAATCGTTGCCCGTCTCCTGGCCCGCAAATGCGAACCCTCCATTGGCTTCCGGATTCGGGTTCACGTTCACCTGCTCGTAGCTACCCACAAAACCAAACTTCAACGTGTGCGTGCCCAGGACCTTGGTAAGAATCTCGTTCCAGGCATAGGTATTGTTGTACTGCTTGAGGTTGGTGATAGGAACGCCCATGACGAAGGAATTGAAGATCACGTTTTCAACGCCCTCGTATTGCGGAAGAAGCGGAACGATACCCGGTGTTCCGGCACCGGTCTCGAAACCTTGGGACGCTATACTGACGCCCAGCCCTCCCGACGGTTGGCCTACCACGTTAGCATCGCGCATAAAGCTGAGACGAACTTCGTTGACCAGAGTCGGGCCGAACGTCTTGGTGTCGGCCAAGCTGGTGAGCTGCGATCGGCCGAAATTCAAGCCGGAAAACCCCGGAACGGTTGCGCCGCCCTGTCCGCTGGGATAGGGGTTGACCAGATGGTAGTCGTCAAAGAAGTCGTAGGCCGAAATATTACCCCACTTCCCCGCATCGATGTCGAAGCGAGCGCTACCCTTGTCGTCCCTCAGAATCTCTCCATAGGCACCCGATGTGTAGGTATCTGGCCCGTCGTTGGGAAGGGGAATGTACTGGAGCAAATTCGTCGCCGGTGTGGACCACACAGATTTCGGGATGATCGCATTCGGAAAAACGCACTGATTGCCGGACGAGCACCCTGGCGTGTAGTAAGGTTCATTTGCGCTGACAGCGTAGCCCAGTTTATTCTGCAGCAGGTTCGCGATATACGGGCCGCTGACCGTGCCCGTCAGAGTGCTCGCGGCATCGCTGAAATTGCCCTGCCGCTCCGCTAGGGACATCACCTGAATTAAGCCCGTATCTTGCCCCTGGAAGTTCCGCGTTCCCTGGTAGTCCAAGAAAAAGAAGACCTTGTTCTTCTTAATCGGCCCGCCGACCGTTCCGCCGAATTGATTCTGCCGGTAGATGCCGCGCTCGGGCGAAAAGAAGTTGCGAGCGTCCAAATCCGTGTTTCTCAAAAACTCGAACCCACTCCCGTGAATCTCGTTGGAGCCCGATTTGGTGACGACGTTCACGATGCCGCCACTATAGTTCCCGTACTCGGCGTCGAAATTGTTCGTGAGGACGCGAAACTCGGCAATCGAGTCCAGATCGGGAATGATCGCCGTGCCGCCGTTCATCAGCTCCTTCACATCGCCACCGTTTACCAGGAATCCATTGGCATCTTCGCGCTGGCCGCTGATCGATTGGTTTCCGGCATTTAGTCCGCCGGAAGGCTGAATCTGGACGGAGGCGCCGGCCATAACTACGGACTGAGCAGTCTGCGTAGACATCGGAACTATACCCGGCTGCAGGGCCAGGAGGTCCGTATAACTGCGGCCGTTCAGAGCGACGGCCGTCATTTCCTTTTGGCTCACCACCTCGCCCACTTCCGTGCTGCTGGTTTCCACGTGAACTTGCTCGGTGCTCTCCGTTACCGTTACCTCCGACCTCTGCTCTGAAACCGCCAGGCTAAAATCCATCCGGACGGATGCATCGGCGTCTACGGCGATGGATGACTTCTTCTGTGGCGCAAAACCTGAAGCATCGATCTGCACGTCATAGGTGCCCACCGGGAGCCGGGGGAAGTTATAAAAGCCGCTTGTGTCGGCGGTAGTTTTAGTCTCGATGCCCTGAGCCGTGTTGGTCGCTGTAACCGTAGCGCCGGAGATCACCGCTCCAGTGGGGTCCGTTATCGTGCCCGATATGCTGCCTGTCACCGCCGACCATGCGAGCGCCGCCACGAGCAGAAGGCCCACCGCCGCTTGTGGCCATATCGAAGCTTTCAGTTTGTCGAACTTCGTATTAAACAAAATCTGGTTTCTCCCTGATTCTTTACTATCTATGAGCCGCATCCGCAAGATATCCGTCCAATACAGTACGTCCGTTGGCCAGCGTTACTTTTTGGGCCGATGCGACATTGGCCCCATCCCGCGCCGGAAATGCGACCACGGTCACCCGGTCGCCTACCCTCAACGTGTCCCGCATCCATCCCAGCCGGGCCAAAGTGTTTGGTCCCGCTCCCTCAAAGGCCCAGTTGGTCACCTTGTCGTTGGCGTCCTTTACATCGACATAGAAGTAGATATGGGGGTTTCTCCATTCCACCCGGGTGATCACGCCGGTGTAGGTGATCTGCCGCTTCACGTCGAACTCGGCCGAGACCGAGTGGTGGGCGAAAGTCGGGGCCGCCGCTAAGAGCAACAGCCCCCAAGGACCATGTATGGCCAATTTATTTCTCATTTGAGGTGTAAAACGCGAATGCTTGGAGCAGGCTACCACGGCGTGCAGCAGATCCGGGAGAAATGAAGGTCAACTCACGGTCAATGACTCTGCAGAAAGAGGTCACTGACCGATAAAACTTCTTTGCATTCAATTCGCTAGCGTAGCACTCCAACACCTAGCGCGCCTGACGATCAAGGACCGATCTCAACCCCAACTATCGTCATTCTCAATGGCGTCGCCCCTTTAGCAGGCCAAACCGGTCCAGCGCGCATCTGCCATCAGTCTTGGCAACGGTCACTGACCGGCAGTTGACCATTAGGGTGGTCGGCAGGGCTATCACTGTGTGCTAGCATGACGGCGCCGATTTACGGCAGGAGGATGCGAAGATGGGCTTAGCGAAAGATACGTTACCGTCACGTGCGCGGCCCCTCTCCGTGGTTCGCAAGGCGCTCATTTTTGTTCACCGGTGGCTGGGACTGGCCTTCTGTCTCCTCTTTTTGTTGTGGTTTGTCTCCGGGATCGTCATGATGTACTCTGACTACCCAGGCATCGACGCAAAGGAGCGCCTAGTCAA
>JASHQT010000610.1 GCA_030039005.1 Bryobacteraceae bacterium
GTTTGGTATATGCTCCCGAGGCTCCGCTACGTCGGGGTAGACCCGACCCTGACCTATCAGATTTCAGCGTGGGCGGCCCAGATCTGGCCGCTGGGGAACTGGGCTTTGAATAACTCCGCAACCTGCACCGGAGGCCAAACTGCATCGACGTGCACATCGGATTAGGCCCCCGCACTGCTTTCCCGGGGTAGGGACGATGAGGCTAGGTTGGCGACTTTTCGGACCGACAAGTCCCGACGGGCCTTTTCCAAGCCTCGGGTCCCTTTTAAGAAGTAAAGACGATGAAAAACGGGTCCTCGACTTACTTAGTTGCAGGACCCGAAACCAATTTCAGGCGAATTTCCACCTTGCGGTACCAACGATCTTAGCATCGTTATTGGCAACTTTCGGTGAAGGCCGACCCAGTACCGAGGAAGTGTCGGGAACCGGCATGTCTATGTGCTAGAATTCCCAGGCAGGTCGGATCCGAGCGTAAACCAAGTGACACGGGAAGGCATAATGGACATGGCCTCTTGGCATAGTCGGCTGATCTGGTATGTCCTTTCGATTTGTTTATTGGTTTACGTCTTCTCGGCGAAAGGCTACTTAGGGGTTTCGGATACCGCCTTTTCTTTCCGGACGGCGCAAGCGATCGTTTCTCGTGGGCAGCTCGACATTCCGTACGCCGAAGACTACACGTTGAAGGGCCGGGACGGTCGAAGCTATTCGAAGTATGGCGTTGGTCTACCGCTGTACTTCATTCCTTTCGTCGTCGCTGGGAACGCGCTTTCCAGGGTCACGGGACGCCCTGCTGACGACCTAACAGGATTCCTCATTTCTTTTGCGAATATTCCGTTCGCCATGGTGGGCTTGTTGGCCTTTGCCAAGCTCCTGCGGCTGTTCGGGGTGGCGGAAGTACACTCGTCGCTTTTGGTGTTGGCTCTGGGTCTTGCCACCTTAGTCTGGGCATACACTGCGTCCGACTTTAGTGAGGCAATGCAGATGGGACTATTGATGCTGGCTGTGTATGGCGTGATCCGGGCCACCACGCGAGCCATCATCGTGGGAGGAGCGGCTTTCGCCTGGCTGTTTCTGGTGAAGCTGGTCTACATCACGTTTTTCCCGATCTTAGCAGTCTATTTGTTTACGCGGTTGAGAGAATTACGCGGCCGGCTTCAAGGCACGGCTCTGTTTACTTTCCCTTTGGTTCTAGCTTGTGGACTCGATTTCTGGCTGAATGTCGTGCGATTTGGTAATCCATTGGAATCAGGATATGGCGGCGAAGCGGGCCTGTTTTTCCCAGCGCAGCTGTTCCGCACCATTCCCATACTTCTGGGCTCGTTCGACAAGGGGCTGTTTCTGTATAGCCCGATACTTATCCTCGGTATCTTTGGCTGGCCGTCGTTCCTCCGGAAACATCGCCCGGAAGCCATACTCTGCGGCACCTTGATCATCATCAACCTAGTAATCACGGGAGCTTGGCACTCACCGGAAGGGGGGTGGTCCTGGGGGCCGCGCTTACTTGTGCCCTTGATTCCGTTGTGGCTGCTCCCGTCGGCGTTCCTGTTACAGCCGTGGCAACCGAGAAAGCACCTATGGGCTTTCGCATCCGTGGCTTTGGCGTCCTTGCTACTCCAAGTTCCAGGGGTCTTGGTCAAGAATCAAGAGATCGACCACATCAAACAAAATGTGCTGGACGCGAAGGAGCGCGCTGCCGCCCCCTCAGACTACACATCCGCCTTCATCATTCTTGAACACAAGCTGACCTCACAGAACGAGGTATACCGCCTTTCCGACTTCCATATCCCTGGCGACCGGAAATTAGACTTGACGCCGTACAGGACGTTCCTCGGATTGAATCTTTGGACCGAACATGTGGCCAGACAATTGAACAAGCCTGCGCTACGCTGGTTTCCTGTTCTGGGGCTGTTGGTGATCGCATACTTGGCATTTCGATTTGGCGTGATGATGAAAGCTGAAATCGGGAAGAGCGCGGGCGATCCCGTCCGCGTGGTCTAGCCGTCAGGGTGCTTGCGGCGAATGGCCTCGCCTGCGACGCAATGCCGGAGATTGCACCAGCGGCGATAAAGCGTGGCCCGCCCTCCCTGGGGCGGGCGTGGCGATGCGTCGCTGTTGGCGTAGGGCCCGTTTTTCTCAGTCACGTGATTCGTCCAACAGGAATGCCGTCTGCGAATCGGCCGGGCGCTTCCGTAACCCCTTAATTTGGGGCAGCTTGGTTCCTGAGTCGAGATGGTAAAGTTGATTGAAGGCCCGTCCTTGAGCACTGCCCGGGTGTTTAGTCAAAGGCATGAAGAGAATGTTTCTTAGGGAAGGGCGCAAGACGGCGTCGGGCGCGGTCAATTTCTTCCGCTCGGGAGTGCTCGCGGCGCGCTGGGCGGTCTTCTTAGCGGTAGGGGGCGCCTTGTGCGTTGTCGGCTTAGAGGCGCAGTCCATCTCGATCGCCAATCCCGGTGCCGGCATTCCCACGATCACCGGTTCCAGCAACACCCTTACGGTCAGTTATAGCGGTTCGGCGATCGTCAAGGTCTGCTACCTGCTCGACGCGTATCCTTTGTACGACCCTGGTATCGACGCGCCGACCACTCTAGGATGTTCCGTCACCGCTCCGTTCTCAATCCAATACAATTCCTACTGGAACGGCAACGGCCCGCACACGCTGGCGGCTACCGCATATAACGCTCTCGGAACGGTTGTCGCGACCAGCGCCTCAGTTCCGTTCACGATCGCCAACACTTATCCGAACCCGAATAACCTCCAGATGTCGGTGAGCTACGGCACATCCACATCCTCCCCCTGGAGTGGGGCCGTTGCCGTCACTTCGAGTTTCACTGGCACGGGGGCAGGCACCGACGCACTGGCCTACTCGCTCTACGTGAACGGGGTTCTTCAGGATCAGACAACCGGTACATTTACAAGCTCGACCCTCTACGCTCAGACGACTCTGTTCCAGAACGGACCGGCGGACGTATGCGTCGTGGTCTACGATTCGACCAG
>JASHQT010000611.1 GCA_030039005.1 Bryobacteraceae bacterium
CCGACGCTAGCTGAGCGCGAAGGCATCTTCCCCACCACGATCTACAACCCCCAGACGTATAACAGCGCCACGAATACGCGAATGCCGTTTCCCGGCAACCAGATTCCGGCTTCGTTGTGGGATCCGATCGCGGCCAGGGTTCTCGACTTTTATCCCCTTCCCACCCGGTCCGGCGCCACCAACAACTACGTCTATGCAAGCCCGGAAAATCAGGACCCGCGCCACTGGGACGTGCGTGGCGACGACATCATCAGCGAAAAGCAGAACCTCTTCTTCCGCTACAGCTCCCAGACGCAGATCTACGGAACGGTGGCGGCGTTCCCCGAGATGCCGGGGGTCGGCTACACCGGCGCCGCAGCCGCATCCACCGTCGGCAGCCGGGGCTTTGGACTGGGCTACAACGTCATCTTCACGCCGACTCTGATCGGTTCCGTGCGCGCCGGCTGGAATTACCTGCAAATGTACCAGTTTTACGGCAGTAGCCAGAACGAAAACTCGCTGGTCGGTCTGCCGGGCGTAAACGATACCTATCCGGGCCTCGCCGACATGACGCTTACCGGCTTCACGCCGCTCGGAGTCACGGTCACACCCAATACTTCCGGCACCGAAGACCGGCAGATCGACGCCGACTTAACCTGGAGCCACGGAGCGCACAACATCAAATTCGGCGTGCAGCAGTACTGGCTGCAAACCAACTTCTTGAGTTCGCAGCAGATCGGCGGACTGTTCACTTTCACGGGCCAATTCACGCAAAACCCCGCTACCGCTACCGGCGGCAGCGCACTGGCCGATTTTCTGCTGGGTGACGTGGCATCGGCCAGCTTGTCGAACTGGGCCTACCTGGAGTTCCGCACGCCATTCACAGACTTTTTCGTGCAAGACGATTGGAAAGTCACCCGGCATCTGACGCTGAACATCGGCCTGCGTTACGACCTGGATAAGCCGCCCGTGGAGAAGAACAACAAGATCGTCAACTTCGAGATCGACGCCGATCCAGCCGATCCGCAGTTGGTCCCGGCCGGATCGCAGGGCTCCGGTTATGCCGACCGCGCGCTGCAGGGCGTGGACTACCTGCAGTTCGCGCCGCGCTTCGGCTTCGCCTACAGCCTGCCCGACAACAAAACCGTTTTGCGCGGCGGCTACGGAATTTTTTATTCCAACCTGACCACGGCCGGTGGCATGCAATCCATGGAGATCAATCCGCCGAATCATCTGCGCGTCAATCTCACTACCAGTCAGACCGATCCGACGTTGTTTCTCAATCAAGGCTTTCCCGCGGGCGCGCTTTCGCCCGCCGATGCCAAGAACATTGAGCTGGTGTCTTACGACATGAACGGCGTCTGGCCCATGTCACAGGAATGGAACTTTAATATTCAGCGCGAACTGCCCGGCGGCATCCTGCTCGAAGTCGGCTACTACGGCAACAAGGTGGACCATATGTGGCGGCAGTTCGACGGCAATCCGGCGGCGCCCAAACCGGGCAACGTCAATGCGAACCGGCGCTATCATTCCGTGCTCGTACCCGGCACTGACGACACCATCACGCTGGCGGACGTGATTCGAATTCAGAAAGACGGCTATAGCGACTACAACGCGCTCCAGGCCAAAGTGGAGAAGCGCTACTCCAAGGGCCTAACGTTTTTGGCCGCCTATCAATATTCCAAGACCATCGGCCTCGGCGACACCACCGGCGTGCAGGACCCCTACGATTGGGACGCCGACCGCGCGGTCTCCAGCCAGGACATGACGCAACACTTCGTCGGCAGCGCGGTGTACGAGCTGCCGTTCGGACACGGCAAACCCTACGGTGCAAATTGGAACCGCTGGATCAACGGCGCCCTGGGAGGATGGAGCGTCGGACCGATCGTGACCGTCGATACCGGCCTGCCCTTGAACCTGACCGTGAACGGCAACCCGTCGAACTCGGGGCCGTATGGCGCCGACCGCCCCGACGTCGTCGGCAATTGGCAACTTGCGAATCCAACCGTGCAGGAGTGGTTCAACACGGCCGCTTTCGTCAAAAACGCGCCGTACACCTACGGGGACGCGGGCCGCGATATTCTTCGCGGACCCGGCGTCTTCAACCTGGACATCGCCGCGCACAAGCAGTTCCGCATCAACGAACGCTTCACCGCGCAGCTTCGTCTGGAATCGTTCAACGCCACCAACACGCCCAACTTCGCGGGACAAACCGGCAGCCCGAACACGGTGGTCGGCAGCCCGCAATTTGGGCAGATTTCCATCGCCGGGACGCCGCGCGACAACCAGATCGGCTTAAAGCTTCTGTTTTAGAAAGGAAAACAAACCATGCGGAAATTGATTTTGATCACGCTTCTGGCCGTGGCCGCGTCATTCGCGCAAAGCGATGCACCCGCCGCGGCCCCACAAAAAGCCCCGGCTTCCAAGGCGAAGGTCCTGACGCGGGCGGAACTGGACGAACTGCTCGCGAAGCCGGACAAGGTCCTGCTGATCGACGTTCGCCGTCCCGATGAGATCTCCTCCAACGGCGGCTTCCCCGTCTACCTGAGCATCCAGATCGGCGACCTCGAAAAATATTTGGATTCAATTCCGAAGGACCGCATCATCGTGACGGTTTCCAATCACGCTGCGCGCGGCGGAAAAGCGGCCGATCTTCTCGCCAGCCACGGCTTTCATGTGGCCGGAGCCGTTGGAGCAGAGACTTATCAATCCGAAGGCGGCACGTTAACGAAAGTGCAACCGCCGCCCAAGAAAACCACGACACCAGAACAAGGAGGACAGCAATGAAACTGCATCATGCATTTTTTCTGGGAGCGATCGCGGTTGCCGCGGCGGCTCCGATATACGCTCACCACGCTTTCGCGGCCGAGTACGACGCGCGCCAGTTCGTGACGGTGAAGGGCACGCTCACCTCGGTGGAGTGGATCAACCCCCACGCCTGGCTGCACGTAGACATTAAGGACGAGAGCGGCCGCGTGACCAACTATGCCATCGAGTTTGGATCGCCCAATGCCCTGCTCCGCCGCGGCTTGCGCAAGACCGACTTTCCCGCGGGGACAGAAGTCGTGATCGAAGGCTATCGCGCCAAGAACGGAACTCCGACTCTCAATGGACGCAGCGTGAAACTTCCCGACGGCCGCAATCTGTTCACCGGCGGATCGTCGCCCGACGAGCAGCCGCCTGCCGGCAGTCCCGGTAGCACCCCTACCTCCAAGTGACGCGATCATGAAACGAATTTCTGCTTCGATCCTGATTCTCGCCGCAGCGCCCGTATTCGCCCAGGTCCCGCGCACCGCCGACGGCAAGCCCGATCTTTCGGGCATCTGGCAGGCATTCAACACCGCCAACATCGATCTGCAGGACCATCTCGCCAAGCGGGGGGAACCCGCCGGCCAGAGCGTGGTGGAAGGCAACGAAATTCCTTATCAGCCGTGGGCGCTTGCCAAGAAAAAGGAAAATTACGCGAACCGCGCGACTGCCGATCCAGAAAACAAGTGCTATCTGCCGGGCGTGCCCCGCATCACGTATCTCGGTCTGCCGTTCCAGATCTTTCAGCGCCCCGACCTGGTGACGGTTCTTTACGAACACGCCCACGCCAATCGCTTCATCTACACCAACGGCACGGCGCATCCGCCCGGCCCCATCGATTGGTGGATGGGCGATTCCCGAGGTCATTGGGACGGCGACACACTGATCGTGGACAACGTCGACTTCAACGATCAGACCTGGTTCGACCACGCGGGCGATTTTCATAGCGAAGATCTGCACGTGACGGAGCGCTACACGCTCGCCGACCACGATCACATCCACTACCGCGCCACGATCGAAGATCCCAAAGTATTCACGCGCCCGTGGAACATCGACATGGTGCTGTATCGCCGCGTCGAAAAGAATTTTCAGCTTCTCGAGTACGAGTGCTACTCGTTCGACCTCGAACAATACTACCCGTAAGGAGCCGGCATGCGATTCTATTCCCAACTGATGTTCGCCACACTGATGGGTGGCGCGATCGCGTTATCGGCCATGGCGGCTGAAGGCGATAAACCCGCTTGGCCCGAGCACACGCCCGATGGCCAGCCGAAAGTAGAAGGCTTTTGGCTGGCGGTCGATTACGGCATGGGCTGCTTGCAGAACCCGCTGGCCGGCGTCGGGTGTCTCGCGGAGGGCGAAGAGCCGGGGCGCGGCAATCGTGCGCCGCGCAAGGCCCCCAGCCGCATCGTCGATACGCCGGATGGCGAAATCCCGTACCAGCCGTGGGCGCGCATCAAGCAACAGTATCTGTTGTCGAATTATTTCGAGCCCACCAAGCCCGAGTTTATCGACCCGCAGCAGCTTTGCCTGCCGCTCGGCCCCGTGCGGCAGTTCACCTGGCACGACGCGCACATCCTGCAATATCCCGGCTACGTAATCTTCGAACATGAAGGCGGCCACGTGTTCCAGATCGTCCCGCTCGACGGCCGCCCGCACCTCGGCGCTTCGCTCAAATTGTGGATGGGCGATCCACGCGGCCACTGGGAAGGTACCACGCTGGTGGTGGACGTGACGAACAACAATTCGAAAGGGCGCTTGAGCCGCGCCGGCGATTTCGCCGACGACAAGTTGCACGTCGTGGAGCGCTTCCAGTTTCTGGACAACAACCGCATGCGCTACGAGGCGCGCTTTGACGATCCGACCGCTTACACGCGGCCCTGGACCTTCGGCTTCAACATGAAACGCGGCATTTTTGGCGAATCCAATCCCAACAAGGACGACGCGCATTATGAGCAATGGGAAGAAGCCTGCTACGAAGGCTTGAAGCCCGTGGATTCGGCACTGCGTCCGGAGCGCGACTCCGAGAAATGAGGATTTCATGATCAATTTATCGACCCGCTGGACGCTCGCGGCGGCGGGCCTCGCATTCTCGGCGGTTTCGCTGCTGGGAGCGGACAATGCTGCGCCGAATATCGAGGGCTACTGGAATCCGGAGATTGGCGGAACGTACTCCATCACCAATCCGTCGCGCGGGAACGTCGGTCTCCAAAGGGAGCTAGGACATCCTTTGCCCGCTCACACCAGCCGTGTGATCGATCCGCCCGACGGCCAGATTCCGTATCAGCCGTGGGCCAGAATCAAGCAGCAATATATCGAGGCCAACATTGAGAATCCGGTGAAACCCGAATTCATCGATACGCAGGCGCGCTGCCTTCCCGGCGGCCCCATTCGCGCGACGTTCTGGCATACGGTCCACATCCTGCAATATTCCGGCTACGTGGTCTTCGAATATGAGGGCAGCCATCTGTTTCGCATCGTCCCTCTCGATGGACGCCCGCACGCCGACGCAAATCTGAAACTCTGGATGGGCGACGCGCGCGGCCACTGGGAAGGAAACACTCTCGTGGTCGACGTCACCAACTACAGCGGCAAATCGCGACTGAGCAACGTCGGCGATTTTACCAGCGACAAAGCGCACATCGTGGAGCGCTACACCTTCGCCGACAACAGCACGCTCGAATACCAGGCGACCATCGAGGACCCGTCGGTCTACACGCGTCCGTGGACGCTCGCGTCTGCCTTCCACCGCGGCCACACGAAAGAACGGGGTTATGAGCAATGGGAGGAGGCCTGCCACGAAGGCGAGCGCAACGTGGCGGATTCCATCGTTGAGGATGGGAGATGAAGCTCGCCGCGCTTCCGGGAAGCGTGGAGGCATTAGCATCTCTCGCGCTCAGGCTAACCGCCGCAAACGGTTATGCCATATATGAAATCGACGCGGAGGCCGGAGAGCGCAGATTGAAACTGGCGGCCGGCCTCACAGATGGTACAGTTTTTCGTTTTCCCCTGGGCCACACCGGACGTTCAGGCGAAGTGGTGTTCGTCTGTGGCGGAAACATCGACGGCGACGATGCGGTCAATCTGGAGCGCATCGCGCGCGCCATCGACCAGGTGTGGCGCCTGAGCTTGCTTGCGGAGTCCTATGCGCGCGAAGCCGCCCGGATCGGCGCGCTGGAAGCGGAGCTGGCCGATTCCAAAATCGCCGAACGCGCGCGCGGATTGCTCGCCGGTTCTTCGTCGGCCGAAGCGATCGAAACCATCCTCCATCACGTCGCGAGCGTACTCCGGCCAAGCGAAATCGAGACCGCGCTCGCGCAGTTCGCGCGCGATCTCGGGCAGCAGATTGTCGAACGCAAGTTGACCTCACGAGCCAAAGCGGTCCTGCAAACCCGCTATGGCCTCTCAGAGGAGCAGGCTCATGCTCATTTGCGCGTGGTCAGCCGCACCAGCCGCAAGCGGCTGCGAGACGTCGCCGAGGCGGTAATCGCGAACCCGGACTCGGCAGACCAATCGTGCTGGGACATCCCCGCGCCGGGCATTTCGGAAATAAGCAAGATCAGTTCGCGCGAATAGCGATATCCTCTGTCAGCTTCTCGCAAGCCGGCCGCGAGGGAGCCACGCCAGCGGATGTTGGCCAGCGATTTCTCGCATGCCGAAACCGCACTGCAGGCGCACCGGGATAGACATAAGAACAACGTCTATTGATCGCGTTTGGGTTGTTCGCGGCGCTGTTCGAGATTGTTGACGAACGCAAGCATGGCATCGCGCTCGTCACTGTCGAGCCTGCCGTCGCCGTTTTTGTCGAACGCCTTAAACAACTGGGTCAGGCGCTGAACAGCATCCGGCGATAGCATCTCGTAAGGAAGGTCCTGGAGCGTCTCCACCTGGCTTAGAAATTGATCCACGTATTCGCGGCCGATCTCACGGCGGAAGTCGCGGGCGTCCTCCGGGGTGGGGAGCACCACGTTCAGGAACACCAGCGCCATCTCGTCGGTGGTTTGTTCGCCCCAGCGCACTTCGACGGGCGGGCGCGCGGGATTACGCGGATTGTTCGCCGAATTGTCGTAGGTGTATTCGATGTCGACGCGCGTGCCCTTGGGCAGGTCGATGAGCTTCTTATAGCGATAGGCGTTCTGCCAATTGAAATCCCAGTCCTTGATCCAGATGAGCGGCAGGGTGGAGCCGTCGGGCAGCGTCGCGGTGACTTTCATGTCTTTGCACAAGTAGTGCGCGTGCGGCGTGACGCCGGCAAGTTGCACGTCGCGCGGAATGGTGAGCGAGCCTTTGGCAACGTAATGGGAATCGCCGGCCGGAATATCGAGGTGATGATCGAACACCAGAATCGAGGTGCGGCCTTTGGAGGGCGGGCCGGAAAAGCTGAGGCCGAAGGACGATTGATCCAGTTCCGGCTTTCCGGAGAGATGATAGTGGATCTGGATCACCAGGTCCGTGCCCTTGCGCAGCGGGATGGAGAGCGCGGGATCGCGCGGCGGCGGCGTAAATCCGGGCGCCCATCCGCCGAGGAGTCCGGCGGCGGGAATCCCCGGACCACCGAAACAGGAATAGCTGCCATCGGGGCTTTTGGCCGCCAGTTCGCGCGCCTTGCCGCTGGTGTCCATAAACACGAGCGCGTGATGGACGATGCGGCGGTTGTCCGGGCGGAATTCGGTGCCATCGACGAAGACATCGTGGTCGAGGCCGGTTGGAAGCACGAAGCAGCGATATTGATCGGGACCGCTGGCGGGCAGCGAATATTTCAACGGGATGGTGAGCACTTGATCGGGCTGGCCGCCCTGCCAGCCGTCGACGAACTGGGGCGGCTGGGGTTTTAGCGCGGGATCGCCTTCGGGCGCGCCTGCTTTGGCCCAGGCTTGAATGAGCGCTATCTGCTGGTCGCCGAGGCGGCGAACGCCCGTGAAATCGCCATAACCGGGTTCGGCCTTCCAGGGCGGCATGAAGCGCTGAGAGACCGCGCCGGCGATTAAAGCAGCGCGCTTGGCGGCGTCCTGATACGTGAGCAACGGAAAGGGCGCCACTTCGCCGGGCCGATGGCAGGTGGAACAATTGGCATAAAGAATAGGCGCGATATCCTTATTGAACGTGGGCACGGTGGGGGCTGTGGCAGCAAACATCGCCACAGGGCACAACAGGATTAGTGCGAATTGTTTCATACTGCCTTCCTCTATTTCGGCGGAGTGACGGCGCACCCGAAGGCTTTGATCCGCGGATTCGCCACCGGCTTGCCTGCGAGCACCGCATCCAGCGCTTCGCGCAGATCGAATTTAGTCGGAACCTGACGCCGGATGGTGAAATCCTCCACCAAATCATCGATCCGCCCCAAGTAAAGCAGCGTGCCGCCGGGCGTGAGAACGGCCGCGGACGGGATGGTGGTGGCGCCGGTCATCTTCACCAGGATTTCATGCGGATCGAACAGCACCGGAAAAGAGAATTGATAATCCCTGGCGTGCTGGACCACGTCGGCGTCGGCGATTGTCAGATCGGCCTGCACAGCGTAGAAGGCGACGCCGCGGGATTCATAATCATGCCGGCTGCGGTTCATTTCTGGAACCTCGTTGTTGCTCAACGGGCAATCCGTCGTCGTAAAGAATACGACGATCGCCTTCTTCCCGTTCCATTCTTCCGGAGTATGAACCACACCAGCGGTGTCACGCAGCGCGAATTGGGGCCCGTGAGCGGCTAGAGCCAACCCACACAAAACCAGCGCGGCCAGCCAAACTCGAAGCATGATGCCTTCAGTTTAGTTTGTTTTCAGCTCCGCGTACAATTGGCGCACGAAGCGCTCGGAAGTGGCGGGGCCGGCCGGAATCGAGTCGAAATCGGCGGTGGGCTTGGCCGCGAGGACCTCGTCCACGCTTTTACCTTCCTTTACCAAAGCGGCTACCTTGTCGCGAATGACGAGGATCATGTCGCGATGCGCGATGAGAGCGGCGCGGTCGACCGCGGGGCCGTGCCCGGGAATGATTTTGGTGTTAGGACCGGCCATGCCGATGGTGATGCCGAGGCCTTCCAACATCCCGTTCAGCGATCCGCCGTTGACGCGATCGATGTTAGGGAACTGGATGGAGCGGAAATAGTCGCCAGTCATAAGCACGTCGTTGTGGACGAAGTGCACCAGCGTATCGCCGTCGGTGTGCGCGCGGCGAATGGGGATGAGTTGTACCACTTCGCCGTCCATGTGAAACGTCACGGGGCCTTCGTAGGTCACCACTGGAAGCGCGGCGGCGGGAGCGGGCGTGCCGGGTGCGCCGTTGGCCCCGGGCGAAGGATGGATCAGCCGATAGCGCAATTCATCGCGCGCAAAAATGGTGGCACCCATCCCAGCGAAATTTGCGTTGCCCCCGGTGTGATCGCCGTGCACGTGCGTGTTCACCAGGAAGCGAATGGGCTTGTCGGAAATCTGATGGATGGCGGCGGCGATTTTTTCCGACAGCGGCGCGAATTGGGAATCGACCATGAAGACGCCATCCGGTCCAACCAGAACGCCGATGGTGCCGCCCTGGCCTTCGAGCGTGTAGAAGTTGTCGCTGATCTTGGTGGTCTTGATCTCCACTTTGCTGAAGTCGGGTTGCGGAGCCTGCGCATAGGCGAACGTGGCAAGGGCCGCGAAGGAAAGGGCAAGCAGCGTGGTTTTCATTGGCTATAGTCTATATCACTGCTGCATGCCCCAGCGGCGCGTGGTGCGGTTCTCGATGGTGCGGAAAATCAGGTTTTCGACCAAGAGGCCAAAGAGGATGACCGTGAGCAGACCAGCGAAGACGTTCGGGATCAGGAGCTGGTTTTTTTCTTCGAAAATGTACCAGCCCAGTCCTCCAGAGCCGGAGCTGACTCCGAAAACCAATTCAGCGGCGATTAGCGTGCGCCAAGCGAACGCCCAGCCGACTTTGAGCCCGGTGAGAATGCTGGGGAACGCGCCCGGGATCAGGATGCGCAGCACGTAACCGATTTTTGAGAGGCCGTAATTCTGCCCCACCATGCGTAGCGTCGGGCTAACGGCGCGGAAGCCGGAGTAGGTGTTAAGCGCGACGGCCCAAAGGACGGCGTGAATCAGGACGAAAATGATGCTGCCGTTGCCCAGTCCGAACCAGATGAGCGCGAGTGGAAGGAGCGCGATGGCGGGGAGGGGGTTGAACATGGAGGTCAGCAATTCGAGTAAGTCGGCGCCGATGCGCGTGGCGCTGGCGAAGGCAGTCAATAAGGCGGCGGCAACCAGACCCGCGAAATAGCCTTCGATGAGTAACTGAAAGGTGTAAGTGGCGGCGCGCGGCAGTTCGCCCGAAGCGATGCCGGATAAAAGAGCTTTGACCGTGTCCAAAAACGTGGGAAACACGAGCGGATTGCTGAGCCAGCGGGCGTAAAGTTCCCAGATCAGCGCGAGAACGACCAGCAGCGCGGTTTTACGGAACGCATTACGCATTGGCGAGCAACTCCCGGAGTTGGGCTTCGTCGCACTCGCGGCCATTCAATTCGGCTTTCACCTGGCCGGGATGGGCGCTGAGGACGAGAATGCGAGTGCCGATGCGCAGAGCCTCGGAGATCGAATGAGTGACGAAGAGGACGGTGAAATGAGTTTCCTTCCAGAGCTGGAGTAACTCGTCCTGCATTTGGGCGCGAGTGAGAGCGTCGAGCGCGGCGAAGGGCTCGTCCATCAGTAAAATCCGGGGTTCCATGGCCAGGGCCCGGGCAATGGCGGCACGTTGCTTCATCCCTCCGGAGAGAGTGTGCGGGAAGCTGGAGGCAAATTCGGCCAGCTTGACCTTCTGAAGGAGATGCGCGGCACGTTCCTCGGCGGGACGGCGGGGCAGTTTGCCGCTGGCGGTTAGAGCGAAAACAATATTGTCCTTGACTGTTTTCCAGGGTAGAAGCTGGTCGAACTCCTGGAAGACAAATACGCGATCGGGCGCGGGCGATCTCACTCGCGCGCCGTCCAGGAGAATTTCACCTTCCGTAGGATGGATGAAGCCGCCGACGGCCTTTAACAGGGTTGATTTTCCGCAGCCGGAGGGTCCGAGGACTACGAACCGATCGGATTCGGCGACATCGAAGCTTACCCGGAAGGTAGCAGTTACTAATTGATTGTGGGACTGGTATTGGAGAGTTACCCCGCGAACCGATAGCATCAGGTTCCCGGCGCTCCGTGGATTTCCGGAAAAAACAGATCCTTCCAGGAAGAGGGCTGGTTACGGATGGATCCGACCTGATGCATGAAGGAGGCGTATTTGCTGACATTCTCGGGAGTGGTGGTGAATTTCACTTGGCGGTCGTTGAGCACTTCGACAATTTCGTTCACGGTGAATCCCTTCTCTCCACCGGTGGAAGCGAGCAGGATCTCGGCCGCCGTTTTCCTGTCCGCGACAATCCTGCGGTTGGCTTCTTCCAGGGCTTCCAAAACGGCTCTGTAGATCTTGGGATTCTGTTCGCGAAATCGCGCGGTAGTCGAGACCATGGTGAAAGTGGTCGACCCTCCCATAACGTCGTCGCTGGTCATAATGGTGTGAACGTGGCGATCCTGGAGCTCGCGCTCGGAAAAAGGAGGCGAGGTGAAGTGAGCGTCGATGGCGCCCGAGCCCGAGAGCATGGCGACGACGCCGTCGGGGTGAGTCATCGTGACGGTGTATTTGTCGAAGCGATAGACCTGCGCGGGGCCATATTTCTGGCGCGCGTACATTTGCATGATGATCGAAGGGATGGAGACCTTGATGGCGGTGACAGCGATGCGGTCGCGTTCCGAGATTTGATCCAGCGTCTTCAAGCCCGGCGAGCGCGTGTTGAGGACCATCGGCAGCGAGGTCATGGCCGCGACGCCTTCCACCTTGACCGAATTGCGAGTGCGATCCCAAAGCGTCAGGAAGGCGGGCGGTCCCGCGGCGATGAAGTCGGCGGATCCCGAAAGCAGCGCGTCGTTCATGACGGATGGGCCGCCGATGTTGATCCAGCGCACATGGACAGTAACTCCGGCCTGCTTGGCATATTTTTCGATGAGGCCGTACTTCTGCATGACGAACAGCGGCAGGAATCCAACACCTCCCGCGCCGAGCGGGAAGCGCACTTCACTGACCTCGGCCGAGAGCGATGCAGCGAACAACGCGCAAAGGGCAAGAAGCTTCATGGAACAGCGACGGCGATGAGGTCGTTGACGTCGCCCAGTTCGCCGATGCGCCAGCACAGCTCGATGGCGCGTTCCACTCGATCGGCGGGGATGGCGAGCACGGCCTGGTCGCGAAATTTGTCTTCGAGCTGCCGGTTGGACATGGGGCGATGGATGTTGCCGAGGGATTGCTCGACAAATCGGTTGAGTATTTGGCCGTCGGATAGCTCCACGTCGATGTTCGCCTGGTCTTCAGTGAGGCTCGCGACTCCCACCGCGGTCACGCTTTCGCGGACGCGTTTGATCGCGGGATCGTTCACGGCTTGGTCCGTATACTCGGCGATACCCGCCTTGCCGCGAACGAGTCCGACAGCCGCCCCGTGATAGACGGAAAACTTGCCTTGCAATCCGCGCGTGATGTTCTGCTGATTGCACAGGTCGAGCACCAGCGGCGCCACGCGCAGGCGAACGGCACGGATGGACTCGGGCGCCGGATGAAATTGGTCGTGAATTTGGACGGTGCCGTCGATCGCGGGGTGGTTCACAATTCCGCAGGGAAATGGTTTATAGGTGTTGGCGCGGAGATCAAAGTCGACGCCCAGGTTGGCGGTGATTTTTGATAAATCGTAGTGCGCTGCCTGCACCGCCGCGAATCCGCGCGGCGCTTCCAGACTGCATTCGCCCGCTGTGAATCCAGCCTGCGCCAGCAACGCGGAGGCATAACCGTTCTGCGCGGCGCGGCCCGGGTGCAGCGCCTTGGCCATGGAGCCGAACATCTCGCGCAGACCCGCGGCCTGCGTGGCGGCGAGTCCGATGGCCCAGATCATCTGCTGTTCGGACAATCCGATCAGTTTGCCGATCGCCGCCGCGGCGCCGAACACGCCCGCGGTTCCGGTGATGTGCCAGCCGACGTCGTAGTGCGCCGGATAAACGGAGTTGCCGATGCGCGATTCGGCTTCAAAGCCCAGAATGAACGCGTGCACGAAGTCGCGTCCGTTGACCTTGTGCGCGCTGGCATAGGAGAAAAGCGCGGAGGCCACGGGAGAGCTGGGGTGGATGTAGTTCTTGGGCGTGGTGTCATCGTAATCGTAGACGTGCGAGCTGATGCCGTTCATCAACGCCGCGTGCAGCGGATCGACGCGCTCCAGACGGCCGAGAATGCGCGCCGAGGGCGGGCCGAAGAACGGCGCGAAGGCGCACATCGCATTGGTCACGGCCGCATCGGGGCTGCCGCCGAGCGCGCAGCCGACGTAATTCAAGATGGCGCGCAGCGACTCGCGGCGAACGTCTTCTGGAATGTCTTCGAGGCGGCTTTGGACGATCCAGGAAGCCAGGGTTTTAGTTTCGTGCATTCTGATCGAGCCCGGCGCGCGATCGCGG
>JASHQT010000612.1 GCA_030039005.1 Bryobacteraceae bacterium
GCTCGCAAGCAACGCGTCCACGTATGCACTGATTTGCACCACGCCGCGGCTGATGAAGACGGGCACGAAATTGCGGACTACCTCGCGCACGTGCAGCGATTCCCAGTCCAGGCGAATCCGCAAATGGTGCGCGAGCCGCAGTACCACGGGCAATTGAATCCCGAACTGCAGGGCGCTGCCCGCCACCGATCCCCAAGCTAGCGTGACGGAAAGCTCCGCGAGCGTGCTTTGCCCGCCAAAGATGAGAAGCGTCGCGATCATGGCCGCGCTCCACATCACGGGCGCCGCATAAGACAGGAATAATTTGCGATGACTGTTCAGAATTCCCAGGCACCAGGCTGAAAACACCAGCAGACCAGCGCCGGGAAAGAGAATTCGGACGAGGGAGATCGTGAGATCGCGCTTCGATCCGGAAAATCCCGGCGCGATCAAGTCGATCAGCCAGGGCGTCACCAGCACTCCGATGAGGCACATCACCGCGACAGACAGGGCAAGAATCGCGCCCACCGCTCCCGCCACTGCGCCCGCTTCCACCTCGGCGTCTTCGGCCAGCAGGCGCGCGTACACCGGAATGAACGAGGCCGACAGTACGCCCTCGCCAAACAGGTTTTGCAGGAAATTCGGGATGCGAAACGCCGCGTTGAATGCATCGGCGGCATCCGAGCGCAGGCCAAAATAGTGCGAAAAGATCCGCAGCCGGACCAGCCCGATCAGGCGGCTCAGCAGAATGCCCGCGGCTACGAGAAAGGCCAGACGGCCGGTGCTTTCGCGCTTGCGCACGGGCGCGTCTTTTAGTGGCCGAGCCAACTCTTATGATGACTCGGCGCGGGAAATTGTGCACGGCGGCGTGAGCCAACTTTTCCTCGGTTTACGCATATATGGATAGACGAATATATGGCTGTAGATGCGGCCAGCTCGGTCGCTATCATTTTGTTAACCATACTGCTGGTAATTGCGATCGAGCGTATGCGCCGGCGCTAGTGCCTCCTACCAGTCCAGCTCGATTTCGTAATCGTCGGCGCCGGGCCCGGAATCGTCGATTTCAAAAATCAAACTGTAATTGTTTTTTAAGGAAGGGGGTTCGACAATCGATACCTGCCCCCGGCCCCGCAGCTTTTTAATCTCGGGCATGAGATCGGCGCGCTCGGCGAGCGGCCGAAAAATGTCAGCATGCTGGCCCTTGAGCGACGCGCCCTCCAGGGCTTCGGAAAAGCTCGCCCCGCCCTTCAAAGTGACGCGCACGCGGCCGCTCACTTGCCCCGTCCATAGAAGTCCCCGGCCTTTCGCATCGGGCATGGCGGCCGACTCTTTCAGTTCACGTGACGTCGCCCGGCTCCACACCAGCGAGAACGAGTACTCGCCCGCGCCCGGCTGAGGATCGCGAATCTCGACGCGCGCTGTGTAGCTGTTCTCTCGCCGCGGCTGCTCGATCAAATGAATTTCGCCGCGCCCCTCGGTATCTTCCAGGCGAACCTCGACTTCGCGCTCCGCGAGCGGCCGCGAAAACTTGAACCGCTCATCGGCCACTGGCGCACCCTGCTCGGCGGTTGAAGTGCAAACACGCGCGCGGCAACTGATGGTCGCCACCTCATCCACGCGCCCGGCCCAGAACAGGCGGTCCGTTTTTCCCTCGCCGCCCTCGAATGCGTTGTTCGACGTGTCCCAATAGAGCGCGATCGAGTAGAACGAGCTGCCCGGTTGCCGGTCCTCGATTGCCACCGCCAGCGTGTAGTGGTTGTCGACAGTCGGCTGGTCGATCACATGCACGTATCCGCGCCCCTCGAGCACGTCCACACGCACGCTCTGCTGCATTTGGGGAAGCGCATTGGAGAAGTGAAACTTCTGCCCCTCCACCGGCGCGCCCTCCTGCACCTGCACGGACAGACGCTTGCCCGCAAGATGCAGGATTACGGTCCCATCCACTCGCCCTTGCCAGACGAACTGCGGACGCTCCGCACAGCAGAGGGCCAGCGTAAGCCCGCCCAGCCATAACATTTTCACGACAACCTCATTGTACGGCCTCGGTCCAGCTGTTAGTAAGCGAAATTACTTACGGCTCACAGGCCGCTCACGGTTCGAACACATTTACGTTAGAATGTTGAGGTACTTTTTGTTACGCTGTCTGGTCTTCAGCGTCCAACCATGTTTGTTGCAGGACATTTATGGTTCTAGCGATCGCTCCACTCGCCCTGCTTTTGGCCACCTCGACGACCGATCAACTTATGCGGTCGTTGTTTGACGACACTTTCAACGGCGTGCACCACCTGGAGCTTTTCGATTGGTCGCTGCTGATCCCCTATTTTGCGATCCTTGTCATCCTGTCGTTCTACGGGTGCCATCGTTTCGAGATGATCCGGAAATATTGGAAGCATCGACGCGACCTGGCCCCTGAACCTCCCGAGCGCTTCGCCCACCTACCGCGCGTTACCATCCAGCTTCCGATTTACAACGAGCGCTACGTGGTGGAGCGGCTGCTTGAGGAAGTGAGTAAGATCGAATACCCACGGGAGCTGCTGCAAATTCAAGTTCTCGACGATTCCACCGACGATACCCATCCGTTTACTGAAGGGCTGGTGCGCGAATATCAGGCTGCGGGAGTGCCGATGGAATACCTGCACCGCAACAATCGCTCGGGATACAAAGCCGGCGCTCTGCAGGAAGGCATGCAGACCGCGACCGGCGAATTCATTGCGATCTTCGACGCCGATTTCCTTCCGCCTCGCGACTTCCTCGAGCGCACCATCCATTACTTCACCGATGCGGCCGTAGGCGTGGTGCAAACCCGCTGGAGTTACCTCAACCGTCATTTCAACCTGCTCACCGAAGTGGAAGCTATGCTGCTGGACGGCCATTTCGTCATCGAGCACGGCGCGAGGTTCGGCGGCGGACTGTTCTTCAATTTCAATGGAACGGCCGGTGTATTGCGGTCCAGGATGATCCAAAGCGCGGGCGGCTGGCAACATGACACGCTGACCGAAGATTCCGATCTCAGCTATCGCGCCCAACTCGCCGGCTGGCGCTTCGTTTACGTGCCAACGGTCGACTGTCCGTCCGAACTGCCCGTTGACACCTATGGTTTCCAGGTGCAGCAGTCGCGTTGGGCCAAGGGCCTCACGCAAGTCGCGATCAAGCTGCTGCCCAGGATTTTGCGATCCAATGAGCCCTGGCGGGTGAAGCTCGAAGCGTTCTGTCATCTGACTCCGAACATTTCCTATCCGCTGATGCTGATTGTTTCGGCCCTGATGCTGCCGGTGATGATCGTGCGTTTCTATATGGGCTGGTTCCAAATGTTGACCATTGATCTGCCGCTGATCATCGCCGCGTTCTGGTCCATCTCCGCCTTTTACCTGATGGCCCAGCGGGAGCTTTATCCGGGCAATTGGAAGCGCGCGGTGATCCTGATGCCGGCCCTCATGGCCGCGGGCATCGCCCTCACATTGATCAATACCAAGGCCGTGATCGAGGCCTTGCTCGGGATCAAGTCCGGCTTTGCGCGGACGCCAAAATATGCGCTCGGCGACCGCAAGGAAAAAATCCAGAACACAACCTATCGTTGGCGCAGCGGCTGGATGCCCTATGCCGAGTTGGCGGTCGGCGGTTACTTCGCCTACATGACCGCCTACGCCATCGAGACCTGGAATTATCCCGCCGTTCCCTTCCTGGTGCTGTTTGTCGTCGGTTATTGGTGGGCCGCGATCACAACGCTCTATCAGGAATTTCAAGGCAAGCAGCAGTTCGACCGCAAGCGCGCGCTCGAGCTCGAAAAGGAAACGGCCTGACTCGTCAGCGCTGGACCGTAACCTTCACTTGGCCGGTGGTCCAGCAGCACTGAAATCCGGCTCCGCCTTCGCCCGAATAATCGTTGGCCGTCACCAGCACGATGTATTCGCCTGGTTCGCTGAAGGTGGCCATGGTGGTCGCGGTGCCGCTGAAAGCAAAACCCTCGCGCTCGATCTTTTCAACGGCCGGCCGTTCATTGCTGAAGGACACGCGTCCCGGTGCGCGATAGGGAATCCACTTCAAGGTGACCGGAGGGCCAAGAGTCTTGGGTCTAGCGCCGGAAGATGATGTGAATTTGGCGTCATCCGAAACCCACACGGTCAGCGTGATCGGCTCGCCCACTTTGGCGCTCCGCTCGACAACCAATCCGCGCGGGCCTTGCACCGTCGGGCCGTGCTCTTCGAAGCCGAGTACCGGCGGAGTGTTGCCGACAGCCGCTTCCATGAACGGCGAGATCTCCCAATCCGCTTTCAGGCTGGCCGGAATCGTCGCACTTTTGCCGTTCGCGACGATAGTCCAGGTAATTTTGTTCTCGCCGAAATCGGCGGGCACTTTCACCGTGAACAGGCCCCAGCCGCGCCCGGGCAGGAAGTGCGTGGGCTGGCCGCGATCCGGTCCGCCGGGTTCAATGTCATTGTCCGGGCCCACCGGCACGTCCACTTCCTGCTTGCGGTTTCGGTTGTAGTAGCCGAGCAACAGACTGAAGCTGCCGTCCGGATTTTTGAACCATCCCTCGAACGCGCCCGTGATGCTGGACCCCGCCTCGCGAACGGGTTCAGGCGGCAGGAGCTGGCCGACGACGAGCAGGGAAGCCGCGAGCGCTAGGACCGGAATGTAGAGCGCAGCGGCTCGCATTCTCAGGGACGGGCCGTGGCGTCGGCCTGAAGCTTGGGACGATGCTTCGCCGCCCAAGCGTTGTATTCCTCATCGCTGATGTAGGTCACGTTCATCCAGGCGTGGCCCATCTCGTCCACGGTGCGGTCGCCGAAGCCGACCCATTGGTCCGGATCGGGATTGTTCGGATTCGCGCGCGTGTTGTCATACCAGGCCGTTACGTGGATGGTGGTGCCTTTGGGCAATACCGGCGCGGCATCGTCGGCGTAGATGTAGTTGGTCATCCAATTGAAGTTGAAATTGCCGACATAGCTGATGGTTTGCACCGTTCCGTCCGGCAGGATCGCCTCCACTTGCATGGCTTTGCCGCGCAGATGCATATGCGGCTGGAAATTCTCGAGAATGGCGGCGTGCTTGAGGATCGTATAGTTGTCGGTCGCGACGATCGAATTGGGGGGAATGTCGATATTGCGGCCGCGCCGCACATTCGATCCGGCAGAGGAATCAAACCCGCGCAGGGCCTGGAATTCCGTCAGGTACGACCGATTCTTCGGCTCCTGGCCTTTCGGATAGAGCCAGATTCCGAGTTCTACGACGTTTTCGATCTGTTCACCGACCGCGTGAATATGAACGTCCCAGGAAATCTGCGATCCGGGCAGCAGCAGTTTTCCGGTGTCCGGGCGATACAGGTCGTAGCCTTTTCCGATTGCCCATTCCATCAGAAGTCCGCGCCCGCCTACATCGGGGCTCGCGGTGGGCGCCACGCCGTCCGGATCATCCTGCACCAGATACGCGACCGCGTGATGCGTTATCTTGCGCCCGGCGACGGTCGCCGGACGAACCTCAACCGCCTTCACCCAGCGTGGTTCCGTCACCGGAACGTCCGAAGTGGGACGCCACCAGACGTCCTGATGATGCGCGGGCATGGTGTAGGGCTGGGATTTGATCACCAGATCCGGTTGCCCCAATTCCTTGGCGGCCTTCCACTCGTTCGGCGCAGGCCATTCCTTGGGCGGGGGCATGTCCTTAGGATCGCCCTGTGGCGCGCCCGCATCCACCCAGCGGGCGATCGTCGCGATTTGCTCGGGTGTGAGCGACATGTCGTTTTTGAATTGCTGTACGCCGATCGACGGATCGATGTGCCACGGCGGCATCTGCCGCTTGATCACGCGCTCGCGAATGGACTTGGCCCAGGGGCGCGTTTCTTCATAAGTCACGAACGACATGGGTGCCATCGAGCCCGCATGGTGGCACTCCTGGCAGCGCGCCTGCAGGATCGGTGCGACGTCCTTGCTGAACGTTGGATTAGAAGCGGAGCCTGTTAATTCGGCGGCGGATATCGCGACCGCCATCGCGGCCGACACTGCGGCGAGAGCCAATGCGTATCTCATGGCCGATCCTCCAATTGGCCACAGTTTATCGTCTACGAATAACGGTGTCAAAGGGTTGCACGGCGGGTTGCCGACCGCCCGACAGGGTCGCGGGATTCCGTAGCGCGAAGTTCGCAGCGCGCGCGTCATTCACGAACATTTTGACCGTATCGAGCGAGTACTCGGTGAGGTCCCGGCCGAGGGTTGGGAGCTTCTTGAGCAGGTCGTGCGTGACCGTGATGATGTGGCAGCCGATCTCCTCGGCTTGCACGATGTTGAACAGCTCGCGCGGGCTGGCCCAGATCAGTTCGATGTGCGGATGGGCGCGCAAACGCGCGAGCGTCTGGCACAGGATGGGCAGCGGATCGCAGCCGGCGTCGGCGATGCGGCCGGCGAAAATCGAAATGCAACTTGGCGGCCCGGATCTGAGGCTGGGCAGGACGGCGTCCACTTGCTCGACCGTCATGAGCGCCGTAACGTTAACCTTGACCCCGCGTTCGGCCAGGCGCTTCACGAGCGCGGCCGCGCTGCGTCCGCGCGTATCGGTGATCGGAATCTTGACGTAGACGTTGTCACCCCAGGTTGCGATCTGGAGGGCCTGTTGTTCCATTTCGTCGAAATCATCTGAGAGAACTTCGAAGGAGAACGGATGGTTCGGAATCTCGTGCGCGAGCGAACGCCCGAACGACTCGTAATCCGTGATGCCGGCCTTGCGCATGAGCGTGGGATTGGTGGTGAACCCTTTGATGAGCGGATTGCCCGCGAGATCGAGGATTGAGGCGCGGTCGGCGCCGTCGGCGAAAATCTTGACCCGAAACAGTGCAAGGTTAAGCGCTGGGTCAGGCATATTCGGGCGCCTCCGGCCTCACGCTTGGGCGATGGCCGGGACGCGTGCTGCGCAGAATCCAGCTCGCGGCCTCCCGCAGGGAGCGCACGCTGACGAACGGACCATCCGGGCGCCGCTCGGCGTATCCGTAATCGACGAAAATCGCGTGGCAGCCCGCGCGATGACCGGCTTCGATGTCGCGCCAGCGGTCGCCGACGATAAAGCTCGATTCGAGATCGATATCCCACGCGCGCGCGGCTTCAAGCAGCAGGCCCGGCTGCGGTTTGCGGCAGAAGCAGCGCGCCGCATCGTCATGCGGGCACACCCCGACCGCGTCTAATCGCAGGAAACGCTGCAGACGCTGGTTCATTTCCGAAACCTCGGCCGATGAAGCCGTGCCGCGCGCGATGTCGGGCTGATTGGTGATCAGGATCAACGCGAACCCGGCTTCCCGCAGCTTGGCGCAGGCCTCGCGGACGCCGGGCAGCACGCGCAGGTCCGAAAGCGTGGCCGGCGGATACGGTTTCCCCTGCCGCAGTACAGCGCGGTTTACCACACCATCGCGATCCAGGAACACGGCGCGCCGCATGGCTATAGTCGCCCCAACCGAGAGTCGGCCAGCATGGCGTTGAGCGCCACGCACAGCGCCTGGCGCGAGTTGCGTTTCGAGGTCCAGCCGAGCGCTCGAATACGATCGGTGTTGAGGCGAACGATGGGAACATCGCCTTTCCAGCCGCGATCACCTCCGGTGTATTCGAGGCGCACCTGGTCTTCAGCGAGGCCGGCTACTTCGATGGCAAGCCGCGCGATTTCGGTGACCGTGATGTAGTCGCCCGTGGCGACGTTGTAGACCTCGAAGAACGCACCCGCCAGCCGCTGTGAGGCGCGGTGTGCCATGAGCACTGCCTCCACAACGTCTTCCACGTGAATGTACGACTTGCTCTGCCTGCCATCGCCTAGGACGCGCAGGCGATCCGGTTGGGCGCGCAGGCGGCGAATGAAATCGAAGCCGACACCGTGGGTTTGCCTCGCGCCTACCACATTTCCGAAGCGGAACGCGCAGGCGCGCAGATCGAACATGGCGCAATAGGACGCGATGAGCGCTTCGCCGGCGAGCTTGCTTGCCCCGTAGGTGGACACGGGCACCATCGGCCCGAAATCTTCGTAAGCTTCGACTTCTTTCAAATCGCCATAGACGCCGCTGCCCGAGGCGTAGAGCAGATTCTCGGTGCGTGTGCGGCGCATGGCCTCGACAATCTGTTGCGTCAGGCACGTGCCCTCGCGAAAATCGATATCCGGTTCGACCGCGGCGCGCGCGATGTCGGGATTCGAAGCCAGGTGGATCACGGTATCGTGACCCGCCATGGCGTGTTCGAGCGCGCAGAGATCCTTGACATCGCCGCGGATCACATGCAGGCGCGCGTCCTGTTCATGATGGGCGTAGTGCCACTCGCGGCCGCTCGAAAAATTATCGAAGAGCGTGACCGCCTCGACGCTTTTATCGCACAGCAGCCGGTCGGTGAAATGGCTGCCGATGAAGCCCGCGCCGCCGGCGATGAAGAAGCGGCGGCTCATCGCACCGCCTCGGTCTTTTCCTGAACCGACTCCCACTTCGTGGCAGCGCGCTGCAGTTTCGGATGGCTGACCAGCAGATGCCACAGCACCGCGCACAGGCCTTCAGTGTGCGGCGTCACTCGGTCCGGCGCAAGCGCCGGGATGAGGATGCATTCCTCGGCGATCTGCTTGGTAAATCCGCCGTTGCGGCCCACGATTCCGAAGATGTGCGCGCCGGCTTCGGACGCGGTTTCAAGCGCCCGGACAATGTTCACCGATACGTTCTTTTCTCGGCTTCCTCCCCCTACCGAGAAGACCAGCACGCCGTCGCGCGCCGAGATGCGCGAGCCTTTGAGCCAGGCGGCGAAGCAGGTTTCCCAGCCTTCGTCGTTGGCCCGGGCGGTCAGCTCCGAGACGTTGTCGGTGGGCGCATAAGCTTCAAAACCGCACAGTTTCCGAAAATCGTTCACCGCGTGGCCGGCGTGCCCGGCCGACCCGCCGACGCCCAGGATAAATAATCGCCCACCCAGTTCGCGCACCCGCTCGAGGCCCGCGGCCATGCGTTCAATCGAATCGAGATCCACTTGTTCAAGAATCGTGATCGATTCGGCGATGAACGTAGCCGCAAAGTTAGTGTGAGGAGCGGGCTCCCGCAGAGCTTCCTGAAGGACGCTGAGACTGGTCACTCTAACTTTACCCCGGAGAGCGCGATCTCCTGATTCCTAATCGGCTGAAACCACGTGCTTGTTTAGAGTGGAGAATCTGGCCGGAACCAGGCGCAGGATGCGGCGGAAAGTCCACACCATAGAGGACCAACGGTGCAGTGTCGTTTCGCCGATTCTTTGCCCATATGGAATGAAAATTTCGCGCATTTTGAAGCCCTGGAGCACCGGTTTGAGCAGCAATTCCACGGGCAGGGCCGGACCCCTGGCATCGAACTGGACATCGCGGATCACGCGATGGCTATAGGCGCGCATCCCGGAATGCAGGTCCGTGGACTTGACGCCCGTGAGCAGCCATCCCGTGACCGCAAACAGCCAGTTCGCGAGGTAATTGGCGAACGGCATGGTGGCCGGCCGCCGCTCCAGGCGCGAGGCATTCACCAGGTCGCATTCGCCCGAAAGGACCATGTCGGCGATGCGGGGGATCTCAGAAGCCGGGTAAGTGCCGTCGCAATCGAGCGTTACCACTACGTCGCCGGCGCACTCCTGGAGCACGCGGCCCATGGCGCGGCCGTAGCCCTGGGGCGGGAATTGCCGTATGACTCGCGCGCCTTGCCCGGCGGCGATGACCGGCGTTGCATCGCGGCTCGAATCGACGATCACGATCTCATATTCTCGGCCGCGCAGGGCGTCCGAGATGTCTTCAATGACGCGCGCGACCGCCTTTTCCTCGTTCATGGTGATCATCGCGACCGAGATGAGGTGGCTCATATAAGGAACCTGATCAACTATTCGGCGCGATGGGGGTTGGGGATTAGGATTCCCGTCCGACTTTTGCTCTATTTCGCGGAAAAGGCCCCGAGAGCGCTTAGATCGCGACTCTCCTCCTTCGCGGGCTGCGTGTGCGAAATAGACGTGATCCTTAGCGCTACCTGGAAGCGAGCATACGCCAGATATTGATACTCGACGTGGCACCTCTGCACGAGTTCCGAAAACGCGCGAAACTCGTGGGCCTGCCAGTTCGGATAGTTGAAGTATTCATCGAAGACAATGATAGTGCCGGGCACGATGCGACCCTGCAAGCATTCCAATACGCAGCGGGCGGGCTCGTATAAGTCGCAGTCGATGTGTATGAAGGCCGCAGGACCTGGATTCTGTTCGAGCCAGCCGGGCAGCGTGTCAGCAAACAAACCGGCATGAAGAATCACGTTAGCGGGCACTTTCGGGGCGCGGCCTTGAAGATCGAATCTGAAATTGTCCCCGTTCCAATCCTCTTTAAGGCCGTGGAAACTATCAAAACCGTGCACAGCCTGCGACGGGCCGACCTGGCTCGCGATGAACGTAATCGTACCGCCCTTGTACACGCCGAATTCGAGGTAATAACCCCGAACGGAGACTTTGCCGAGCGCAGTCGCCAGCACCTCGCGCGAACTTTCCATCCCGACCGCCGTCCGCATGTATTTTTGTGCGTACTGAACGCTCTCTTCGAGCGCGATCTTTTTCATTTCGCGCGCCGGATGAAGGCGAGGGAAGTCCCAATAGTCCTGCAGCCTGAACATCCATTTTTGGATCGCCGTCTTTAATCGAAAACTGGCAATGAACATAGGGGGATCGCTTATCGGCCCGCCGGTACCTCCGTTACAATCTCCGCGGATTCACGGTGTGGAACCTCATGATTCAGCCGTGTGCTATCTCCTCCGAGTGCGGCCAGGTCTTCCGGCACCTGATTAACTGCGGCTGGGGCGGGAACCGACGCTGTCTTCGCCAGAACCACGAACTGGAACGCGAGCATGCCCGGCCACAAGCTGCAGATCGCGCGTTCCAGAGGATAGAGCAGCCGCATATAGGAGCGATAGGGCGCGGAATCCATGATGGAGGGCGAGTCGCCCTGCTGCGCGGTTTGCGATCCTCCTCCATACGTCCGCTTGATCAGTGGAACGAAGGGACGAAGGATGCCTGGTGTAACGCGACTGTGGCTCACGATGAGGCCGGCGTCGCTCAAGAAGCGCCGGAAGCTGCGGCGAGTGAAGAATCGCAGGTGGGTGCGATCCAGAGTTCCCGTGTCGCCATACTCGAACCTGCCGAGAAAGAGCGCCAGACGCACGTTCCAGATGGCGACGTTGGGCAGCGAGATCAGGATCCGGCCGTCCGGCGCGAGCAGCCGGTAGTGCCGCAGGAGGACGTCCATCGGATCCGGCAGGTGCTCCAACATATCTGAAAACAGAATTACGTCGAAGTGTTGCCGGCGGTAGAAGGGATAATCCTCCGGGCGGGTGACGTCGGCAACGTAGGCCTCTGCAAGACGGCTCTTGGCCTTCTCGATGGAGCTCACCGACAGGTCCACTCCCACCACGCGATGCCCATGGGCTCGATACAATTCCGCTTCGTGCACACCCGAGCCGCATCCGACGTCCAGCACGCGCAGACCCCCGGGCAGGGCTTCGAGGATCCGCGAAATCTCGGGATTCGCGATTTCGAAATAGGGCCGTTTCGTGGGCTTCATATCGTGACTTCGACGGGCGCGGACACCGCAGGAGTGGACCGGTGCACTTCCCGATTCAGCCGCTCGGCGACCTTCCGCGCTCGCTCGATGCACACGTCCATGTTGATGTACTCGAACTCGGCCACCCGACCGCACAGCGCGATGCCGATCCCCTCGAAGTAGGCCTTGGCCTTCTTCAAATGGCGGCGGCAATCGTCGTTCTGGACTACGTAGCCGTACTTGGTCCGGATCACGCGCGAATAACAGACTTCCGAGCGGCGCGCCAGGTCCATATTTTCGAGATCGCCCACCACGTCCGCGAGCAGCTCCGCGTCCGTCATCTCGTGCGTGCCATCGCCCGGATTGGTCGTAATTTCGGCCTGAATGATGGACTGGCCGCGCGGCGCGTTGTGCGGGCTGAACGCCGCCGGAAACGAAAGCCGATGAAAGCGGATCTCGGGATCGGGCACGTAGATCGCCGTGTAGTCGGGCACGCGCGCGGCCGCCAGACCTACCGAAACGGTCACCAGCGAGTTGTAGCGCAGCGCGTTGACTGCTTCCAGAACCTCGGGCGGCGTTCCATAGAGCGCCGCGGCAAGCTCCTGGATCGGAATGGTGCAGACCAGCGCGTCATAGCAGCGCGTCGCGCGACCGTTCGAAACGCACCAGGTGGCGCCCTCGCGCCAGATGCGCTCGACATTGAAATCCGAGATTACGGTGCGCACTCGCTCGGCCATCGCGCGCGGCAGCGATTCGATCCCGCCCTGTGCCGGGTAATGAAAATAGAGCTGGTGCGTGTAGCCTTCGGTTTCGACGCCCACTGCGGCCTTGATCACATCTTCCACTGGCGGCTTGGGAACGCGACCTTCGATCCATTCCAGTCCCAACTCCTCGGCGGGAACGTTCCAGATTTTCTCGTTGTAGGGGATCAGATATTTTTCCGCGAGGCCTTTGCCGAAGTGGTGATAGATCCACTCTTTGAAATTGGTGCGAGGCGGCGGGTAATCGTTCTGGATGTAGTGATACAGGCACTCGAAACGATCCTGCGGCTCCAGATCGTAGAGGCCGTTTTCGAACGGATATTTTACGTAACGGCCTTGGTAGAAAATCTTGTTGTTGCGGCGGGCACGGTGGACGTTTTTGCCGAGCAGGCCGACCATGTAGTCCACCATCTGCTGGTTGCGCGAGAAGATGATGTGCGGGCCGCCGGCATCGTAGGTGAAGCCCTGCTCTTGAACCGTCTGGCAGTGACCGCCGGAGCGCGATTCTTTCTCAAGCACCTCGCAATCGCGCTCGAGATGCGCGGCGACGGTGAGCCCGGCCAGTCCGCCACCTAAGATTCCAATAGCCATCATCCATGATTTCGGATGATTGGCGAGCGTTCTATAGGGCGTCTTTTTTCAAGCCAGACGGCGCCGTCGGATGAACCAGGCGCCAAGCAGGATCGCGGCGGCTAGCGGTAACGCGGTGGAAGGTTCAGGAACAGCGGAGGGGGTTTGAATGTCGATGGTCCCACTCTCAAACTCGTCGACGTTGATCGTTTCATAGCCGCCGGCACAAGAGCATGGACCGGCCAGGTTGTTTTCATCGGCGAGGACTCCGTCAATAAAAGCCGAGAACGTCACGGGAATGGAACCAGGGGTGGCCGTCGCTGAAACATCGAACAATACGTCTCCCAAGGCGACAGAATCCCCGGCTCCAATCGTCACGCCCGTCCCATCGTTGGTGGCGTCGCTGGCGTCCAAGTACTGCCCAGAGTCGATGTTCAACGTGAGCCCGTTTTGGCTGTCGAACGAATTACTGAGAGGAAAGATGTAGGGAGTGGCACCGGTATTGAAATCGGCACCGGTGAGGGTGATGTCGCTATAACCGGCAACACCGGCGTCTACGGCGACTTCGAAATCGAATGCTGAAACCGAGATTGCCGAGCTCCCGCTGTTGGTCATCACGACATCGAACGAGTCGCCTGTGTCCCCAAGATTGGCCGTGGTGGACGTTGGTTCTATGGAAAAAATGATGTCGGCGCGGGCCGAAGAGCAGAATAAACCGACAGCGCAACTCGCGGCTAAAATTCCAAGCGTGTACCTGTTCATTGCTGTGAATGTCCTTCCTGGGTGCGAACGATCGCGGCGTCGGTGCTGTTCACCACCCCGTCTCCGTTGATGTCGGCGAAGATATTATAGGGGGCGCTCTCCGCTGCGACCACCTGGGTGAAGTCCAACGAGTTCACCACGCCGTCGCCATTGAAGTCGCCGTACAGGACGCTGAATGATTGCGAAAATCCGGAACCGCCCGCCAAGGCATTGCCGGCCGAGTCCTTGATGGCGTTGGCCCCGCTGCCGGCCAGAGTGGTGGCCAGCGTCGCGTTGGTGATGCCCGCAAACGTCCAGGTCAACGTGCTCGTTCCCACGCCGGACAAGCCCGTGGCTGAAATCCCCCCGAGACTGGATGTGTTGGCCGTGGTGATCGGTTGGGAGAATACCACGGTGATTCCGGTGATGGTCCACGGCAGATGCGCGATGCGCGACGCGCCCAGGAGGTTATAGTTCTCGGCGCCGAAGTCAACGCTATAGCTGACCACGGTCGGCGCGGTGGTATTGATCACGATGCTCTTGTTGGCGCTCAACGAACCGGCGGCCCCTGGCGCGGGCAGCGTCAGAATCGCCGGCGTACCGCCGGTTGTGATCGTTCCGCCGTTCAGCGTGAGAGCGTTCGTGGAAGTCGCATCCAATGCCGAACTGTTCTGTCCGGCCGCCACGGTGTAGGTAAACGTGAGCGTGCTGGTGCCGGAGCCCGAGGTATACGACGCGGTGCCGCCGGAATTCAGAGCCAGCAGCGGCGTGCCCGTCACGCTCACGGTGCTGCTGAAGCTAATCAAAACCGGAATTACCGCACCTACGCCGTAGGAACCGTTGGCCGCCGTGGACGTGACGTTGGTGATGGTCGCCGCGGCGCTGTTGTTGGTCAGCGAGAATCCCGGATTGGTGGTGATCCCGCCGGAAGTGGCGGTCACAGTGTAGGCGCCACCTGTGCCATTGGCCGTAAACGTTTCGCTGAGCTGTCCCGAGCTGTTGCTGCTCGACGTGATGGTAGTGGTGCCGTTCGAGAAAGTGCCGCTAGCGCCGGACGTGGGCGCGTTGAAGGTGACCGAGGCACCGCTGATCGGCAGGCTGGCGCCATCCTCCACGGTGACCACCAAGGGATTGGTGAAGGCCGTGTTCAGATTCGCGCTCTGGCCGCTTCCGCTCGACGCCAGGACTTTGGCCACCGCTTGAGCCACAGTCGCCGTGTCTGTGTTGCTGCTGACCGTGCCGGAACTGCCGCCGCCGGAAGCGCTCGCGGTATTGGAGACCGACGTTGGAGAAGCAGCTGGCACATTCACCGTCAACTGCAGTGTGTTGAAAGACGTCCCGCCGTTGACCACCTGACTGGAAGTGCAGCTCACCGAGCTGGTACCCGTGCCGGTGCAACTCCACCCGCTTCCGCTGTAGCTCGAGAGCGTGTAGGCGTAGGCCACGCCGTTGTTGGTTCCGTTCGGCAGCGAATCGGTCACGGTTGTGGTTCCCGATGTCGCGCCGGAGTTCGCGGCATTGCTTACCGTGATATTCCAGGTCGCGGTCTGGCCTTGCGTGAAGGTGGACCCAGTGTGATTCTTGCTTACCGACAGGCTGGGCGCGGTAACGATCGTCGTCGGATCGCTCGCCGTCGGGCTGTTGGAAGCGCCGCCGCCGGAAACCTGCACCTGGTTGGTGATGGAGTTCGTTCCCACCGGCGTCGTGGCGCCGACGTTGACGGTCAGCGTGATGGTGTCGCTCTCGCCGGCCGGCATCGCAGTGGTGCGCGTGCAACTGGAGCCGCTGCAGCTCCAATCCGAACCGGTTCCGCCGCCCGAGTTGGCGGTCTCGCTCATCGAAGCCGCAGTCAGTCCGCTGGGAAGCGTGTCGGTGAGCGTGAGCGTTCCGCCCGTGGGACCAGGGCCCGCGTTTGAAACCTGGATCGTATACGTACCGCTGCCACCCAGCGTGAAGCTGCCGGTGTGACTCTTAGATATGCTCAGTTCCGGCAGGTTCTCGGTGAGCGCGACGCACCAGGAGCTGACGGTCCCTAGCGGGTTGTTGGAAGCATCGGCGTACAAGTAGAGACTCCAAGTTCCATTGGCGTCCGTTCCAGCGGGGAAGACGGAGCTGAAGGTAGACGAACCCACGTTGGTGGCGTAGTTATAGCCGCTGGTGGGCGCGGGCGGGCCGACAAGGGTTCCGCTAGTGCAGTTGCTGACCAGCGACGGGCAGGCCGGGAACGTATCTTTCGTGGTCGTGCCACCGACGCCATAACTTTGGGGCAAATAAATCCCGGCCGAGGGCTCCGGCGCACCGCCACTGGCACTGTACGGGTCCGACACCGTGCCGCTATCGGAAATCGTGAAGGCGCCCGAGCTGCCGCCGGAACCACCCACGTTGGAGAAGAAATCAATGTTCGCGTTATTTGGACCGACCAACAGAGACGCAACGTTGTCCAGGTTTTCGAAGGAGCCGTTCCCATCGGCGCCCGCCAGCGTCATCTGTACGGCCACGGCGTTCAAAGTGCCCGGCAGATTCGAAACGACGATATTGGAAGGGTAGGGCGCGGCGTTGCTCGGTGCGCTGAGGCCGTCTTCATAAGGCACCACGATGGGCGTCGCGCTGCAATAAGTGTACACGCTGCCGTTAATAGTAGGCGTTGGCCCCGGGTTATTGATGCGTTGCGCCACGCTCCCGCTGCTGGGACCAAAGGTATTCGTGGAATCCGTGAATTCGGCGGTGATTTCGAATGTCCCCTCGCCGGTGAATGTGTTGGCCGGAACGCTGAGGGTAGCCTTGCTGTTCGATCCTACGTTGGCTTGTCCGAGCGTAGTGGAAACGCCGGTGGATGAGGCGGCGACGAACGTCACCGTGCCGGTAGTGGCGGGCGTCACGGTGGCGGTCAGGTTGAAGCTTTGGCTAGTGGAAGCGGTCGGTGTATCGGAACTCACGGTCGTGGTAGTGCCTGTGCCACCCGAGCCGGTCACGTTGATGCACCAGCCGCCGACCGTGGACGTTCCATTGCCGGTGTTGCCGTAATAGAGCTGCCACGTTCCCGTGGCGGATTTGCCGACAAAGGTTTCGAACGTAGCGCTCCCGGTGGGCGCGGCTTCGTTGGAGTTGGTGATCGTGGGTGTGCCGGAGGGGAACGCACTCTGGCCCGTCACACTTTCCCCCTCCTGGTTGAAATAGCTTAGGGGCTGGTAAGTCGCGTTGCTGGAGAATGCCGTATCGTAGGCCAGCGCCGTGCCGCTATCAGCGAATGTGATAGCCGAGAGGGTTTGGGAATCGGTCAGGGTGCCGCCGTTGGCATCGAACACCAGGGCTTCTCCGTTGGGACCCACCAAGAGGAAGTTTTGCTGTTCCTCGCCTTCCAAGCTACCGGTACTCAAAGATTGCAACTCGACCGAGATGCTGTCGACAAGCCCGCCGCCGCTGGGCGCGGTAGTGTTGTCCGGTGAACCGATGAAGATATACGAAGGCGAAGGGCTGGTTACGATGCTTTGGCTGCTGACGGTGCCGTTGTTGCAATATTGATTGCCGGACTGCTGGGTGTGATCGATGGCCGTGACGGTAAGTGGACTTCCGTCGCTGTTGCTCGCCTCGAACCCTCCCGACACGCCGCTATAGCTAGCTGTCAAAGTTTCCGGCCCTTCCGGGGGGAGGAACGATATGTCGCATGTCGCGCTGCCGTTCGATACAGTCTGGTTACCTCCGGCACAAGTGATTGGCGACCCTCCATCGAGGAAGCTGACGGTTCCTCCGCTTACATTCGTATTTGAGTTTGTTGTGTCCGTAACAGTGGCCGTCAGGGTCACCACTTGCGCCGAGCAAGACCCCGAAAAACGCGACGGGCAAATAAATGCCGTGTTCGAACTCGACGCAAGGCTGGTGGTGGTGAAATCGGCCGACGACGGCGGCGTGAAGGTGATGGAAAGTGTCCAGCCGCTGATGGACACCGAGTCGCACGAACCTTCATCGCAATCCGGATTCTCGTCGGAGATGTATAGCGTCCAGGTGCCGACCGGCTCCGACGTGCTGGTGTAATTGAAAATCGCAAACGAACCGGTAAACTCGGGAGGAGCCTGCACGAAGTTCGAGTTGATCGGGCTAGGCCATACGTCCGTGACGCCGGCGGCATTATATGGGCTGTAGGTGTTCGACCCGCTCAACGAGCAGCCTGTGTCTCCATTGGGCGCTTGACTGGGAACGCCGGACACGCTGTCTTCCATTAGTAGAGTCGCGTTGCTGGCCGTGTTACACGTAGAGTTCAGAAAATCGAAGGCCTTGTTCGACGAACTCACGTTGGGCGGCGCCAGCAGAAACGAAAAGTTGTTCAATCCGTTTGAGCTGAATCCCGCGGTGGCGTTCAGGCCGGTGATCGTCACGGTCACGTTGGTAATCGGACCTGTAATCGTCGATGAAGGCACGGTTACCGTGGAAGTCTCCGTCACGTTTGTCGAGCTGCCGAGCGTGGGACCGAACGGCCCGATGCCGGCGCCCGAAAAAGTGCAGGTTTCCGTATCCGTTCCGGTGGTGCACGAGGCGGCGGAAGCTGATCCAGCGCCGAGCATTGCGACCGCGACGGGCGCCAACACGAAGCAAACTCGCCGCGACCGGCACAGCCGCCAGAAGAGATTCGAGCAAGAAGACATTCGCCATTCCTCCAGATCGAAAGAAGGAGCTTAGCAGGCACCCGGCAAGGGCCGGCGAAAAACGCAGCGAGGGCGGGAAATGAAGGCACTAATCCGGCTCAACTCTACTACTGCCGCTCAAGCCCAAAAATTTAACGTGATCCAGTTTCGTAGTATACTGCGTTTCCCAGTACCAGACACGTCAAATTCTGTGATTGTCAGGGAAATAGTACTATTGGTTTTTAAAGTGCGCGGAGCGCACCTCAGGAGCGTGGCGGGTAAACGCCGACTAAAGCAATGCACCAATTCAAGACTAGGTAGGGCATCCTGTTATCGTGCGGTTGAGATCCACCGGGAAACAGCGAAATAGTGCCGGCATTCAGTTGGGGACCATTGGCGGGCGCCGCGGCATAATAGGCGTTGTTTTCGTTTTCGCCAAAAAGATTGTTCGCGGGTGACGCAGAAGGCTGCTGTCCGCGCTGCGGGGGCCCACCGACGTTGACCATGTGCGTATGTCCCGGAACTTGCTGGCTGAGTAAGGTCACGGTTTCAACGCCGTCCATCTCGCCAATCGAATAGAGACTGAGGCCCGGTCCCTGCCCAAATCCGATGGGAACCCGGCCGCGAAGGTCAGGTAATCCGAAATTACTGGTTCCATTTCCGCCAAACTGGGTACCAAGAAGAGAGAAAAGAGCCGCGTTTTGTGAGATCGGCAGCAGTTGTCCGGCACAGAAGGCCCAGCTCTTGGGTGCAAAATTGTAAGGGCAAAGCATCACTTCTCCGAGATAATTGTCCGACACCTTGAATCCTCCTGGTTTAAATTTGCGTTACTCTGCCATTACACACACATGACTTGCTGCCATCTTCAATTTTGCGTCGGAAAAATTCCGGTCAGCGCGATGCACCAGTTAATGACCAGGTATGGCTGCTGATTCGAGTGGGGCTGGCTGCCTCCCGCCGGAGCCACGGAATTGCCATTCATAGCCGCCCCGGGAGCTTGGTTCGACGTATACATTCCCACGTTCGAAGCCAGCGCACTTCCCGCGGACGGCTTTAGGGTGGGGCCATTGCTCGACGCCACCACCATATGGTTGTGGCTCGGCACCATACCGGAGGTCAGCGTCACGGCCGTTTCCCCGGCGACTTGACCCAGCACGTAATTGCTGAGGCCCACGCCTTGGCCGGAGCTGAGCGGGATTCTCCCTTGCAGATTAGGAAGGGCGAAGTTGGTTTGGCCGTTGCCCCCGAAGGTAGTTCCCAGAAGCGAGAACAGAGCCTGGTTCTGATTGATGGCCATGAGTTGCCCATTGCAAAGAGCCCAGCCCCGAGGTGCAAACCCGAACCCCGCCGACATGAGTTGTCCCAGAAACGGTGTAGCCACGGTGGTTTCCTCCCGATAGGTTTCGATCGCTCAGCCCTGTGACGGATAGACCCCGTTAAAGGCGATGAGCCAATTCATCACCAGCAACGGCTGCCGGTTTTCGTGGGGTTGGCTGCCACCGGCTGACATGGTGATCGTCCCCTGCGTAAGCTGGCCCAATACGGCGCCAGTGTCGTTAAACGCAGCCAAGCCGCCGCCGATCGCGTTTCCGGAAGGCGAGCTGGCATTCGAGTTCTGGCTGGCCGCCAGGAATTGGTGGTTATGTGCCGGGTAATTGGACAGCCCTAGCGTCACCGATTCAGTGCCGCCGATTTGCCCCATAATGTAGGTTCCGATTCCTGCGCCCGTTCCTTGATGGATCGGCACGCGCCCGCGCAAATCGGGCAAGGCAAAGTTGGTTTGGCCGTTGCCGCCGAACGTCGTACCGAGCAGGTTATAAAGCGCCGGATAGTCGCTGATGGGCACCAGCTGCCCTTGGCAGTAAAACCAGCCAGGAGGATTGAAATTGAAGCCCACCAATAGAATCTGGCCTACAAAGGGTTGATTACCCATTCATCGTCTCCTCGGTTGCAGCGGTTTTTGTGGGATGCCCGCCTAGAATACAACAAGTTTCTGTGGAATTCAATTGTAATGTGAGATATAGACACTAGGCGCGAATCCTGTAACGGTGAAAACAGTGGCAAAATCGCGAATTGTGAATTTCGCGTGTCGGGCTGCTTTCAGCGCTTGTTTTCCGCGCGAATCACCTTGGCGTTGTCGCGCGGAATTGCTAACATCAGGTCTGAGTTCTTCTTTACCGCACCGCGCTGGTTCCATGTCGACGCTGGCCGTTCGTCCCGCCCTCCCGCAAGACGAAATATTTCTGTATGAGCTGTACGTAGCCATCCGCGGCCCCCTGTTCGCCCTCGCCCTGATCACGCCGGCGCAGCGCGAATTTTTGCTGCGCATGCAGTTCCGGGCGCAGATGGCCGGCTACACCGAGCAATTTCCCAATTCCTGCTATCACGTCGTGCTGCTCGACAGCAAACCTGTCGGACGTCTATGGGTGGCGCCCGGGGAGCGCGAGTTTCTTCTTGTGGATATCGGGATTCATCCGAGCGTGCAAAGCAAGGGCCTGGGAACCGTGCTGGTACAGCGCTTGCAGCAGGAGGCGCAACGCCAGAAGCTGCCGATCCGTTCGCGCGTGGAGCGCACCAACGCCGGTTCGCTGCGCTTTCACCGGCGCTTAGGATTTCGGATCATCCGCGAGGACTTGATGCAATATTATCTGGAGTGGCATCCGGCGCCGCTGGTTTAGGCGCCCTCGGCGCTGCGACGGATGCCGCCGCCAGCGGCCAGGATAGATTGCACCCACTCGCGCGACTTCTCCACGAGCAGTGCCTTTAGATTTTCGGCGTGATCGAAGTGAAACACAGGCAGGTCCGTACGGTCCGCGAGCTCTTGGCGGAAGGCGAGGATTTCCGGATCGGTTTCGCGCGGCGCGGCTTTGAGGAACACGGCCACCTCCCGCATAGGAAGCGCGGGATTGTCGCGGCAGTCGACGCCGAGCTGGAACATTTTCCGAAAAAGGTTCTTGGGCCCCCAGTCGTCTTCGAAAATTTGGATGAAATAGCTGGATTGCCGGACATTCTCCGCCACCGCGGAACGAAACCCGACAATCGATCCGTCGTTGTTCAGCCCCACGGTACATAGCAGGATCTTGAAAGGCATGGCTTGGTCCGCATTCACTTCGCTGATAGCGCCTTGAACCGTCTCGCGCTCCCTCTCCAAGTCGCCGGGCGCCGAAAGGAATACGTTGTGCATATCGAAGCCATGTTTGATCATGCTCGTTTTATTATGATCGATCAATTTCGCGCTCGCGGGCGGGGCTGCCGGCACGGGATACGGCGCGAGCTTGGGCGGGGAACGGTCCGGCTCCAGCAGCCATATTCTGCGGTCATGAAAATAACGGATGAGCGCCGCATCTTCGGCCGCTCCCATTTCGCGGGCCCACACGATGCGCGCCGCGTCGATATCGGCGCGGTTATAAACCCATTCCTGGAACACGTCGTGATCGGCTGAGTAGCGCACCAGTACCAAGTGACGCCCAGGCAGCGCTTCCAACTGCCGCACGATGTTGTGATAGGGCTGCGCCATGGGCGGAGCGTATTCGCCGTCAGCGAACAGCTTCCAGACATCGCGGCCGAACTGCACCGGAATCAACGCCAGGAGCACCGCCGCGAGCGCGATACCCACCGGTCTCGAATTCGGGCGCCAGCGGCGCAACCGGTCCACCGATTGCAGGCATCGCAAATAGATCAGCGGCATGATCGCCGCGGCGTAGTGGTATTGAAACCCGACTACGGGGAGAAGCGAAAGCAAACCACCGCCCAGTAACAGCACGCCTGCGCGCTCGCGAGGCGTGTGGAGCGGATAAGGCCAGATCAGCGTGGGAATAAACAGCGGATAAAAGCAAAAAAAGAACCCATACATCGCGGCGAGTTTCACCAGGTACGACGAAACCACGTTCTGGCGCATCTGGCGCACCTGATCAACATTCACCTGGCTCCAAAAACGCCGCATGACGGCATGGCGATACACGGGCTCCGGATTGTCGCGCGACCAGACGAAGTTATTGGCCACCACGTACTGCCGCTCGTGAAGCTGGTAAGGCAATTCCAAGGCATTTCCTGTGACGCGCCAGTTGAAATACAGCATAAGCGCGGCTGTGGGAACCAGGACCGCGGCTGCCGGCAGCGCGAGGCGCACCCAAGAAGACCGGCGCGTCCAGAGAATCACCGCGGCCGATAACAGCCCCAACGCCGCTGCGTCGTACGGCCGCGAATTGAGCAGGACCGCGAGGCCCGCGGCCCAGGTGATGGCGTGCCGGTAGGCCCTCTCGAACGCGATGCGCGGCACCGCACCCAGCAACAGGGCGCCACCGATCGCCGGCACCGCGCCGCCCCAGTAGGAATTCATCCAATAGCTCAAGATTCCCAGGCGCAGTGCGACCAACAACCCGCCGATCAGGGCCAGTCCCGGGGTGGTCCAGCCTTCCAGCATCCAGCAAACGGCCGCGCACATCAACCCCGCGCTGATCCAAACGCCGATCCAAGGCTGGCCGAAGAACCGTTCGCCCAACGCCAGCACCAACCCCTGCATGGGAGGATATTTCGAAGCGTAAGTGGGCTGCTGGATGACATGGAACGACTCGAAGTGTTGCCAAAACGGATGCGGCGGATTCGTCAACCGGCCGGAAGCGTAGGTATCGCCAGCCAACAGATAGCTGAATTCGTCGTGAACGGCGGGCATGGGCACGTGCAGTACGGGAAGCAGCGCGGCCCGGACGCCGATCGTGAACAGAAAGACAGTGGTGCAGGCCAGGAATGGCCGATGGCCCATGATCTTAGATCGGCAGCTAAGGGGTTTACTTCAGACTACCGAATCGGATCGCCGGTTCCGGGACGGGTTCAGGAGAGTTTCCCTCTCGGCTAGGCGCGCCCGGCACGTTTCACAGCGCAGCAGGTGCTCGCGAACCTCGATCACCTCGGAAACCGAAAGCCCTTTGCCGACGGCGTAGAGCGAGAGCGTGTCCTCACTCAGGTGTTGCTGCCGGTCGGGGGCAGGCCGAACCAATTCGTCGATGCGGATGCCGGCCTGAAAGACGCCGGAAACGGCGCGGCAGTAGCGCACCTCGCCGAAAATGACGTTGTGCTGCAGTTTCACCTTAACCTCTTCGCCGCGGTGTATGCGGCGGGGCAGTTCGATCCGCAGCCCCGAACGCGACACGTCCAGGATAGTCCCGTAGATCGGTTCGCGCGGACCATATAGCAGCTCGAGCTCGGCGGGTTCCTGGGCCGGATAACGGGCTTCACGGCGCCGGTCCTGGGAGAGAACTTCGGCCGGCGGCTCGGAATGGATCTTCTCGGAATCGATTTTCAGAGAATGGCTGGTGTCTGCCCGGTTTATCTCAATGTGGTTCGGCAACGGAAACCAACTTCCTACCCGATCGACATCGGGTCAGAATTCCCTCTGCATTTTAAAATTCCCTAAGCATTTAAGATACAATTATCGGACGGAAGTTTCTCGTCGCCACTCCTATAGGTGTGTTTCTAAGGTCCGGGCAGGTGAAAACCGGAGGGATAAGTAGAGGCAGCCCGTCACAGCCGGACGGCAATCAGGCTCCGGGCTCTGAGGCCTCAAATCCGCCGTTCAGCCACTCTTCGGCGCGTTTTTCGAGCGCGATCCGTACCAGTTGGCTGCGTGTGCGGACACCCGTCTTGTCGAACAATTGTTGCATCACGGCTTTGATGGCGCCTTCGGAAGCCTGCAACCGCGCCGCAATTTCCTTGTTGGTGAGCCCCTCGAAGACGCCTTGCAGGACCGTCCGCTCGCGCTCGGTCAGCGATTGGGAGCTGCGCTGCTCCTCGGATTTTCGCGTGGCGCCGGCAATCAGCGAACGCATGGCCCGCGGGTCGAGCCACGGCTCCCCCGCCATCACGCGATGGATGGCATCCACCAGTTGGGCCGGAGAGCTGTGCTTGAGGAAAATGCCTTCCGATCCGCTTTCGAGCACGCGCACCGTGGCGGCATCGCTCATCCCGGCCGTGACCATGAGGACATGTCCTGGGAAGCCCTGGCCGCGAATTGCTTCCAAAGCCGCAGTTCCCTGCTCCTCCCCCAGGTCGTAATCGAGCAGGATGATATCGGGCCTCTCGCTCGCCCGTTCGTGGGCAATGAGGGGCAGCGCTTCGGCCACTGTGGCACAGGAGCCCACCATGCGGAAGCCGGGCTCACTCTGCAATAACCGGCTGAGGCTTTCCCGGAACAGACTGTGATCGTCCACCAGCAGAATCCGGACTTCCTGGGCCATGGCTCTCTTTCAGGGTAGCGGTTGGGGCCAGCGCGAGTTCGACCACGAACGTCGAGCCGCCCGCGCCGCCCCCGCGGGGAGGGGGTTGGTAGCGCAAGTCGCCGCCGAAGGAGCGCAGCAGCGCGCGCGACAGATAAACGCCCAGGCCGGTGGATTGCGCGCCCGGCTGGAAGGGGCGGAAAAGATGCTCCGGATGGAGCACGCCGCCGCCGGTGTCTTGGACATAAACCGCCACGCGCCCGTCGGCGGCACGAGCGGCAATCCGCAGCAGGCGCGAAGGCCGGTCCAGCATGGCGCGCTGGCTGTTCTTGGTGAGATTGAGGAACACCTGCATCAGGCTTTGGCGGTCCGCCCACACCGGTGGAAGGCCGGGCGCGATCTCCCAGCGTACCTCGATGCCGTCTTCCCGCAGGGCGGGCTCGATCACGATGCGCAATTCCTCGAGCAGCGCCGCGAGATCAACCCGCGCGGCCGGATACGGCGTCTGGCGCAGCTCGAGCGCGGCAATCTTTTCGAGCGTCTGAATCAGCGTGCCCAGCGCCTCGAAATCGTTGTTGTGCGCGAGCGCGCTGTGGCGCGCCAGATTCTCGTGCACCAGCGCAATGGCGCCGCAGACATTGCGCACCTCGTGCGAAACCGCGCCTACCAGGATGCGCGAGGCCGCGAGCAACTGGTGCAGGCTGTACTCTTCGCGATTGCGCAGATCCTCGGAAGTATCCACTACCATGGCGGCCAGCCGCGGCCCCACGCTGGTGCGGTAGGTGGAGAACCAGATATCGGCCAAAAAAGCTTCGCCGTCCTCGCGCTGGCCGCGGCCCTGCATTACCGTCCGGAACGAGGGGCGGTTGGTTTCGAGCGACGGAACATTGACCAGCGAGGGAAGATACTGGCGTATGGGACGCCCCGCGAGCTTTCCCGAATCCATGCCGAACAACCGGTGGGCGGCGTCATTGGCTTGCAACACGGTTCCGTCCGCGTCGGCGGTGAAAATCGCCACCGGGCTCGAGTCCACCAGCACTTTCAACTGCTCTTCCGCGGCGCGGCGCGCTTCGCTTTCCGATTCGATCTGCTTTAGGTGCCCGAGCGCGGACTGCCGGCTGCGGACCACTTCATAGACGAACAGCCCCATGCCCAGGAACGCCGCGAACACCAGAATGTCGCGTGGAATCCCGGTGCTGGGGCGCCACTCGAAGGAATCGAAAAGCTCCGCCAGAAAGGTGCAGAAAGCCGCTACGCCGACGATCTGCCAGCGCTTCAAAACGCTGCCGACCATCAGCATGGGGAACAGGTAGAGAAAGCCCAGCGTGACTTCCTGGTCAGCTAGCCAGTCGGCAATCGCGATCGCGGCAATGAGCAGTCCGGCTTTGAGCAAGACCGACTTAGGACCGCCACGGAGAAAGAACGAAAGCATCGGGATGCGCGCTGGATCGCTACCCTATAGTGTAGATCTAAGAATTCTGCCAGCGCCTGGGCTCCCTACCCCATTCTGTAGAGGCCCCTCTAATCCGTTGAGAAATACGAGAATTTAGCGCAGCAGGCTCCCGGCGGGCGCGATTCACATGGTTTGCGAATTGCAGGTTACCAAGCCAAGTGCGGGTGAAAACTGTTCAAGTGGCCATCCCCGATCCCGCGTATGCGGATTCCGTTCGTAATCTGTTAATTCAGGACGTCCGGCACCAGATCCACTTGGTGGAGAGGCCGAATTTCGATCTCCCCGGCGTCATCATTATGGACGCGCTGTGCGTCAACAGCTTTCCGACGGTGGCGAAGGAACAGAAGCGGTTGCTGGTGATGGCGCATAAAGAGCGCGACGATTTGTCCAAACTCTGGGATGCGGGGGTCAGGCACGTGCTGTTTTATGAAGATCCTCCGCGGTTGCTGGCCATACAGGTGCTCGGCATCGAGCTGAGTCTGGCGGCCAACGGGACGGGCGCGGGTTGAGTCATTTCACCCACTGGGGTCTATTCCACCACCTTTCCGGCCAAGCGCCGATATACAAATGTCGAGTAGAGCGCTGCCAAAATCATCCCCGGAATCCACCAAGCCAAGCCGATGTACAGCCCATACTCGGCAGCGGAAGCGTTGAAGATGGTCAGACCGGCGTTGGCTGCGACGTTGGACGGCAGAACATAAGGGAAAACCCCAAAGGCCGCGCTAGTCAGCATGCCGACCAGGTACAGGCACGAACCGAGGAACGCCGCCATGTCGCGAGAATGAGAGCCGTACAACTTCATGCCTGCCAGTCCGCACAATGCGAGCAAGGGGAACACGTATCCCCACGGATGCGCCGAGAACTGTTCGCCCAGGTGCGGCTGAAGCTCGAAACTTACCAAGGTGATCAGGGCCGTGAATACCAACACCGCCCACCAAATTCTTGCTCCCAGCGCGCGGGCGCGTTGTTGCAGATCGCCTAAGGTTCGCGACGCCACCCAATAGCAACCATGCGCCGTGAGCGCGACAAACGAGGCTGCGCCGATCGCGAGTGTGTACCAGTCCACGATGCCCGCATTCTTGCCGGGCTGGAAATCGGTCCACAGCGGAAGGAAAAAATATCCGTCGGAGCCGAGCGGAACGCCGCGCACCACGTTGCCTAATGCGGCGCCGAACAACAACGCCAGCAGGGCGCTCGAACCGCCGAAAATCAGATCCCAAAATGGGCCCCAGATCGGGCTCGCGATATGGCTGCGGAACTCGATCGAAATTCCGCGCAGGATCAGCAGCCACAGCACCATCATGAGCGCCAGATAGAATCCGCTGAACGCGGCCGAGTACAACGCTGGAAACGCGAAGTAGAGCGTACCACCGCCGGCCAGCAGCCACACCTCATTGCCGTCCCACACCGGGCCGATGGAGCGTAGGACTTGCCGGCGTTCCTGATCCGTGTGTGCCACGAACAAATGCACAATGCCCGCGCCAAGATCGAAACCATCCAACACCACGTATCCGGCGATCATGATCGCGACCAGGCAGAACCAAACGGTCGCGATCATCGCACGGCCTCCGTCACCTCAACGGGCGCGGCGCTGGGCCCGTTTCCGATCTCGCGTGAAACCAGAAACAGGAACAGCACGCCCAACAGGAAATACATGCCCATGAAGCCGATCAGCGTGAACAAGCCGTTGCTGGCCGATACGCGCGGCGAGGCGCCCTCGGCGGTGCGCAGCAGCCCGTAAATGAGCCAAGGCTGGCGTCCCAGTTCCGCCGTCATCCATCCGGCCGTGGTGGCGATATAAGGAAACGGCAGCGCCAGCATCAACGCCCATAGCAGCGCGCGGTTTTGATAAAGACGCCCCCGCCACAGCGACCAGACGCTCAGCGCCGCCAGCAGAATGAGCAGCGTTCCGAGGCCGACCATGATGTGATAGCTGTAATAGAGCAGCGGGATGTTGTCGGGCCACAGGTCTTGCGGAAAATCCTTCAGGCCCTTGACCGCCGCGCCCCAGCGCCGGTAGGTGAGGAAGCTGAGCGCCTTGGGCACCAACAGCGGATTGTCCAGCTCGAGTTTCTGCGTGTCCGGTTGACCCAGGATGGCGATCGGGGCGCCGCCGGTGGTGTCGAAGAGTCCTTCCATCGCCGCGAGTGTCACGGGTTGATGCTCGGCGACCATACGCCCCTGGCCGTCACCGGTTGGAAATAGCAGCAGGGCTACCGCAATGGCTCCGGCGACGACCCCCGTTCGCACGAAAATGCGCCCGTGCTCCCGATGATTACCCATCAGCAGGTAGTAGGCGCCGATGGAAGCCATCACAAAACTTCCCGTCACCACGGTGGCGATCATATTGTGGAGATACTGCCAGAGGATCCACGGATTCAATACCAGGCCCCAGAAGTTGTCCAACAAAACCTTGCCGCCGGCGCCCATGCGGTAACCGGCGGGATGCTGCATCCAGGCATCCGTGGCGATGATGAAATAGCCCGACATCCAGGAGCCGAGAAACACCAGGAACGAGGCCAGCCAGTGCATTTTGGCGCTGAGTTGCTTTTCCCCGAAAATGAACAGGCCCAGAAAGCTGGACTCCAAGAAGAACGCAAACACGCCTTCCATGGCCAGTGTTTGGCCGATCACACCGCCTGCGTCATTGGAGAACTTGGCCCAATTCGTTCCGAATTGGAACTCCATCGGGATTCCCGTCACCACGCCCATGGCGAAATTGATGGCGAAGATTCTCATCCAAAAACGGGCCGCTTCATTGTAAGAGGCATTACCCGTTCTGAGTGCTGCTGTCTTCAAAATGACAATCAGCAGCGCCAGCCCCATGGTGAGTTGGGGGAACAAGTAATGGAATGTGACGGTGAAGGCGAAATGCAGCCGGTGGACTGCCAGGGCAGAATCCATGGCAATCCCCTAAGCAGGTGTAGTGCCAGTTAAGCTTTACGCCACGGCGCGGCGCTCCGGCGCGTAGCGCGCAAACAGAGCTTCCTGCATCGGACGTTCGGCTCGGAATTCGGCCAGCTCCTCGGGGAAGCGTTCAATGAGCGGGGCGGGGGCGAGCCTCCGGTCGTCGCCAAGCATCTGGGCGAGTTGGAGCGCATTCACCACGGCTTTCCCGCCTACGTCATTATTGGCGAACACAAAGGTGGTCGCGGCGTGCTGCTGGATGTTTGCGATGCGCTGCATCCATTCGCCGAGCTCCGTGGGTGAATAGAGGTAGTCGTGCGCCGTTGCCGGTCGCGCCGAACGGCCAAACTCCCGCTCCCAGTGCGCCGGATTGCGCCCGTGCAGCCGCACGTAGCCGATCCGCGAAGTGAGCATCGCGGCCGGAGGCATGCCTTTGATGTACGGGGGTTGATCGATATTCGCGAAGCCGATGCGATAATCGATCAGCGTCCCCAGCGCCTCCTCGTGCAGCCAACTCGCGTGCCGCATCTCCGCCACCAGCGGGAACTCGTGGAACGCGCGCCGCAGCGCGATCACGTGCGCGCGATTCTCTTCTGTATAGCGGAAGCTCCAGGGAAATTGCATCAGCACGCAGCCGAGCTTGCGCGCCCGCTGGAACGGCCATAGGCCTTCCTTGAAACGCGCGATTTCCGGCGCGGCGAGCGACCGCTCGTGCGTGAACGCGCGGCCCAGCTTCGCTGTGAACAGGAATTTCGGGTTGTGCGCCACCTTCCGGAGCCAAATTGCCGCGAGTTCCGGCCGGATGGCTTGATAAAAGCTGGTGTTGATCTCCACCGCGTCGAAATACGTGGCGAGATCCTCCAGGGCGTGAAAGCCGCGCGGCTTCAGCTTGGGATAGACGATGCCGTTCCAGTGCGGATAAGACCAACCGGACGGGCCGCAGTGCAGTGTTCGGGGGAGGGACATGGCACTCGCTGATTCTCCTTTTCTTCGCCCTCTAGTATGGGCGAAGATCAGGAGAATGTCAAGGGGCTTGGTTCGTAAATCGAAACCTTTCGGCCTGGGATTTATCTATGTTTAGATTGGTCGCATATCTGCTCGCAATTCGCACACGGGAGGTTCCTTATGCGGCGAAGTCGTTTGTTTATGTGGCAGAGTATAAGCTGGGGGGTGGGAATATTCCTGCCGGCCTGCGTATTTTCCCTGGCCGGCGGGTCTGCTCTCGCCGACGTGATCCCCATCTCTGTTTCCCAATCCGTTAGCGGTACGGAAGAACCAGAGGTCTGCGTGGGAGGCTTTATCGGCACCTGCTCGTCGAATTCTTCGGGCTTTTCCGTCTCGAATACTACCGTTGGGCCTTATAGCGTGAATAAATCAGACCAGGCCACTGCGACGATCTTTGACTACGAGGACGGCGCTAGTTACAGCGTCACAGCGAGCGCGCAGGCGGACCAGAGTTCCAACGAAACCGCCAACTCCATTTCAGTTTCCATGGACACCACTACCGGGATCGCCACGGGAGCGACAGGTTTTTTGTCGCCCGTGGATGGCGGTCAGGCGCAGGGGACCAACGACTTCACTTTTCAGTTCGACCTCAGCGCGCCTTCTTTAGTGGATCTTACGGGGTCGGCGAGCACCGACGAAGGCGGAATGGGTCTGTTCCCAACGTTCTCTCAGAATATGGCCTTTTCATTGATTGGGCCGGG
>JASHQT010000613.1 GCA_030039005.1 Bryobacteraceae bacterium
TTATAGGTAGTGTCGATGTGCAGCAGCGGGAACGGGATCGGCGCCGGATGAAAGGCCTTCTGCGCCAGCCGCAGCAGGACCGAGGAGTCCTTCCCGATGGAATATAGCATCACGGGCCGCTGGAACTCGGAAGCCACCTCGCGCATAATATGGATGCTCTCGGCTTCCAGCAGCCGTAAGTGGCCGAATGGCGACATTAGGAGCAGTGTAACAAAGCAATCTGGATAATGTCTATGGACATCAGGACATTATGCAATAAGTCCTTCATTTTCTAGGTCTTGTAGGAGTTGAGACCCGGCGTTGAGGGGATAGCCGTAGTCCCAGGAGGGTTGCTGGGCAACGGTTGTCTCCCAAATCCGCCGGTCGCGTGCTGTCAGCTTCGAGTAGAAGCGGCTATCCAGATCAGCTACCTCGGCGTCCAGTCCTAGCAGTTGGATCAACCCACGGAGGTCCAGATCGTTGCGGTAGTCTTCCAGGCCGAACCGGTATCCACGCTCCACCTCCTCGACGAATTTCTTCCAGTGTGCGATCAACCCGGCGCGCCCCATGCGGATGACGTGTTCGGGATAGCCGATTTCGCGGAGATAGTCGGCCATTTCCTGGTCAGTCATAGCGTCTTCGTGCTTGACGGCGGAAGTAGCTCTCGCCGGCATTGGGAATGAAGAAGGTTCGGATGGTGCCGTCGCGATTGTAGGCGCCGAAGTAGCCGTGCCGGCGGTCAAACCTGCTGAACTCGCCGTGCGCCCCACGGGCTTCGAGAATGGGACCGCCCACGGGAGCGTCCCTCAGCGCCTGCGCGAGCCTCAGGTACTCGGCCTTGCTGATGGATCCGAACTCGGCGCCGTGCTTGGCGTAATGCTCGTCTAGTTGCGCGCGGGAGCGGAAGCCTGGCCCGGCGGCGAGCAGGAGACCGAGGGCCAATAGCCAAAAGCCAGCCAGCCGGCAAGCAATACGATGCATCCGACTATTAAATCATTTCGGCGGCATTCCCTCGGGTTGGGTCATGCTGAACCAGTTGTTGGAGTTGTCCTCCATGACACATTCGACACCGGCTGCGTCGCTTAACGAAATCTGCTCGTTATAATGGCCGGCCAGAAAATCGCGAGCCCTGAAGAGATCCGGACGCCTCACGGAATGGCCCATTTGCGCTGGATCGGCAGGCCGAACCGCTGGAGCACGGCTTCCACGTCTTTTTCGGTAAGCCGGGAGGCGTCGTATTCCACCTGCAGCCGGTCGAGCGAGCGCGCCAGTTGCACACGAAGAATGCCGTACCAACTGTGAACGTCGGCGACCGCTCCGGCATCGCCGTCGGTCAAGGGCCGCACAAGATCGTACTCGAGTTGAACTTTAGTCATTGCAAAATCCGGTCATTGCACATCCCCGTCATACCGCGTAGAATCCTCAGGATATCACTGCGGCTTGCGCGCCGAAGTTAACTTCCAGTGAATCTGGCGCACCATGCCGAGCCAGATTTCGGCGTCGTGCCCGGCGAGATTGAGCCGCCGGACCAACCGCCGGATTTTCGCTTCCGCGCTTTCCGAATGCAGGTAGCCGGATTTTTCGAGAACCTCGGTGAGCAGGGTGGTGAGGCGGTCGAGATCCCGGGCGCTCGCTGGCTTGCGTGAATCGGGCTTGGGAGGCGCGGGATTGCGGACCAGTTCATACAGGCAGACGGCGACGGCCTGCCCGAGATTCATGGATCCCTCAGTCCCGATGCGCAGCAGCCAATGGCAATAAGTGAGATCGTCGTTCGAGAGGCCGAATTTTTCCGAGCCGAACAATAGCGCGACTGGCCCGGACGCCAGGCGCTTGCGGATCAGACGGCCGGCGAATTCCACGGGGCGCAGCGTGTGCTGCAATTCGCGATGGCCCAGCGAGGTGGTCCCCACCACTAGGCCACAATCGGCGACGGCTTCGGCCACGGATGGAAATTCCTCGGCCGCGCGCAGAATCCTGTGAGCATGCACCGCCGAGCGCGCTTCCTGATAAGCCACCTGATAGGGATTCACCAGGCGCAGCCTGGAAAATCCGAAATTACTCATGGCGCGCGCCGCCGCGCCGATGTTGAGGGGGTTGCGCGGCGCCACCAGCACCACGCGCAGATGGTCGTGAAAGCTACTGCTCGAGGTACGTGTAGCCGTTGAGGCCCTCTTCGTAGAATTTGAGCAGGCGCCCGGACTCCTCGTAGCCGATCTTGCCGTCGCGCAGGGCCGTTTCGACGTCGCGCCGGAATTCTTCGAGCAGCATTTTTGCGTTGAACTGGACGTAATCCAGGACTTCACGGACGGTATCGCCGCGAATGACAGCGTCCAAAATCACGTCGCCGGAAGGGCCCAGGCTCACATGCACGGCGTTGGTATCGCCGAACAGATTGTGCAGGTCGCCCAGGATTTCCTGGTAGGCGCCCACCAGGAACGCGCCCAGATAATACGGGTCGCCGTTGTAGGTGTGCAGCGGCAGCGTGCGTTTCACATCGCGCCGATCGATGAATTGATCGATCTTGCCGTCCGAATCGCAGGAAATGTCGCCGATCACGCCCGAACGCGCGGGCATCTCGTTGAGCCGGTGGATGGGCATGATGGGAAAGAGCTGTTTGACGGCCCAGCTATCGGGCAGGCTCTGGAAAAGCGAGAAATTGCAAAAGTAGGTATCCGAGAGCATGCCGTCCAAGCCTTCCAGCTCTTCGGGAAAATAATCCAGCTCCTTGGCCATGCGGTGCACGCGCCGGCAGATGGACCAATACAGAGTTTCGGCCTGGCTGCGCTGCGCGAGCGGCAGATAGCCCAGGCTGAACAGGTTCAGCGCGGCGTCCAGGGCCTGCTGCGCGTCATGAAAGCTCTCCAGCAGATTCTTGGAGCTGAGCGAGCGGTAGGTTTCCTGGAGATCGATGAGCGGTTGCTCGGCGTCTTCGGACACCGGCGTGAAACCGTTCTCGCCGAAACCGCTCACGCCCAGTACATTGAACACCAGCACGCTGTGATAGGCGGCGATGGCGCGCCCGCTTTCCGACACGATCGTGGGATGCGGCACGTCGGCTTCGTCGCAAACGTTCTGGATGTGATAGACGACGTCGTTGGCGTACTCCTGCAGCGTGTAATTGACGCTGGATTCGAAATCGGTTTGCGATCCGTCGTAGTCGATGCCCAACCCGCCGCCCACGTCCAGATATTTCAGCCCGGCGCCCGCGCGCTTCAACTCGACAAAAATGCGCGCGGCCTCCATCACGGCGGCCTTGATCTGGCGGATGTTGGTGATCTGGCTGCCGAGGTGGAAATGCAGCAGCTCCAGGCAGTCCTCCATTCCCGCGGCTTTCATTTGATCGAGCGCTTGTAAAGCTTCGCTGACGGTGAGGCCGAACTTGGAACGATAGCCTCCGGAGGATTTCCAGCGCCCAGAACCGCGGCTGGCGAGTTTCAACCGCAGCCCCACCGTGGGCCGAACGCCGACGCGCTGGGAATGCTTCAGGATGAGATCGAGCTCGGTGTATTTTTCAACGACGGGAATAATCTGGCGGCCGATTTTCTTGGCCAGCATCACCATCTCGATATACTCGTCATCCTTGAACCCATTGCAGATGATGGGCGTGTCGTTGTCGGCCACCGCGAGGACGGCGAGCAGTTCGGGCTTGGAGCCGGCCTCCAGGCCGAAATGGTACGGCTTGCCGAACTGGAAGACCTCCTCCACCACCTGCCGCTGCTGATTCACCTTGATCGGATAGACGCAGCGGTAATCGCCCTTGTAGTTGTGTTCGCTGATGGCGCTCTGGAACGCCTGGTACATCTCCCCCAGGCGATGTTTCAGGATTTCGGCGAAGCGGATGAGGATGGGCAGCGAGATGCCACGCAGTTCGAGCTTCTCGATGAGCTCGCGCAGATCGATTCCCCGGGCCGGATCTTTGCTCGGATGCACCCACAGGTGTCCGTTGGCGCCGACCGAAAAATAGCCTTTGCCCCAACTGGCGACGTCGTAGAGTTCGCCGGCGTCGGTGACGGTCCACCGCTCAGTCGGCTCAAAGACGGTGGCTTCACTGAGTTTCAATTCGGGATTCCCTCCAAGGGCGCGACGGTTCGGGCGCTAAACCACAGTTTCCTGCGAATCCCCGTCTAGGGCAAGTAAATTTTTGGGTGATTATGCACTTGACAAACAACTTCGGTCGGCTGTAGCATGACGACGGCGTGACAGGCCGATACTCAGAAAAGTTCTTCGGAAAGGAACCGCTTCCGTAGATCGGTCAGTCTCTGAAACAACTCGTCTGGATTCAGAATCTCTGCGCGCTGTTGTTCCGTCGGTGGCTCGATGGGAGGAGGGGTATGGATTGGAGGAACAGTGATTGGGCCGTTCTGCGTTTCGTGCACAAGGATATTGACAGCTAAATAATATGCAACTGTCTTTACTAGCGGCCACGGCAAAGTTACTGCCGTGTGTTGTCTAACGACCTCGCTACCAGAGTGTTGATCGCTCTTGCCAAAAATCATTTTGAGATCCAACACGGTAGACTCGAAGCGCACGTTGTTGGCGTAAAGCTCTTCGAAGTCGTCGTCACGTACGAATGTGGCCGGCGCAGCTTTTGGAGTTTGGTCAGGCATTGATGAGTCTCATCACGTCAGCATGAAGAACGTTGGCTTCTGAGCCAAGATTCTGGGGAGCGCTGACCTGTTTGGGGATAGATCTTTCTTCAGATAAACGCCCCAGATATTCCGGTTGCACAAAAATGCAGTCGCTAGGTGTTGCTGCAAATACTGTGCCTATGTTCGTGTTGCTGGAAATGCCGCCAAAAGCGTATGTCGCCCATTCGTGCAACGGCGCGGCATGGCGGAAGGAAATTGATTCATCTGGACTCGGATCAGTTGATGTAGTTGCGTCGGCGACCTGCTGAGCAAAGTCTCGGCGTTCGCCTGGAGAGTCTGTCTCCCGCTCCACGGGCACAACAACAGATTTGAACCCAAGGACGCCCAAGATAGCACGTCGGTTCTCGGAGGTCGGATTGCCGCTTTCCGAAAGCATGCGATAAAGGCTCTCCCGGCTCACCCCGCAAGCCTCGGCGATCTCGGCCATTGGCTTATTTTGAGCCGCCGCTACCTTTCGGAGCGCTTTCAAAAACATGGCTTCTGAATCTTCGCTGGCAGAATTCAGGTATCGTGCAGCACGCACCGGATCGGCAAGCTTCTTGCCCAACCAATCATTGTAGGATTTGAGTTTCTCATCCATTCCTGTATTGTGCCCAAAGCCTCTCAGCTATCTTTATGTCTGCGTCTTGCGTTTTCTTGACGCCAGCCCATAGGATGATCACGATGTCTCCGTCCATCCCAAAGTATATGCGATAACCTGGACCGGTCCTGATGAATCTCAGTTCAAAAACTCCTCCGGCGCGACCATAATCTCCCAAGTTCCCATCCTCGACGCGTTCGAGGCGTGATACGACGGCATCGTACGTTGCCGGGTCTGCCTGCTCAAGCTCGTCGAGCCAAGAATCCACGCGTCCGGGTTCGTAGAAGAAAATGTGCCGCCGTTGCGCATCCACTCAAACATATCGGTTGCCAGTCCTGTAATCTTTAAATCACAGATACACAACTACAGATATAGCACCGCCTCCCCAATTTTTCAATGGACCGAGAGCAGAATACCGCAGTTTGAAGGTATAATCGATACAGGGCGGAGACGGCGGGAGTCGAACCCGCAAAACCCTTGCAGAGTTAACGGTTTATAGGACCTACGGGCTTACCGATGCCCAACGTCTCCGTCTGTGATTTATAAATCACAAGACCAAAGTACCACAACGGCTATGTGAAGGCAATCCGATGAGGGTAGATAGCGAACAGTTCGAAAACGCAATCCGAAAGCTAGTTTCTGCCCCGGCCACGGTTAAGGATGGCATAAAGTCTACCAAGGTTCGTAAGAAGAGCGCGGCCCGGAGTAAGGCTCCTCGTCGTCCTTCGGCTGCTCGGCATTAGCCACAAGATCGGCGTACTTGATTCCGGTCGCTATCAGCAGATTTAGCATCACAAGCCCGAACATATCCTCAGCGTTGCGATTGTTGAATCGAAATGTGAATTCATCCAAGTAGCGCCGCAGGTGTTTCACGCTTACCTTATGGAACGAGCCGACCACGCCGCGATTGAAGAGGGACCAAAAATTCTCGATTGAATTCGTGTGAATCGAGCGCGGATCGCCCTTGCGTACGTACTCAAGTTTTATATGATTGATCGTCTCGTGGCGGTACGGCTTGCCTGCTTTCTTGTACCAAGCCGCTTCGTCGGTAATGAAGAGATCGGCATCTGTTGAGACCGTGCCCTTGACGGCTGCCGTGATGAACGTGGAGCTATTCGTTGGAATAGGGAACGAGCGCACCTTAGACGGCTCTCCATTCTTTCCACGCTGGATCGCACCGAAGATTGGCTGTGTCTGATGGCGCTCACGCTTGCGGCGCTTGTCATATACGCCGCCGTGATAGTATTCATCCGCTTCGACTGTGCCCGTGAGCAGCCCCGGAGCGCCGTCTTCCATGGCTTTACGGATACGATGATTCAGATACCACGCCGTGCGATACGTTACGCCGAGATCGCGCTCCATTTGCTTTGCGGAGAGTCCTTTTTTCGCATTGCACATCAGCGCCACGGCCTGAAACCACTTCTCAAGCGGCAAGTGTGTGTCGTGGAAGATTGTCCCAACGGTCGGGCTGAACTGATAACCGCATGTCGGCTCCATGCATGTGTACAAATGCCGCGCCGGTACGCGAACCTCTTTCTTCACGCCCTTGCGGTTCACTCGCTCGCGAGTCGTTTCGTTTGTAACGAACTTGCTAATTTTGGAGCCGCCACACGTTGGGCACTTCACGCCCTCGGGCCAACGGACTTTTTCGAGGAATGCAACGCACTGTTCAGTAGTTCCGAATTTCGTTTTTACGTCTATGATTGACGGCGCGTTCTTCATGCTTCAGGTATGCGCCAATTGCTACTTGTTTGTCAAGTGCATAATCACCAATTTTTGACCGAGCCAGTTTGAATTTCCGGTTACGAGGGCTTCTGGCCGTTGCCGTGGCGCTCGTACCAGCGCCGGATGATGTCGGTGAGCGCGTCGACCTTTTCGGCGATGGTTTGCACCCTTTCGGAAAGCTTCACGTTCTCTTCCGCGAGCCTCTGGATTGCCAGCTCGGCGCGATCCATGCGATCGTTCATCAGCACCTGGGCCGTTAACAGGTGGCGCTGGCTGTTGGCGAGATGTTCCAGGGTAGACTCGACCTGGTCAAACCTCTCATCGGGGTTGGGCTGCGGGTTCATTAACCTCCATTTTACGTCACGCGCGGCCCGAGAACCTCAAACCCGAAAGGTATCCGCTCGCCAGGCGACGATCGCCTTCTTGATATCCTTCCCTTTCATGTTCTCGGCCAAAGCCCGTGCAGCCAGCACAGGCAGCTCTTCATCGGAAGCGAACCGCAGCGCGATCAATTGGGCCTCGGTGAAGTCTCCGATGCGCGTCTGAAGCTCAGGCGGCGCCAGCGCTCCCAGCCGCAGCCGTTCCTCGAGCCGGATCAGGCGGTCCTGCACGCGCAGCGCGTTCGCCCGGAGCAGGAAAACGGCAACGAAAAATAATACCGCGGTCAAAAGCAGGATCCAGGAATCCAGCCGCTGATAGTTCCGCACGACATTGATCACCGTGAGGATCACCAACACGATTCCTCCCGGCGCCAGGAAGAAATGGAACGGAGGATGGAACCGCACGTGGTTCAAGTAGGTCTGCGGAGTCTTTTCTGCCATGATGCCTCCCTCAACCCATACCGGCCTAGACAAATACGGATTTTTTGACTTTGCTCAGAACAGCTTTGTATCATCATACTTCCTGCACGCTTGCATGCAGGGATGATCCCGTCATGGCATTTATGAGGATAGAGGGCCAAGAGATCGAGCCCTACGGAGATTAAGCTATGAAGCTTCCAACCAGGAAATTATGGGTTTACAGCGGGGCCGTCGCCCTGCTCGTGCCATTCGGAGGCGTCGCCTTCGCCCAGGCCAAACCGCAAATGGCCGACGATGTTTTCAAGAACATTCAGGTTTTGAAAGGCCTGACGGTTGACGAGTTCATGGGGACCATGGGCCTGTTTTCGGCCGCTCTGAACGTCTGCTGCGGCGATTGCCACGTCGGCGCCGGCGGTTCCAACCCGCAATGGGAGAAGGATGTTCCGCGCAAGCTGATCGCCCGCCAAATGATCCGGGTGATGAACAACGTCAACAAGACGAATTTCGGCGGCGTCCAAGTGGTCACCTGCTGGACCTGCCATCGCGGTAGCGCGAGCCCGGCCACCACGCCCGGCATCGACGCGATCTATAGCGATCCAATTCCCATGTACACCGACGTTCTGCCGCAGGCGCCCAAGACCGCCGTGGTCCCGACGGCCGATGAGCTGATCGATTCCTATATCAAGGCATTGGGCGGCGCTGATGCAGTGTCGAAAATCACCAGTTACGTGGGCAAGGGCACCAGCACCACTTTTGGCGCCGACGCTCAGAATCCCGCTGAGATCTACGCCAAGGCACCCGACAAGTTCGTCACCATCGTCCACCAGCGCGAAGGCAATATGATCCGCACCTACAACGGTCAGGACGCCTGGGTCGCGCTGCCGCTCACGGTCATCGAGGAGTACCAGTTGACCGCGACCGCGGCCGACGGCGGGAAGCTGGACGGCGAGCTGGCGTTTCCCGGCAATATCAAATCATTCTTCCAGACGTGGCGCGTGAGCTACCAGGAGAATCTGGATGGTCCGCCGCTCGTGGGTAGCGGGAAGATCTCCAGCCACACCGTCAACGTCCTGCAAGGAAGTGGTCCGGGCGGGTTTATCGCCACGTTTTATTTCGATAAGGACAGCAATCTGCTCCGGCGCATGGTGCGGTATGCCAATTCGGTGGTCGGACGCGTTCCCACCCAGATCGACTTTTCCGATTACCGTCCCGTGGCGGGCGTGATGATGCCGTTCAAACGGACATTCGGATGGGTGAGCGGCCGCGAGGAATACACCCTGACCGAGATCACCCCCAACGTGCCGGTGGAAGATGCGAGGTTCGCCAAACCGCCGGAGCCGCCCGCGCCGCCGAAATAGCGGGCTTCCATCAGCGTTACTGCAGGCTGAACGCCGTCGGATGCTTGGGCTGGTAAAGACCGACCGTGCCTCCGCCGGGAAGCCGTATGCGGGTGAGCGAGCCCCAGCGCTCCTCCTGTACTTTCGAGCACTGCGTCCCTTGCGCGCGTAGCGCCGAGATATCGGCCTGGAGGTCGTCGGACAGGAGAAACAGTTCGTGCCCGCCGTTCTCCTCGGTAGGGTGAACGGCGGCTTCCGCGGGCGGCAACGCAAAGATCAGCCACCCGTGCCCTGCGTCCACTGACGCAAATCCGAGGACATCGCGCAGGAACGCGCGATCGGCTTCGGCATTCTTGCTGTAGATAATGACGTGCGCGCCGGAAATCATGCGTGGCCTCCTTTCGGGTCTTTCGATATTCTTACAGGCGATATTCTCACAGGCGGCCGGAGGGGACAATCGGTTGAATTCATTGCTCCGGGTATGCTACGTTAACGGTTCGGGACACCAGTTTTGGGGCGTGCTGTAGCTATCGGAAGCGCCTTCTCGCAGTCTGCCAGTTCCCTTCTTTAAATCATGGAAGCGACGTTACAAGCTCTAGGTCAACTCCTGCTAAAAGGCGTCCCCACGATTTTTTTGTTGCTGGTGGTCCACTTTTACCTCAAACGGATGTTTTTCCGGCCGATGGGCGAAGTGCTGGCGAAAAGGCGGGCCGCTACCGAGGGTCTGAAGGAAAATGCGACAGCCATGCGGGCCAGAGCCGAGGAGCAGACCAAGTCCATCGAGGCGCAACTGCAGCAGGCGCGGGAGGCGATCTATCAGGAACAGGAAGAGGCACGCAAGCGCTGGATGAGCGAGCAAACCGGGCAATTGGACGACGCGCGCCAGAAGGCGCGTGAGCTGATTCATCAGGCCAAGCTCCAGCTCGATGATGAAGCGGCTGCGACCAAGGTCCAGTTGCAAGCCTCGGCGGGACCGCTGGCCGATGAAATCGCCAACACGCTGCTCGAAAGGACGCTGGCGTGATCAGAAGAATCGCGCTGATTCTCACCCTTGGCCTCGGCTTGGCCTTCTGCGCGCTGCCGCAGGAATCCAAGGGCGCGTCATCTGGAAACGAAGCCGCGGCGAGCGAGCCCTCCCTGGGCTGGGACATTGCCAATTTTGTGATTCTGGTGGTCGTCCTGGGGTACCTGATCAAGAAGAGCGTTCCGCCCTTGTTTCGCAAGCAGAGCGAAGAAATCCAGGCGGCTCTGAATGAGGCGGCCAAGATCAAGCATGAAGCCGCGGCGTACGCTGCGAGCGTCGAGATGCGGCTGGCCAATTTGCAGCGCGAAATCGAGAGTCTGCGGGAGGCCGCTCATGCGGAAATGACCGCCGAGGGGGAGCGAATCCGGCAAGAGACGGAGCGCCATCTGGATCGAATCCGCGAACAGTCCAGCCAGGAGATTGAGTTGATGACCCGCGGCGCCAAGGATGAACTGCGGAAATATGCCGCCGGCCTGGCGGTGGGGCTGGCCCAAGAGCGCATTCGCGCGCGGATGAATCCGGGGCTGCAGGAGAAATTGGTGAACGGCTTCCTGGCCGATTTGGATCGTCGCGCCGCTTCGCGCCTCGGGGCAAACTGACCTATGGCCTCCGCTGTCGCGCATCGATACGCTCACGCCCTGGTGGATATCGTCATGTCGCCTGATGTAAAGGCAACTGGTGCGGCTTTGAAGCCGCAAGAAGCGCAGGCGCAGCTCGCCGCCGTCGAAGGACTCCTTCAGGAATCGCCGGAGTTGCGCACCGCGTTGCTCACGCCGGCCATCCCCACGTCACGCAAGCGGGCCGTGATGGCGACGCTGCTGGCGAGGCTCGGCGTATCGACTTTGATCCGCAACTTCGTATACGTGATCGTCGATCATCGCCGTATCGCGGCCTTTGAGGACATTCGGGAAGCGTTCGAACACCAGCTCGACGAGCGGCTCGGGTTCGTGCGCGCGGATGTCACTTCCGCGGTCCCGCTGAATGCGGGCCAGAGCGCGGGCCTGGAATCGGAATTATCGAAGCTCACCGGCAAACGCGTGCGCCTGCGATTTGACCTGGATCCGTCGCTGGTCGGAGGCTTGGTGGCACGCATCGGTTCGACTGTCTATGATGGGTCGGTCCGCGGGGAGCTGCGGGAGTTGGGGAGAAAGCTGGCCGGACAAGCTTCTGCGTAATGCGGCCGAATATAGCGGTAGATTTTTGGGGGCTGATTTTTTAGGGATGACTTATGGCTCAGATCCACGCTGATGAAATCGCGCGCTTGCTGCGCGGTGAAATTGAGCATTACGACCAGGCGGTCAGTGTTTCCGAAACCGGATCGGTGATCTCGGTGGGCGACGGCATTGCGCGCGTCTATGGGCTGGAAAACGTGATGGCGGGCGAAATGGTAGAGTTCCCGCACGGTGTCACCGGCATCGCGCTCAACCTGGAAGAGGACCAGGTGGGAACGGTGCTGCTCGGCGAGTACCAGGAAATCCGCGAGGGCGACGAAGTGCGCCGCACCGGAAAGATCATGTCCGTGCCGGTGGGGGAGGCGCTCATTGGCCGCGTGGTGAACGCGCTGGGCGAACCCATCGACGGCAAAGGCCCGATTTCGACCAGCACCACGCTGCCGGTGGAGCGCATCGCTCCCGGCGTTATCGACCGGCGTGGTGTGAAGGAGCCGCTGCAAACCGGCATCAAGGCGATTGACTCCATGATTCCGATCGGCCGCGGACAGCGCGAGCTGATCATCGGCGACCGTCAGACCGGCAAGACCGCCGTCGCGCTGGACACTATCATCAATCAAAAGGGCGGCGACGTGATTTGCATCTACGTCGCCATCGGCCAGAAGCGCTCAACAGTGGCGCAAGTGGTGAAAACGCTCGAAGACTACGGCGCCATGGATTATACGGTGGTGGTGGCAGCCACGGCCTCCGATCCCGCGCCCATGCAATATATCGCCCCGTACGCCGGATGCGCCATGGGCGAGTATTTCCGCGATACCAAGCGCCACGCCTTGTGCATTTACGACGATCTGTCCAAGCACGCCGCGGCGTATCGCGAGATTTCGCTGCTGCTGCGCCGTCCGCCGGGACGCGAAGCCTATCCCGGAGATGTGTTCTATCTCCACAGCCGCCTGCTTGAGCGCGCGGCCAAATTGAATGACGAGCATGGCGGGGGTTCCCTCACCGCGCTCCCCATCATCGAAACGCAAGCCGGCGACATTTCAGCTTATATTCCCACCAACGTGATTTCGATCACCGACGGCCAGATCTTCCTGCTCGCCGACCTGTTCAATTCCAACCAGCGCCCGGCCATTGACGTCGGCCTGTCGGTGAGCCGCGTGGGCGGCAGCGCGCAGGTGAAAGCTATGCGGCAGGTGGCCGGTTCGCTGCGCTTGGATCTGGCGCAGTACCGCGAGCTCGCGGCGTTCGCGCTGTTCGGCTCCGAGCTCGACAAGGCCTCGCAGCAGCAGTTGAATCGCGGCAAGCGGCTCATGGAGATTTTGAAGCAGCCGCAGTACCAGCCGGTGCCGGTGGAAAAGCAGGTGATTATCATCTATGCCGGCACGCAGGGCATGCTGGACGATCTGGCCGTGGAGCACGTTCGTCCGTTCGAGGCCGAGTTGAATCGTTTCCTCGATTCCTCGCAACCCGGGTTGCTCCAGGAGATCCGCGAAAAGAAAGCCCTGGACGATCAGATCAAGAACAAGCTCAACGCGGCGATCAAGGAGTTCAAGGAGCGCTTCGTCTCGCAGCACAAGGAAGCGCTGGTCACCGCTTAAGGGGCGCTCAAGAAAAGCCCATGCCCAGCCTGATCGATTTACGCCGGCGCATCCGCTCGGTGAAAAACACGCAGCAGATCACCAAAGCCATGAAGGTGGTCTCGGCGGCGAAGCTGCGCCGCGCGCAGGATCGCGTGCTGGCGGCACGGCCGTACGCGCAAATCATCCGGCGCATGCTGGTGAACGTGGCGCAGGCAGTGGCCGAGCACAATACGGGCGAGGGAGTGGATTTGCTGGCGCGGCGCGAGGAGAAGCGCATTCTGCTTCTGGTGATCACGGCCGACCGCGGCCTGGCCGGCGCCTTCAATTCCAACGTCATCCGACTGGCGCAAAAATTCATCGCCGAACACCGCGACGCTGAAGTCCGTCTGGAGTTGATCGGGCGCAAGGGCCGCGATTTCTTCAAACGGCGGCGCGCCAACATCAGCGGCGAATACACCACGCTGTTTCAAAAGGCGCCGCGCTATGAGGACGCCCTCGAGATCGCCCGCAAAGTGACGGACATGTTCCGCAAGGCCGAGATCGACGCGGTGTACGTGGTGGTGAACAATTTCAAGAGCCTGATGGCGTCGCAGCTGGTCACCACGCGTCTGCTGCCCATGGGGCTTCCGGAAAAGCAGGAGCAGATCGACTACATTTACGAGCAGCGGCCCGAGGAACTGTTTTCGGCGCTGCTGCCGCGCTACATCGAATCGCAGGTATATCGCGCGATGCTCGAATCCGACGCGGCGCAGCACGCCGCGCGCATGACCGCGATGGAAGCGGCAAGCTCCAACGCCGCCGACGTCATCAGTTCGCTGACGCTGAACATGAACCGTGTCCGGCAGGCCAGCATTACGCGAGAGATTATCGAAATTGTGAGCGGCGCAGCGGCTCTAGATTAGAGCCGCGGCGTCCAACGGAGAGGTAACTTATGGCAACAACAACAGCGGCGCAGGTAGAAGGCAAGGTCATCCAGGTAGCCGGACCCGCCGTCGACATTCAATTTCCCGAGAACCAGATTCCCGTCATCAATACGGCGGTACACATTACCAGCGAAGGCTTCGACACGCCCATTCCCGTGGACGTGATGGCCGAGGTCGCGCAGCACATCGGCGAGGGCCGCGTGCGCTCCATCGCGCTGCAGCCCACCGACGGCATGGTGCGCGGCATGAAAGCCGTGAGCCTGGGCCATGGCATCGAAGTGCCGGTGGGCAATCAGACGCTGGGACGCGTGATGAACGTTATCGGACAGCCGGTGGACAACATGGGCCCCATCGAGACCAAAGAGCATTGGTCCATTCACCGCCAGGCGCCGCCCTTTGAAGAGCAGGCCACCGAGCTGCAGATGTTCGAAACCGGCATCAAGGTGATCGATCTGCTGGAGCCCTACCTGCGCGGCGGGAAAATCGGGCTGTTCGGCGGCGCGGGCGTCGGTAAGACCGTCGTCATCATGGAGCTGATAAACAACATTGCTCTGAAACATGGCGGCGTGTCCGTGTTTTCCGGTGTGGGCGAGCGCACGCGCGAGGGGAACGACCTGTGGAACGAAATGCAGGACTCGGGCGTGCTGAATCCGCACGACTACACGAAGTCCAAAGTCGCATTGATCTATGGGCAGATGACGGAACCGCCCGGCGCGCGGCTGCGCGTGGGCCTCACCGGTCTCACGGTGGCCGAATTTTTCCGCGATGAAGCCGGCCAGGACGTGCTGCTGTTCATCGACAACATCTTCCGCTTCACGCAGGCCGGGTCGGAAGTTTCGGCGCTGCTCGGCCGCATGCCTTCGGCGGTGGGCTATCAGCCCAACTTGGCCACCGAGATGGGTGAGTTGCAGGAGCGCATTACGTCCACCAAAAAAGGCTCCATCACTTCGGTGCAGGCCATTTACGTGCCGGCGGATGACTACACCGATCCCGCGCCGGCCACCACTTTCGCGCACCTGGATGCCACCACCAACCTGACGCGCAGCCTGGTAGAGCAGGGCATCTATCCGGCCGTAGATCCGCTGGCATCGAGCTCGCGCATTCTCGACCCCCGCATCCTTGGCGACGAGCACTACGGCGTCGCGCAACAGGTGAAGCAGATTCTCCAGCGTTACAAGGACCTGCAGGACATCATCGCGATCCTGGGCATCGACGAACTTTCCGACGACGACAAGCAAACCGTGGCGCGCGCGCGCAAGATCCAGAAGTTCCTTTCGCAGCCGTTCCACGTAGCCGAACAGTTCACCGGCTTCAAGGGCAAGTATGTTCCGCTCGCCGATACGGTCCGCAGCTTCAAGGAGGTTGTGGACGGCAAGCACGACGATCTGCCCGAGCAGGCGTTCTACATGCAGGGCGACATCGAAGATGTCAAGAAACGCGCCGAGGAGCTGGCTAAGCAAGGCGCATAATCGCTCATGGCCGACACGTTCGATATCGAAATCGCGACGCCCGAACGGCTCCTGGCGCGCGAAAAAGCCGTGCGCTCGCAGATTCCCGCCAAAGACGGCTATATCGGCGTGCTGCCCGATCACGCGGCGTTGCTTTCCGAACTCGGGATCGGCGCTCTGACCTACGTCACGCCGGACGATCATCGCTACAGCATTGCGATTTGCGGCGGATTCCTGGAGATTTACAACAATGTCGTGCGCGTGCTCACCGACGTGGCTGAAAAAGGCCACGAGATCGACGTGTCGGCCGCCGAGAGAGACCTGCGCCACGCGCAGGAAGCGATGCTGAATCCCGCCCTCGGCGTGGACATCGCCTCCGCATTGATCGCCTTCCGCCACGCGCAGGCCCGCATCGACGCGGCGCGCAAGGCGGCGAACCGGGAAGAATAGCGTCCGCCTTCAGCTTCTGCCTTCAGCTTCTGCCTTCAGCTTCTGATTGACCCGCCCACAACGAAGGCGCGGGCGATCTGACTTTTCCGGTTTGAGGTGCGCCCGCGCCTCTGTGGGCTAAGATGAAGGTGAGCGAAAATGTTTCGCCTGATTTTTGAGCTGATTCTCACGGTGGTGGTTCTGACCGTGCTGAAGAGCATTGTCGGAATCGTACTGCGAGGCTTCTCTCAAGCCATGAAACCCGGGCCCGCAGCGCCGGGCGCGGGTCCGCGCCCCTCCCAGCAAGTCCCA
>JASHQT010000614.1 GCA_030039005.1 Bryobacteraceae bacterium
TTATAGGTAGTGTCGATGTGCAGCAGCGGGAACGGGATCGGCGCCGGATGAAAGGCCTTCTGCGCCAGCCGCAGCAGGACCGAGGAGTCCTTCCCGATGGAATATAGCATCACGGGCCGCTGGAACTCGGAAGCCACCTCGCGCATAATATGGATGCTCTCGGCTTCCAGCAGCCGTAAGTGGCCGAATGGCGACATAGGAGTAGGAGAAGAGTGTAGCAGTACGGTGGCCAACAAACAATGTCGGCAATGTTTATTGAGTACTGGTAATTTACGAGAACGAGAAGGTGCTATTATCCAAACCTTCTTCGATCCCGAATCTCTGGTATTCCTTAAGGTTACTTCTGCAGAGCGATCAGCTCAGGAAGACGGATATGCTTGAAAAGCCAGGGCTCAAAAAAGTAGCGGGGCTCGAGAAGGCAGAACCCCGCCGTTGTTAATCAGAATAGAGTCACCCAATCCTAAGCCCAACGCGCGCCGAAGACAAGACCGTCCTGGGAGTACTGCCTGGTTTGATCGACCATGTAGACCTACTCATAGATTGGCCAGCCGCGCTGTCGTGCAGCTTGTTCGAGCCGCCGGAATCCCCCTGACTCGTCGTCGGTGCGCGCGAGGGATGTGACGTTCGGACTGATGCTGCTCGAACAGATGGTCTGCGGAGGCACCGGCTGGGGCTGCGGCAATATGGGCGCCACTTGCGGCGGACTACCCAAGTCGATCACGGAAAGCAAGTTGCCAACATCGTTCGACGTCTCACGTGCCGCCAGCGGCTTCACATTGAAGACAGATTCGATCATTTTGAGCGCTGAGGTGTGGTCGAAGACGGTATGGTCGACCGTCGGGTTGGAGGGCACACCCACCGTCCAGGGCGACGCCACGATGCACGGGCAGCGGCAGCCCAGCAGAGCCTTGCCATCGACAAGATCCGTATCGCTATCGTTCGGGGCCAGCGCGCGCGGCGGCGGTACGTGGTCAAAGAAGCCGCCCCATTCGTCGTAGTTCATTACCAGGACGGTGCTGCTCCACTCCGGGCCAGTGGTCACGGCGTTGTAAACCTGCGCGATGAATGCATCGCCGTTGCGTATATCGGACTCCGGGTGGTTGTCATTTGCCGTATTGAGTAGAAGCGTGAAGCTCGGATCGACGAACGAAACGGCCGGCAGAGTGCCTGCGGCGCAGTCCGAAAGGAAAGTCGCGAACGGGTGGGTGTACAGGAGCAAATCGATGGGGAAGAGCGTCAGAAAAGGCACGTTTCCGTAGTAATAGCGCGAGCTCACGCCCGCCGCGGTGCAGTGATCGAAGATGGTTTTGTAAGAACACAGCGAGATGCTGTCATCCAGGCGGTCGGTCTGGCCACAAAGCTGGAAGATGCGGTTGGGGAAGGTGGGCGCGAGGATCGAGGGAAAGTACATGTCGCAAGTGGTGAAGTTGCGGGCGAACTGTGGAAGAAACTGATTGTCGACTTCCTGGTAATAGCCGATGGCGTAGACGTCGGCAGTGGAGGTCTTCATGAAACCATCCATGAGGCCATTGTCCACTTCGATGCGGCCGCCGCTATAGCTGTGGTCCGGATCGTTGAACCCGCAGCCTGTCCAATCCGGGGCCAATTCGTGAGTGGGGTGGCTCACGCCGTTGACATCTTGATAGGACAGCCCGGCCTGTTTGCCGTTGGCATTCGGCAGCCAGCCGAGAAAATGGTCGAAGCTGCGGTTCTCCATCATCAGCACGACGATGTGCTTGATCTGCGACGAGGCGGCGCGCAACAGTTCCGGGCTGAGCAGGGCGCCGGTGGCCAGTCCGCCGGTAGCTTTCAGAAAGGTGCGACGATCCATTCTTTCATTAATACATGAGAAAAGTGACAGCGTGTTGAACGGTGCTTCGCTTTTGCTTCTACTTGGTTTTATTTGGTGCGGATGAGAGGGCTTGAACCTCCACTCCCTTGCAAGAACTAAAACCTGAATCCGAACCTGGGTATCCTGGGGGGCCTCCCTAACGGTCAACTATCTCGGGTCCCTTTTCATGCGCTCAGAGAACCGTCTGGTCGGTACGTCGTGGAAACTCGGACAGTAATGTATTCTCCGTCCGATACGACGCTTTTTCTCTTGACGCAACCGGCGCAGCGACCGCCGGCGACAAAGGCGCATCTCGCAATTGGAGGAATTCCATACGGCGGAAGTCTCTCAATCGAGTCGCTCTCACTCATGGATTCAACCGAGCAGGTTTTGCCGGTCTCCCGTCCTCTGCTGATGAAGTGCGAATCGCAGCGTCCATTCCGGGGAAAGCAAGTTGAACCTCTTGATGGGCAGGTCAGCAACCGAGGCCGCCTTCAAACGTGAAACACTCGGCCAGTACCGAGTGATTCATCTTGCAGTTCATGGATTCGCCGACTCGACGTTTCCGGATCGTTTCACGCTTATTCTGACGAGTGATCTAGCCGCAGGAGAAGACAGCTTCCTGCAGGTCTCGGAGATTGTACTATTGTGCTTCAATGCCCGATTGGTAGTGCTGTCGGCGCGCGAAAGCGCCGTAGGTCCGCTGCAAGGGCAAGAAGGAGTTGCGAATCTTTCGCAAACATTTCTTTTAGGAGGAGCCCGATCCGTGATCTCGACCTTGTGGTAGGTTGGCGACGATGCATCTCTATTTCTTACGAAGCATTCTTACGAGCATCTATTGAGGAACCAGTCGCCAGCGTTGGCACTCACCGCCGCCAAACGCGACATGCTGCGAGCCTTCGGCGCGGGGCGGTTCCGTATACGAATGGGCTGCATTCACTATTGAGGGTGCGGCAGAGGGATCGTCAGTTGAAAGAGAGCGAGCAGCAAAATGAGTGTGGACTCGAACACCCGTAGTCAGATCCTCCTAGCGATAAAGAAGCTGCTTCTCGCCCACCACATCAACGTCGCTGGAGTCGATTACGGCGGTTGGACCACCAGCGTCGATGAAGGGAACGGCCGAGCTGCTGGCGACCGATGTGCCCGGATTTGAAGCCGGCGTGTGTCAGCTTCTTATGGACCCCAAGACTAGCCATACTGTTTTTTATCATT
>JASHQT010000615.1 GCA_030039005.1 Bryobacteraceae bacterium
GCGGCGGATGCAATTTACACTTTCGTCACGGAGTTGCTCGCCGGCCAAGCACCCGCCGCGAATGGCAGAAAGTTCGGAACATGAGCCGCCGCATCATCATTCAACCGGTCACGCGCATCGAGGGCCACGCCAAGATTTCGATCCAACTCGATGACGCGGGCCAAGTGCAATCGGCGCGCTTTCATGTCACCGAATTCCGCGGGTTCGAGAAGCTGTGCGAGGGCCGCCCGTTTCAGGAAATGCCGGGATTGATGTCGCGCGTCTGCGGCATCTGCCCGGTCAGTCATGTGCTCGCCAGCTCCAAGGCCGGCGACATGCTGCTAGGCGTGGAAGTTCCGCTGGCGGCCGAAAAGCAACGTCGCCTGGTGAACTACGCGCAGATTTTGCAATCGCACGCGCTCAGCTTCTTTCATCTATCATCGCCCGATTTGCTGCTGGGCATCGATTCGCCGCCTGAAAAGCGCAACATCTTCGGATTACTCGAGCGCGATCCCGATTTTCTGCGACGCGGCATCCGGCTGCGCCAGTTCGGCCAGCGCGTCATCGAATTGGTGGGTGGTAAGAAGGTTCATCCGGGCTGGAGTGGTCCGGGCGGTGTACACCGGCGCTTCACCACGGCGCAGCGCGACGAAATTCTGCAATGGATTCCGGAATCGGTCGAATCGGTGTCCATCGCGCTCGACCGCCTGAAGGGACTGCTCGATTCGTTTTCGGCCGAAGTGGAACACATGGGCAATTTCCCGTCTTTGTTCCTGGCAACGGTAAACGCCGACGGCGGTTTGGAATACTATGACGGCACGATTCGCATCGTCGACGGCGCGGGCAACACCATCGCCGACAGCCTGGACCCCAGGCGCTACTACACGTATCTGGCCGAAGCGAGTGAAGCCGATTCCTTCATCAAATCGCCGTACTACCAGCCGTTCGGCTATCCGCAAGGGCATTATCGCGTGGGGCCGCTGGCGCGGCTGAATGTCGCCAAATTCGCCGGCACCGCGCGCGCGGATCGCGAGCTGCGCGAGTTCAAGCAGCGTGGCCGCGATACCGTGTGCCAATCCTTCCACTATCATCTGGCGCGCCTCATCGAAATGCTGCATTGCGTCGAGCGCATTGAAGAGCTGATGGCGGACCGGGACCTCTACGGCGAAAACATCCAGGCCAAGGCATCGCTCAACCGGCGCGAGGGCATCGGATCGTGCGAAGCGCCGCGCGGCACGCTGTTCCATCATTATTGGGTGGACGCCAATGGCTTGATGACCCGCGCCAACCTGCTGATCGCCACGGGTCAAAACAAATACGCCATGAACGCCGCCGTCGATCAAACGGCCAAGCATTTTCTCAAGTTAGGCTCCGGCGGCGCGTCACTTGACGAAGGGTTTCTGAACCGCCTGGAAGCCGCGATCCGCTGCTACGATCCGTGCCTTTCCTGTTCCACGCACGCGCTCGGCCAGATGCCGCTCGAAGTGGAGCTGCTCGCGCCTGATGGCGAACTGCTGCAACGCCTGTCGCGAGGTGCGTGATGCGGCCGTCGCTGGTGATCGCGATCGGCAATCCGCTGCGGCGGGACGACGGCGTCGCGTACCACGTCGCAAGAGCGCTTCCCGCCCGTCCGGGCCTTCTGAAGCGCAAGGTGGTTCAACTGACGCCCGAGATTGCCGCCGAAATCTCCCCTTATCGCACAGTTGTCTTCGTCGATGCGGACGCGGGCGCACACGATTCTCGCGTCGCTCCCGTGGACGAAGTGCCGGCGCCTTCGTCACTGACGCATGTATCCAGTCCCGCCCAGATCGTTGCGTTAGCCCGCGCCCTCTTTGGGTTTGCGGGTCAAGCCTACGTTTGCCATGTCCCCATCGCGGACCTGTCGGCTGGCGAAGGCTTGAGTTCGCTGGCGCGGCAATTCGCTAAACGGGCCGCGGGCGAAATCGAACATATAATGGGTGCGTGAGAATCGCCTGTTTGCTGCTCTTGGTTGCTTTACTCGCCTCGGCCGCCGGAAACCCTCCCGGCGCGCTCGATAAAGCCGTCTTTGAAAAGTATCTGCGGCACCTGGAGCTGTTCCGGGGCGAGGTGATGTTCAAGATCGACGATCCGGTCCGCGCCAAATATCTGCCCGGCTATTACGAAGTCCTGGTGCACCTGAGTTTCAATGATACCGGGAAAGACGAGCTATTTTACATTTCCGCCGACGGCCAGACCATCATTCGCGGCGACGTTTTCAACCTGCATAAGTCCCCGTTTCAATCCAACCTGGACAAGCTCACTTTGAAGGATCAGCCGAGCTTCGGCCCGGCCGAAGCGCCCGTGACCATCGTCGAATTCGGCGATTTCGAGTGCCCGGATTGCAAGGCGGAAGCGCCGATTTTGAGGCAGAACGTGGCGGAGGCTTTCGACAGCAAAGTGCGAGTGGTGTTCAAGAATTATCCGCTGCAGTCCATCCATCCCTGGGCGCTCGCCGCTGCCATCGACGGCCGCTGCGTTTACAGGCAAAGCAACGACGCGTTCTGGAAATTCTACGACTGGATTTACGAAACCCAGGACGAAATCATGCCGGACAATCTCAACATGACAGTGCTGGATTGGGCGGGCAAGAACGGCGTGGATACGCTCCAGCTCGGCCAGTGCCTGGACACCAAGGCTACCGAGCCGGAGGTGAAACAGAGCATCGCCGAAGCGCTCGAACTGGGCGCGCCGGGGACGCCGACGTTGTTCATCAACGGCCGCAGGATCGGCGGGCTCGCGTGGCCGGATCTGCAGTTGGTGATCAACAAAGAGCTGGAGTACGTAACCGCGAATCCGACGGCATCGGCGAATACCAAGTCACCGGGTAGATGACGTGAACGAACGCAGCGGCGTCGGCATATCGGCGAGCACATACGCCATCACCGCCATGGCCGCAATATTGGCGCGCAGTTCCTGGAGGTTCACTTTGTCCGTGGTGTCGGCCTCGGAGTGATGCCAGTCGAAGTAGTGCGTGCCCACCGTGCGTAGCGCGAGGCCCGGAACGCCCTCGGCCATGATGGGTGCGATGTCGGCGCCGCCTCCGCCGGGTTGGATCGAGCCGGCGTCGATGCGGTCCAGCAGCGCACCGATCTCATGCAGCCGGTCCAGCATTCCTTCCAGGTCGCCGCTCGCGCTGACGCCGAAGCCCACCGGCTTTTCGGCGCCGCCGTCCATTTCAATGGCAGCCACATGATTTCGCACCGTATTGCCCGCCCAGGCGCGATAAGCGTCGCCGCCCGCGCCGCCGTTCTCCTCGTTGGTCCAGAAGACCACGCGCAGCGTACGCCGCGGCGCCAGGCCCAGCGCGTGGATGATGTGCGCGGCCTCGAGCGCGGTGATGCAGCCTGAACCGTCATCTTGCGCGCCCGCGCCGACGTCCCAGGAGTCCAGGTGGCCGCCGATCACGACGATCTCGTCCGGACGCTCGCGTCCGCGAATTTCGCCGATCACATTGGCCGAATCGGCATCGGGCAGCATATGCGCCTCCATATCCAGGTGCACCGTCACACGGTTTCCAGCGTCGACCAGGCGTTGGATCAGCAGCGCGTCTTCAATGGTGACGGCCGCGGCCGGAATCATGGGAAAAGCGTCGGCGTATTCGAGCGATCCCGTGTGCGGCGATTGAATGCTGACCGGAGTGATGGACCGCACCAGCGCCGCCACTGCGCCCAGCCGCGCCGCCCGCGACGGACCCGCGGTTCGATACACCACCGTGCGGCTGTAGCTTTCGAATGGAACATTGAATAGCACGATCTTGCCTTCAATGCCGGCGCGGCCGCGCTTGTCGAGGTCTTCGAAGCTCGAAACCGGAACTACTTCGGCGGTGATGCCTTTCTTCGGCGTCGCGATGCTGCCGCCCAGGCCCAGGATGTGGAGCGGGCGCGGCGCCGGCTCCACAATCGCGGCTTCTTCATTGCCGCGCACCCAATGCGGCACTTTCACGCGCGGTGTCGAGATGCCGGTGAGGCCGTCGGCCTTCATCTGCGCGGCGGCCCAGGCGACGGCCCGGTCGAGCGCGGGCGAGCCGCTCAGCCGGTGGCCGATGCGGTCGCACAGATAGGAGAGCTTCTGCATGCCGCCCTGGTCGGCTAGCGCGGCGTCGATCAGCTTAGCGGCCGTGGCGCGATACTGATCTGTGAGGTCGCGCGAGTTTTGCGCGAAGAGCGTAATAGCGAGAATTGAGCCGCAGGCGATCGCCCGAACCGGCCCGTTCATCGTGCATTTTCTCCCGGCGTGTTTTCCAACACCTCAGACCGGAACCCATGCTCCTGCATGATCCGCCGGGCTTCCTCGGCCGATTCCGGCAGGACGTAAAAGAATGCACCCACGCGTTCGCTGCGGAAGATCACGCCGCCCGAGTACTTGTCGGTTTCCACCGCGTAGTCCACGCCCGATTGGGTGAGCGCCGTTTCCAGCCGCAGCGCCTCCTTCAGCTTTTTCGCGATGTAGATCAAATCCATCTCGCGGTCTTCAAAGAAAGCAGGTTCGCGGCGCATGCTGCCTTCTTACTTTACCGCCTGCCACTGTCCGGACGCGCGGGAGGGTGCCGTGGTGCTGAATCAATTCTCCGAAGGAAATCGATCGATGCCATCAATCACTACGACCTTGAAAGGAAGCTTTCTGGCCACAAGCTGGAGTCCGAGCTGCTCTCGAAGCGCCGTCGTGAGATCGGGAGCCTCCGGCCCAACGTCGGCTCCTCCAACCTCACTCGACAATTCCGTGGAGAATTCCAGCGTGAAATCGTATACGCCTGGCAGTCCGGTCACGTCGACGACCGGGCGAGGAGGGTCCGTTCTCAGCATCTTGACGAGCCTCGAAACCGGCTGCCGTTGAGCGCGGATTCGGGTCACCTCGTAGAAGCCGCTGCCAGAATTCAGAGCAATTATTCCCGGCTTTCCAGGCGGAAGGTTAGGGAAACCCTCCGTCGATGTCCGTTTCGCCGCGGCCGTGTTGCCGAGTTTCGCTCCCCCTTTGGCAACCATCAGGGCGAAGGCGTCGAATCGCTTCGTTTCCAAATGCGCACGCAGATGGAACCGGTCGTTTAGAAAATTTCGCAACATCGTTCGAAACTGGTCTTTTGTTGCGGCGGCTGGAACGTTGGCGGCCAAGTCGAAATCGTCACGATCGAGCGTGAGCTGGGAAGAGATCTGAAAGATGTCGACGTCATAACCGACGGCGATAAAGTCCATCAGGTTGGCTTTGCCGAAAACGTAGCGTTCCGGATCCCGGCTCCCCGGTCCGCCGTTGCTTCCCCGAACGCTCTTCGGCCCCGAGAGCCGGATGGAGGCGACGTCGAAAGTCTGAGCGCTTGCCGAAATGCTTGCCGCGAGCAGAATCAAACGCCAAATGCGGGGGTGCATCGCCCGGATTATACCGAAGCTCTTGGCGGTTCCCGGTGGCAGGGCGGGAATGGGAATCCCCGCTATCATCACTTTGCGGAGAACCGCCGATAAATAAGGATAGTGCGAATTCCCTCCCGGCGGCGAGCGGCTACCTGGTGGTTTGCGGCGTTGGCGATTTGCAGCGTCTCGAACGCCCAGCAGTATTCCTTCCAGGACTATGTGGACGGGCTGGGGAATTTGAGCGTCAATTGCCTGCTGCAGGACCGCGCAGGTTTCCTGTGGATCGGGACCGAAAGCGGGCTTTATCAATACGACGGCTCCCGTTTCTGGCGCTTTGGAGAAAAGGAGGGTCTGCCTAGCTCGTTTGTCCGGGCGCTGATGTTGGACCGCGATGGTCGGCTATGGGTGGGCACCCGGGATGGTCTGGCTTTCCGCCGTGACCAGCGCAGTTTTGGAACGGTCACTTATCGGGGGCAGAACCTGAAGATCCCTTACGATTCCAGCCTCGCCTCTGCTCCCGATGGGCGGATATTTGCCGTCAGTCAATTCGGAGCGTTAGTAGTTCAATCCCCGGATCGTGGCCAGAGCTGGCGCACGTCTCTGCTCGAAGTTGGCGAATCCAAGCGGCTCGACGCCAGTTCCATCCAAAGCGTGCTGGCCAAGCCGGACGGAAGCGTCCTGGTGGGATGCGGCAAAGGCTTGTGCGAGATCTCGCGCGGGAAGCTGGAGAAATACGGGCCCTCCGCCGGTTTGCCTGAAGACGATTGGAAATGCCTTCTGCTGCGCCGGAACGGCGAAATATGGGCGCGCGGGCCGAAATATCTCGCCAGTCTCGCTCCCGGCCATGCGCGGTTCGAAATCCGCAATCCGGGTGGGCGCGTGCCGAGCGACGTGACATATCTCAGCCTGGCCGAAGATAGCCGGGGCGTCATCCTGGCGGGCTTCGGGGCTGCGGTGGGGCGTTATTCGAGAAACAAGTGGGAGATCGTGTCCCAAAGTCAAGGATTCGGGAAAGGAACAATATCGGCCGTCATTCAGGACCGCGAAGGCACCGTTTGGTTCGGATTGCTGGGGCACGGGCTGCGGAAGTGGCTGGGTTATGGCGAATGGGAGGCTTGGACCACCAATCAGGGGCTGCGCAGCGATGAGATCTGGGCCATGCGGCGGGACTCGTACGGGCGGCTATGGGTAGCCGATGAAAATGGGATCAGTGTGTTGCCGCGCGGCGCCGCCAGGTTTCAACCCTGGTCCCAGCCGGGAATCGATGCGATCCCGCGTTGCCTGTCCCTTGCGGAATCGAAGGACGGCTTCCTTTGGGCGGCTAGCAATCAAGGCACACTGGTCCAGATTGACGAACGGACCCTGCACGGCTGGCAGTTGAAGCTGCCCGCGGTGTCGCACGTCTTTGTCGACTCGCATGACCGCGTCTGGGCCGCCACCGCTCGCGGCCTGTTTCGGAGCCAGCGCCGCCGCGGAAAGGCCGAATTTGAGCCCGCCGGGGGAGACGCCCGGGAAGCTGCGTTGCCCGGCCAAAAAATCGCCGATATGGCGCAGGATTCCGCGGGCCGCCTGTGGGCCATCACGGACGAAGACCTGTTTCGCCTGGACGGTGAAAACTGGACCCGCCTGGATATCTCGGCGGCCCGGCTCGGGCGTCACTTGAGCGACCTCGCCTTCGAGCCGTCCGGGGCGCTCTGGATCAATGGAAACGGGACAGCCGCGCGCTTCGAAGTCCGAGCTGGCAACCTCGCGGGTTTCACTACCCCGCATCTGGCTTCGAGCGAAGTGGTGTTCCTGCGGGTGGACCACCGGGGTTGGGTTTGGTTCGGCGAGGACGATGGCGCGGAGATGTTCGACGGCCGCTCCTGGCGGCATTACACCGCGGGCGACGGCCTGATCTGGGATGACTGCGACAGCCACGCGTTCTTCGACGATGACGACGGCTCGGTGTGGATCGGGACCAGCGGCGGACTGTCGCATTTCCTCGCCGCCGGCCAGCACCGCACCGATCCTCCGCCCGCTCCTATCTTCGTCGAGGCCGGATACGGCCCTCGTGAACTGTTCCCTGGCGCCACACTGCCTTGGCGGCACGATTCGCTGACGATATCGCTCGCCTCACTCACGCTGCGCAACGAAAAAGCGGTGAAGTTCCTCTACCGGTTGACGGGCCTGGAAGATGAGTGGGTGGAAACGGCGGAACACACGGTTCGGTATCCCGAGCTCGTACCGGGCCGCTATGCGTTCGAAGCAGTCGCGATGGATTCGGGCAGCGGCCAATCTTCGCCGGTGGCCAGCTTCTCGTTCGAGATTCTGCCGCCCTGGTGGCGCACCACGCCCTTCCATGTACTCCTGTTGCTGGCCGCCGTCGCCCTGGCCGGTCTGCTGTTACGCTGGCGCGTGCGTTTTCTGGTGCGGCGCCAGCGCGAACTGGAACGGCTGGTGGCGGATCGAACCGCGGAGCTGGACCGGAAATTGGCGCAGGAAGAGCTCTTGAAGGCCGAGGCCGAGCGCGCCAATCGCGCCAAGAGCGAATTTCTGGCCATGATGAGCCATGAAATCCGTACGCCGATGAACGGCATTATCGGCATGGGGAATCTGCTGGCCGATACGCCGCTATCGGACGGGCAAAGCGAATACGTAGAAGCCATCCAGTTCTCGGCCGCCTCCCTGCTCACCATCATCAATGACATCCTCGATTTCTCGAAGATCGAGGCCGGCAAGCTGATAATCGAAAAAGCGGGCTTCCGGTTGCGGGATCTGGTGCGAAATACCATCCACATGGTGGACGCTTCGGCGCGCGGCAAGAATCTCGAAATTCTGGTGAGCGTGGATGAGCAAATCCCCGATTGGCTGGCAGGCGATGCGGTGCGCGTCCGGCAGATTTTGCTCAACCTATTTTCCAACGCCGTGAAGTTCACCCAGCAGGGAAGCATTCGCGTTTCACTTTCCGCGGATCCGGTGGCGGAGCCCGATTGCGTGCTGCTGCGGGTCTCGGTCGAAGATACCGGCATTGGGATCCCGCCCGAAGCACAAAAGCGTCTGTTCCAGAGCTTCAGCCAGGCGGAAACTTCGACCACGCGCCGCTACGGGGGCACCGGGCTGGGCTGCGATTTCCAAGCGGCTGGTCGAGCTCATGGGCGGAGAGATTGGATTCGACAGCGTGCCAGGCCACGGCAGCCGCTTCTGGTTCACGGCCAAACTCGAGCTGGGAAGCGAAGCGCCGGCGGAGGCGTCCCCCTCCACGGCGGAGCCTCAAAAGCCGCCCGAGAATTGCGGCACCATTCTGGTGGTGGAAGACAATCGCATCAATCAAAAGGTCCTGACCCGGCAACTCATGAACCTGGGGTACGCCATTGAGGTGGCCGAAAACGGCGCCGAAGCCGTGGAGATGGTCAAGCGCGGCCGTTACGATCTGGTATTCATGGACGTGCAAATGCCGGTGATGGACGGGTTCCAGGCCACGCGCGAGATCCGCGGCGCGGGCGCGGATTGGTCCGCCGTCCCTATCGTCGCCGTTACCGCCAACGCGTTCCAGAGCGAGCGGGAAAAATGCATTTCCTTGGGCATGGACGGTTATCTAACGAAACCCGTGGATAAGGATCGCTTGCAGGAAGCACTGCGCCGGTGGGTCCGGGGCGCCAACGGCGGGGATGACAGCTCGGCGAGCTAGCCTTCCACTTCCCACTGGAACCGCGCCAGCGCGAGCGCGCCGAAGGCCACGGCGAAGCCCAGCAGCACGGCCATCGGAGCCCAAGCGGCGTTGAGCCCCAGCCCGCGCCACGTCATGGCTTCGAAGCCGTCCATGGCCCAGCGGGTGGGCGTCACGAACGTGAGGTTTTGCAGCCACTGCGGAAACAGGAACATCGGAATCCACGCGCCGCCCAGCATCACCACGATCAGCGTGGCAAAGATCGCCAGTCCACGCGTGGCTTCGGGCGTTTTGCCGAGCGTGGCGATCAGCATACCGAAACCGGCGGTCATCAGCGCGAACGTGGCGCTGATGCCCAAGAATCCCGCCAGGCTGCCCTCCACCCGGACGCCGAAGACCAGCCCGGCAAACAGGAAATTCACCAGGACGACGAAGAAGCCCAAAATCGCGGCACTTATGGCGCGGCTTCCGAGCAGAATCCCGCGCGAGAGCGGCGCCGCCCGGAAGCGCTTCCACAGCCCGCGCTGGCGCTGCTGGAGCAATCCCACGCCGACGTCGATGCCCAGGAACAGAACGAACTGCACCACCATGCCGGCGAAGGCGTGAGCGTAACCGTTGTAGCGGACGTTCCGGCGCGCGGTGATGGCCTCCTCCTGGGTGGTGAAGGGCATGGTGAGGCCGCGCGACAAGCCGCCGGGGGCGATCCGGTCCGCCTGCGCGTTCCAGCGGTCCACGCTGCGCAACAGATCCTCGAGCGGCTTCTTGTCCTGGTCGGGCAGCGGGCTATCCTCGATGCGAGCGAGCGACTCTTGCGCCATTTGACGGCCCATCGAGCCGGTGAACATTTCCTTGCTCACCGCTTGCATGACATCCCCGGTCAGGATTCCGGTGACCATGGCGCGCTCAGCGGTATGGGACGGATCGTAGAGCACGGCGATCCGCGGCTTCTGGTCCGGACCGAAGAACGCGCGCCCGGCATCGTGGCCGAAATTCGGCGGAATGATCACCGCTACCGTGGCTTTTCCTTTTCGGACAGCGGCGCGGGCATCGTCCGGGCTCGAAGGCTTCGCGTCCAGAGCTTTCTCATCCCTAAGGCGCTGCACGATCTCGCGCGAGATGGCACTGCCATCCTGATCCACGGTCAGGACCGGAATTTTGCTGTTGTTTTGCTGGTCGCCCGCGCCGCCCAGGACATATCCGAAGAATGAGCCGATCGCGATCGGCAGGGCGAAGCTCATCAGCAGGGCGCGCCGGTCCACGAAGAATAATAGGATGTCTTTGCGCACCAGGGCGCGAAACGCGGTGATCATGTGTCGCGCAGGCTCCTTCCGGTCAGAGTGAGGAAGACAGTTTCCAGGTCCGCGCGTTCGCTCGCGACGTGGTGATAAGGATGGCGATGCTCGACCAGCCATTCCAGGACCCGCGGCGTTTGCACAGAAAGATCCTGCACGCCGACGCGCAGCGTCCCGGCCACCAGTTCGGCGGAATGTACTCCGGGGAGGGCCCGCAGTTCGGCGAGAGGGAAGCCGTTCGGGGCCTGATCCAGGTCGATGTCCAGTTCGATCAGCAAAAGATTGGTCACCGGCAGCAGGCGGTAAAGACCGGGCAGCGTGTCGTCGGCGACCACTTTTCCGTGGTCCACGATAATCACGCGATCGCACAGCCGCTCGGCTTCTTCCATGTAGTGCGTGGTGTAGACCAGGGTCTTGCCGCGGCTCTTGAGGACTTCAAGATTATCGAAAATGGCGTTGCGGCTTTGGGGGTCGACGCCGACCGTGGGTTCATCCAGCAGCAGGATCTGCGGGTCGTGCAGCAATGCGGCGGCCAGGTTGAGACGCCGCTTCATCCCGCCGCTGAAGTGGCTCACGCGATCATGGGCGCGGTCGGCGAGGCCCACCAACGCGAGCGCTTCGCCGATGGCGCTCTTGGCGGCGGCGCCGTCGAGTGAGTAGAGAGCGGCGAAAAGCTGCAGGTTGGCTCGCGCCGTCAGTTCGTCGAACAGCGCCAGATCCTGCGGCACCAGGCCGATGCGGCGCTTGATGGGATCTGTGTCACCGGCGAGCGGCCGGCCCTCGATTTTCACCGAACCCGAGTCCGGCCGGACGAGACCCGCGATGATGGAAACAGTGGTGGTTTTACCCGCGCCGTTGGGCCCTAGCAGCCCGATCGTCTCACCAGCGCCGGCGCGTAGCGAGACGCCTTGGACCGCGCAAACGCTGCCGTAGCTCTTGTAGAGGTGGTCGACTTCGAGCATAGCGGGGCCGGACGGCAATACCAATATACGCGGCGGCGCGGGCGATCGTTCGATGCAGCCGCGCCGGAGGATTTTTCGAGCAGCCTGCGAATCCCTACGCCAACCGAGGAAAGAAACTCGGGCAAAGTCGGTGGTTTCGAGATATAAGCGTCGGCGCCGAAATGGAGCGCGACTGCGCGATCGGTCCTGGATTGCGAAGAAGTGAGGATCAGGACCGGGACACGATCCAACAGCTTCAGGCCGCGCGTGTGTTTCAGCACCTCGATGCCTGCCACCTTGGGTAGATTCAGATCGATGATGATGAGATCCGGAAGGCTCGATTCGGTGAGCTTGGACAACACCGCGACGGCTTCCTCCCCGTCGCGTGCGCGCTCGATTCGAGCCGAAATCCGTTGTGAACGCAGCGCTTCTTCGACCAGAAAGACATCCGGGTCGCTGTCCTCGATCATCAGAATCTTTGCAGGCAGGTCTGCGGTTGCCATCGATTTGCCACCGCCTCCCGACGCGGGTACGGGCGCCGCGACTCGATAATAACACGCTCTAGGATTCGCGAAAACGTTACATCCAGCACTATTTCCATTCGGGGAATGGGTTGACTCGTCCGCGTGTGGAGTCGCGGATCAAATCGGGAACATGGCGGCGGCGAGACAGCAACTTTTCGAGTATGGCTTCGAGCGCGTCGGCGTCTTCGGCCATCCACTCGGGCGGAATCTGTTTCTGCGCCCCATCCACGATCTCCTCGGGGAAGAACACCACGCGGTCGAGCCAGGGCTCGAAGTCCTGCCATCCCCTGACCTTCCGATAGACGTTCGGGCGGAAATAAAGGCCTTGTAAGGGCGAATCGGGAAACTTCCAGTGCGGGCCGTCGAAGATGTAACCGTGATCCATCATCGATGCCACAAAACCTGAAGAGACGCCGCCGGCGCGCGGTGCTTCGCTCGAACCCGGCGGCCATTGCCGCAAACGGGCGCGGTAAAAGACGGCCTGGCGCGCGTCGGCGTTGCCGATCCATTTATCGAACGCCAACACGCCCAGAAATTCCTGGACGTTTACCACTTTCTCCAGCAGCATGTCGGGAAGGAAGTCGTAGACCATCACCTTGGCCGGGTCGCCCGGATAGCGCGACCCGAAGTGCCAGCCCGGCTCCACGGCCGAGCGGTGGGAGCCGAGTTGAAGGTAGACGTCGGGATTGGCCTCGAGAAATGCCGCCCCGACATTGACAATCGCGGCTTCAGGCGTCGAGATTTGCAGGTAATTCAGGAAAACGGATGCCATCCATTCGTTGATCAGGATGCGGCGGTGTTGCGGATTATTGCGAAATTTCACCACGTAGAAATGGCCGTCGCTGCATTGGAGCAGATGCGCCTGCGCTCCGCCGCGCATCTTGCGGATCAGGCGTGTGGCTTGGACCGGCATGGGAAGAGCAAAGGATCATTTTAGGGGTTGGAGGAGCCTATTGGATCGGGGGCGCAGCCGGACTACACTGGAGTTTTGCTTCTACACCAACTAAGGACGACAGACTGATGCCTGAAGAAAGTTCCCACGCCACGCCTCCGGCTCACACCAAGGACGAGGTGGCCCTGGAGATGATGAAATTCATAGCGGTGACCACCGGCTACGGTAAGGGGGGAAGCACGGCCGGCTTCGGCGGTAAAGGGTCCAAGAGCCCGGAAGAATACGCAGAGGCGCTTCTGCAACTGTTCGAGCGCTGCCGCTCGGTGGTGAATCAGGAGAAGGGATAGGAGGATGCTTGAATGACCGCCGCAGTGTCACGCGCGGCGGTCCGGGGGTTTACTTTTTCTTCTTCGCCGCTTTCTTGGCGGGAGCTTTCTTCGCGGCTTTTTTAGCAGCGGCCTTCTTGGCAGCCTTCTTGGCGGGAGCTTTCTTGGCGGGAGCTTTCTTGGCGGGAGCCTTCTTGGCAGCCTTAGCCGCTACTTTCTTCACCACTGCCTTCTTGGCCGGCGCCTTTGGGGCGGGCGCTTTCTTGGCTGCTTTGGCGGCCTTCTTCACCGGTTTCTTCTGCGGCGGCGCCTCGAGCGAGGGGGCTGTGGAAGAGGGGGCCGGAGCGTGTACCGGCTCGGGAACCGGCTTTATCAACTCGTCTTCGTCTTCATCCTCCGGGCCGTATTCGCCGACTTCAGTAGTCACATCGATTTGTTCTTCTTCGTATCCAAAATCGTCGTCGTCATCCGCGGTGAAGCGCAAGCTATCAACCATTATTCATGCCTCCTGTTGTAACCACACCCTAGAATAACTCGTTTTCTTCGGAAGGCAAGAGCTAACTATGCACTTTTTGAGCGCTCGCTGTCGGCGCGCCCCAGGACGGATTAATTGGCCGTGGCGCGATGCCGAGCGGTGAGGCTCGCGGTGCGATAAGGCGCTGCGTGAAGCTTGTGAGATGGATGGACGGGTCCCCGATGAGAAGCTACCACGCGCCGCGAGCGCTTGCCGTGCGACCGTACCGCCTCGGTGCGCTGAGACACGCGTGAAAGGCGCGCCACGGTGGGGATCACCAGCAGGTCACCGGCATCCAGCCCCGCACTCGGATTGGCGCCAGTCAGCGCCGGGAGCGAAGTGGAGTAGCGGTGCGCGACGTCGGCCAGCGTTTCCCCTGGCACCACTCGATGGATGCGCCAGTCGGCCCGGTGACTGGCGGGAACCATATCGAGAGCCGACTTCACCGATGGCAGAGTTCCCTTGGGAATCCTCACCGGATATCCGGCGGGCGCTATGGACTTCAGCACGGCGGGATTCAGATCCTGGATGTCCGAAACCGGACGATCCGTCGCGTCGGCGATGAGGGCCAGACTCGTAGCGCTGTCCACATCGAGGGTGTCGTACTCTACGGGAGCGTCGACGTCCAGGTTCTCCAGATCATAATCCTTGGGGTTCTTCGCCATGATGGTGACGGCCAGAATGATGGGGACGTAGTTCTCGGTTTCCTTGGGCAGGGCGTTTAAACGGCGCAGTTCCCAGAAGTCCGCGTAGCCGGTGCGCTCCACCGCGCGCTGCACACAACCGGGGCCGCAATTGTAGGCCGCCATCGCCAGGTACCAGTCACCAAACATCGCATACAGGTCATGCAGATGCTTGGCGGCGGCGCGCGTGGCTTTCTCCGGGTCCAGGCGGTCGTCGGTGCCGGGGCCTTGCATCAGGCCATACTGGCGGCCGCGGAACTGGACGAACTGCCACATGCCCACCGCTTGTTTGTACGAGCGGGCGCGAGGCAGGAAGCCGGACTCAGCCTGCGCCAGGTAGATCAACTCTTCCGGTACCCCTTCGTCGTCGAGAATCCGCTGCACCAGAGAACGGTAACGCCCGGAATGCCGCAGCCCGTTGATCAGGACCTTGCGCCCACGGTCCGTGGAGAAATAGTGAATGTAGCTCAGCACGGCATCGTTTTCCTGGAGCGGAAGCTGGGAAACCGTCGCTTCGATCTCTTCTTTGACCTTGGGACGCAGGTTGGGATCGGTGGGGAAGGTCATGTCGAGAATGCCATCGAGCGGGGACTGGTCGTAGACTACTTCGGCCTGCTCGCTCGCCGACGCTCCCAGGCCTTCCAGATCGTAATGGTAGATCGTGTCGGCGATCTGGTCGATCTCGCTCTCCAGGTGCGCCCGGTTCGGGAGCGTGTCAGGCGCCGAAAGCAGGACATCGAGAGCTGCATCGAACTCGCGCCGGGCGGCATCCAACTGATCGAGGTCGTAGTAACGCTTGCCGGCTTCTACGTGCTGGCGCGCTTTCGCGACCCGATCGTCGGCATCGGCGTTGCGAGACGCCGTGGCTAAGGCTCGCTGGACTAAGTCAGGCGAATCGCCCGAGTACAGGTTGGTTGCGACCGGCGGCGGCGCTTCAAAGGTGACTTCGACGGGGGCTGGAGTGGAGGGAAGGAAGGAAAGCCTGAAAGCCTGTTGCTGTTTGCTGGCACATCCAGCGGTGAAGACAGCCGCCAGACAACTAAAACCGGCAAGGAATGCCGCGACGCGGTGATTGGAAACCATCGAGATCCGTATTCTTGTATCGGTCTACTAAATCTCAGAGCAAAGTACTGACTCTATAATAGCCCAGCGCCGGCGTCAAGGTTTATCTCGCCTCGCTGGCAACGTAATGCAAACAACATAAATTCGGCTTAGCTCGACTACCCTGTTGATCGGCAGCTACAGGGAATCCTGTAGATCCGGGTTCCGTTTCAGTCCGGGGATGACCGCGACGAGATCGGAGGTTCTAAGGTGACTGCCGAATCTGATTCGCGAAAGTCTTGCCCCTGGCGCTTGTGAGAAAATAGGGCCAGACGGAGCACAATCCGGTTGGTGACCAATCAGCAGCTTTATCTCCCGGTCGGCATTCCGCTCTTATTCAACGCAGCTCTTGTCGGCCTCGTCGTTACTCTATTTAGCGCCAAGTTCGCCGCCATCGACAAGCGCTTCGACGACATGCGTGATCTGTGGCGCGCGGAACTGCGCCGCGTGGAAGAAGTGTTGGACGCGCGCCTGAAGCACATCGAGGAGCGCGGTTAGCAGGTCTTCTAGGCCGGGGCGGGAAGGCTGAGAGACGACTTCGCCAACGCCGCTTGCAGCGTATCGATGGCGTCGCGCTCGGCCAGGCCGCGCGAAATGGAAAGTTCGGTCACCAGCATGTGCCGGGCGCGTTCCAGCATCTTCTTCTCGCGGAACGAGAGCGGCTTCTGCGACTGCAATATCAAAAGCGTCTTGAGCACTTCGGCGATCTCGAGCAAGCTGCCATGCCGCATCTTGTCCGAGTTCTCCCTGTACCGGTCCTTCCAATCCGCCTTACGCTGCGCATGGCCCTCGGCTAAGAAGCTGAGGACGCGCGCGATCTCGCCATTCCGGGTGACCTTGCGAAGCCCAATCTCTTCGACGTGTGAGAATGGGACCATCACCGTCATACTGTTATAGGTGAGGCGCAGCAGATAGTAACGCTCGAATTGAGCGCCAAAGGAGCGGGTGCTGATATTTTCGACGGTGCCAATCCCATGGTTGGGATAAACAACTTTTTCGCCGATTTGAAACAAGGTCATACATTGACCGCCTTGCGTCTTGGCCTAATTGTCCAACCGGCTGGCCTGTCAGCCAACCTACTGACCAACCGGAAACAGAATGGTAAATCCGCACGCGGCAAGTTGTCAATAGCCTTTACAATTCCCGTGCTGGATCAGTTAGTTTCACCCGTCCGCCCCATACACTTTCCAGTAGTGTCAATTCTGAAAACTAAAGGGTTTCACGGGATTTTCATTGGCGGCGGCAGGGCAAACGCTGTATTCTCAAGGATAACCCTGATCTTGCGTACGGTGGCAAGAGAAGTGCTATCATTGTGCGCTTATAGCGCGACGTGTAATCAAGGGGCGTTGCTTTCCCGCGCTTTGAGCGGAGACGGCTGCTTTGAGGGATCTTAAGACCCAACTCGCCAGTGCGCTGCTGTTCGTACTGACAGTAGCAGCGGTGTGCTGCGCGGTCATCAATTTCCACCAGCAAAGTCTGTATCATCTTCCTGATGATGGAGTTACCTGGGTTGATCGAATGGACGCCAGCGGCCAAAATCAGGTTGTCGCGTTGCACGTCACGCCCGGCAGCCCGGCCGACCATGCCGGCATCCGCACCGCTGACGTTCTGCTCCAGATCGACGGCCACGCGATCACCAGGACCATCGATGTCCCTCAAGTCCTTCAGCACGTTATCACCTATATAGGAACCCCCTACCTCCTGCGCCGAGACAATGTTTCTGTGCCGGCGCAAGTTTTTGTCGCCGAAGGCACGGTGGATCGCTCGGTGTATTATCAGTACGCCGTCGGCATCGCGTACCTGTTGATTGGCTTGTTTGTCTACTACCGGCGAGTCGGTGCGCCACGCTCGGTTCATTTCTTTGTCTTCTGTCTGGCCTCGTTCGTCTTCTCCTGCTTCCACTTCACCGGAAAACTGAATCCGTTCGATCAGGCCATTTACTGGGGGAACGTAGTGGCGGGCGCGCTGGCTCCCACATTGTTCCTGCACTTCTGCCTCGTATTTCCAGAGCCGCCCTCGTGGTTGAGCCGTCCCTGGTTGAAGCGTTGGATCAGCGCGCTGTTCTATCTTCCCGCTGTTCTGCTGATAACGGCGTATCTGCTGGTGGCAAGGGGAATGTTGCAGGTTGCGGCGTCGCCGGTCGAGGTCGGCTGGTTTCTCGACCGGGTCTGGATGCTGCTGCTCAGCGTGCTCTATCTCGGCGGCACGGCGATTCTCGCGACCAAGACCCCGCAGGCGGACGATCCACTGGTACGGCGGCAGTTGAAATATATGCGCAACGGCGCGCTGTTGGGAGTGGTGCCGTTCGTCGTGATCTACGCCGTGCCCTACGTGTTCGGCGCTCTGCCCGGACATTACCAAAAGATGGCGGTGCTTTCGCTCATCCTGGTGCCGGTGACGTGGGCCTACGCTATCCTGCGCTACCGCCTGATGGACGTCGATATCATTTTCCAGCAGGGTTACGTTTACACGCTCGCCACGCTGGTGGTCCTGGGTCTGTTTTATGGTCTGATCTTTTCGTTCGTGCGCCCGGAGAGGATCAGCCCCGCGGCCATCGTACTGCTGATCGTTTTCGCGGCGTTCATCTTTCAGCCGATCCGCGATTGGCTGCAGGAGCAGCTCGACCGCTATTTCTTTTATAAAGACCGCTACGACTATCGCCGCACGCTGATTGAGTTCGCGCGCGAGCTGGGATCGGAAACCAATCTCGATGAAATGCTGCGGTCGGTGGGCGAACGGTTGGTGCACACGCTCTCCATCCAGCACGTGGCTTTCTTCCTCAGCAGCGACGCCAGCGACGACCGTTTTCACCTGCACATGACGCAGGGCGTGAAAAGGGATCGCGGGCAGAAGCCGCCGCAGGAGCTGGATTTGAGCTTCCTGACGGCGCACCCAGGCAAACAGTACTTGTTCTTCGAACGGACCCGGCATCTGCTGGACGCGGTCTCCCATGAATGGCCCATCTCCTTGCGCCGCACCATCGCGGAACTGGATCTTACGTATTATTTCCCGTGCAGCGTGCGAGGGCGCACCATCGCGTACCTGGCGCTCAGCCGGACCGACAAAGGTGACTTCCTTTCGAGCGACGACGTGGAGCTGGTGGTCACCCTGGCCGGCTACGTCGGCATCGCCATCGAGAACGCGCGCCTCTACCATTCGCTGGAACGCAAGGCGGCCGAGTACGAGCGGCTCAAGGAGTTCAGCGAAAACATCGTCGAATCGATCAACGTCGGCATCCTGGCCGCGGATCTGGACGATTGCGTGGAAAGCTGGAACACTCAGATTGAGCGCCTCACCGGGATCTCGCGCGAAGCTGCGGTCGGCCGGCCGCTGGCCGAGCTTTTCCCTACCGAGCTGTGTGAAATGTTTCGCCAGGCGCGCGCGCAAACCGGCATTCAGAATATCTACAAGTTCGTTTTACCCTCGCCCGCGAATCAGGCCAGCGGGCACGCGAACGGAAACGGGCATGGCAAGGGCAACGGCAACGGCAAGGGCAAGCCGTCGGAGCCCCCAGCGCACATCCTGAACCTGGCCATCGCGCCGCTGGTGTCCAAGGACATGCGGCAGATCGGGCGGCTCATCATCTTCGACGACATCACCGATCGCGATGAGCTGGAGCGGCGGCTGGTGCAGGCCGACAAGTTGAGCTCCATCGGTCTGCTGGCGGCGGGCGTCGCGCACGAAGTAAACACGCCGCTGGCGGTGATTTCCACCTACGCCCAAATGCTCGCCAAGCAGATCTCCGAGGACGAGCAGAAATCCAAGCTGCTGGACAAGATCGCCAAGCAAACCTTCCGGGCGAGCGAAATCGTCAATTCGCTGCTCAGCTTCTCACGCACCTCGACCACCGAATTTGTCGAAGTCGACGTGAGCAAGGTGATTCACGAGACGCTGAATCTGGTGGAGCATCAACTGAAGAAATCCGGCATCGAAGTCAAGCTGGATGCGCCGGGCACGATGCCCGCCGTCAAAGGCAATGCCGGCAAGCTGCAACAGGTGTTCCTGAATCTATTCCTGAACGCCCGCGACGCGATGGATTCCGGCGGCACGCTTTCGGTGCACGTGCGGAGCGAAGACGGCTTCGCCCGCATCGACGTCTCCGACACCGGACAAGGCATCGCGCCGGAACATCTGGAACGCATCTACGATCCGTTCTTCACCACCAAGGCCGCGCGCAAGGGCACTGGCCTCGGGCTGTCGGTCACGTACGGAATTGTGCGCGAGCACGGCGGTAGTATTGAAGTGGAGAGCCGGCTGGGCGCCGGCTCCCGATTCCGCGTGGAACTGCCATTAGCACGAAAGCCGGTGCATGCCTGATCGACTGCCCCCCGATGAACCTGTCCCCCTTCCCAAAGGCCGCATCCTGGTAATCGACGACGAAGCGGATATCCGCGAAAGTCTCGAAACGCTGCTGGAGCTCGAAGGCTACACGGTGGAACTGGCGCAGAACGGCGCCGAGGGACTGAAGCGCGCCGAATCGGCGAGCTATGACCTGATCCTGCTGGACCTGATGATGCCGGACCGTTCCGGCATGGAAGTCCTGCACGACATCCGCGAGCGCGACAGCGAAACACCGGTCTTCATGATTACCGCCTACGGATCGGTGGAGGTCGCGGTGACGGCGCTCAAGAACGGCGCCAGCGATTATTTCTCCAAGCCCTGGGACAACGAGAAGCTGCTGATCGAGATCGGGCGCATGATCGCGCACAGCCGGCTGGAGCGCGAGAACGTTCAGCTCAAGAAAGCGCTGAAGCAGCAGTACAGCTTTCCCAATATTATCGGCAAGAACGACCGCATGCTGCGCATTCTCGATCTGGTGACGCAGGTGGCGCCCAGCCGCGCCAACATCCTGATCACCGGCGAAACCGGCACCGGCAAGGAGCTAATCGCCAAAGCCATCCACGCCCATTCGGCGCGCGCCGATCAGCCGTTCGTCGCGGTGAACAGCGGCTCCGTTCCCGCTGAGTTGCTCGAATCCGCGCTCTTCGGACACGTGAAAGGCGCTTTCACGGGAGCCGTCGCGTCGCGCAAGGGCTATTTCGAGACCGCCAACAAAGGGACCATCTTTTTCGACGAGATCGGGACCATCAGCCTGGAGACCCAGGCCAAGCTGCTGCGCGTGATTCAGGAGCGTGAGTTCATGCCCGTTGGTTCAACGGAAACCGTCAAGGTGGACGTGCGGATCATCTCCGCCACCAACGCTGAACTGAAAAAGCTGATCGAGGAAGGCAGATTTCGCGAAGATCTGTATTACCGTCTCAATGTGATCAATCTCGCGCTGCCGCCGCTGCGCGAGCGCAAGGAAGACATTCCGCCGCTGGTGGAGCACTTCTTCACGAAATATTGCCGCGACAACGAAAAATTCCTGGATGCGGAGGGCCGCTGCCAGTTGCATCTCGATCCCGACGCCATGCAACTGCTGATGGATTACAACTGGCCGGGGAATGTGCGGGAACTGGAGAATGCGATCGAGCGCGCGGTGGTGCTGGCCGCGCAGACATTAGTGCCCGTGGATGTTCTGCCGGATTCCATACTGCAGGAGGGCGGAGTCAAGATCCGCCGCGATGAATCCGGCGCGCTGCCGGCCGACGCTTCGCTCCCC
>JASHQT010000616.1 GCA_030039005.1 Bryobacteraceae bacterium
ATCGCCAACACGCGCGAACTTTCCGATCGCCTGCAATTCACGCTCGCCGATTTGGGCTACCAATTCCCGCGCTATCCCACGCCGCCCGGCGAATCGATGAATTCGTTCCTGCGCCAGCGCGTCGAAGAAGGCGCGATGAATCGCTATCACTCGAAATCCGCCGATCTGCGCCGCCGCGCCCGCCGCCAGATCGACAAGGAGCTTGCGCTCATCGAAAAACTCGACCTCGCCGGCTATTTCCTGATCGTCTGGGACATCGACGATTTCTGCCGCCGCCAAAACATTTTGGTGCAGGGCCGCGGCTCAGCCGCCAACAGCGCCGTCTGCTATTCGCTCGGCATTACCGCCATCGATCCGGTGGAAATGGAGCTGCTCTTCGAGCGCTTTCTTTCCGAACAGCGCGGCGAATGGCCGGACATCGATCTCGACCTGCCGAGCGGCGATCGGCGCGAGCGCGCCATTCAATACGTCTATGAGCGCTACGGCAAACTCGGTGCCGCCATGACCGCAAATATCATCACCTATCGCGGCCGGTCGGCCGTGCGCGACATCGGCAAGGTGCTCGGCTTTCCGGAAACCGATCTCGCGCGCATCTCCGCTCTGGTTCCTGCATGGGGCTGGACGGATCCGAAAGAAACCGCCGAACGCCAGTTCACCGAAGCCGGTTTTTCGCCGCAAAAGCATCCGCTGATCGCGAAATTTCTCGATCTCTACATGACCATCCAGGATCTGCCGCGGCATCTCGGCCAGCACTCGGGCGGCATGGTGATCTGCGAAGGCCAACTCGATTCCGTCGTGCCACTCGAACCCGCCACCATGCCCGGCCGCGTGGTCATCCAGTGGGACAAAGAAGACTGCGCCGATATGGGCATCATCAAGGTGGATCTGCTCGGCCTGGGCATGATGGCCGTGCTCGAAGAATCCATCGATCTGATCCGCACAGCGTATCGCGAAGAAGTGGATCTGGCGCATCTGCCGCAAGACGATCCGCTCGTTTATCAGGCGCTCCAGAACGCCGACACCATCGGGATGTTTCAAGTAGAGAGCCGCGCGCAGATGTCGTGCCTGCCGCGCCTGCGGCCCGAGCGCTTCTACGACATCGTCGTGCAAGTGGCCATCATCCGGCCCGGGCCGATTGTGGGCCAGATGTTGAACCCGTTCCTGCGCCGGCGGCAGGGCCGCGAGCCCGCCGAGTGCCTGCATCCGTCGCTTGAACCGGTGCTGCGCAGAACACTCGGCGTACCGTTGTTTCAAGAGCAGTTGCTGCGCATGGCCATGATCGTGGCCGGATTCACCGGCGGCGAAGCCGAAGAGTTGCGCCGCGCCATGGGATTCAAGCGCTCGGAAAAACGCATGCGCGACATCGAGACGCGATTGCGCGAAGGTATGACGCGCAACGGCATCGTCGGCAAGCAGCAGGACGCCATCGTGAATTCCATCACGGCATTTGCGCTCTACGGCTTTCCCGAATCGCATGCCGCCAGTTTCGCCCTGATCGCCTACGCCAGCGCGTATCTGAAATGCCGCTATCTGGCTGCGTTCACCGCGGCGATTCTGAACAATCAGCCGATGGGTTTCTACGCGCCGGCCACGCTGGTGAAGGACGCGCAGCGACACGGGCTGCACTTCAATCCCATCGACGTCACGCGCTCGGATTGGCGCTGCACCATCGAAGAAGAAAACGGCGAGCGGCGCGTCCGGCTGGGATTCAATTACGTCAAAGGACTGCGCGAGCAGGCCGCGTGCGCGATCCTCGCGGCCCGCGCCGAAGCGCCATTCACCAGCATTCAGGATTTAGTGGATCGTGTTCCAGAACTTCGCAAAGACGAGCTGCGCAGGCTGAGCGAAATCGGAGCACTCAACTTCATCACGGCATCGCCCACGCATCGCCGCGCCGCGCTTTGGGACTCCGAACTCGCGCTGCGCCCGACCGGCCCGCTGTTTGCCAATCCCCAATTCCAGATCCCCAATCCCCTACCCATGATGTCCGCAACCGACCGCTTAAATTCGGACTTTCGAGGAACGCACTTAACGATCGGACGCCACCCGATGGCTTTTCATCGCGCGAACATGGACGCGCTCGGCGTCACGCCTGCCGCTCAGTTGAAGCACGTGCGCAACGGCCGGCCGGTTCGCATCGCTGGATGCATCATCTGCCGGCAGCGGCCGGGCACCGCGAAAGGATTGTTGTTTTTGAGCATCGAAGACGAAACCGGCGTCTCCAACGCGGTCGTGATGCCCGACGTCTTTGATCGCGAGCGCAAAACCATCCTCAACAATTCGTACTTAGTGATTGAAGGCGAAATGCAGAACATCGATAACGTCTATACAGTTCGCGCCGCGCATTTCGAACCGCTCCATGTGGCCGAAGAAGCCGTGCCTTCGCATGATTTCCATTAATATAATCCCATTCGCTCTTTAACCAACTGCACTGTCGACTCCGCAATCGGCGACACACGCTCGGCGCCTTCTTTGAGAATGCCAGTCAAGTATCCCGGCTCATCCATGATCTCGGCATAGCGCTTTTGCAGCGGCTCCAGATTCGCGATCACCATTTCCGCCACTTGTTTTTTCAAGTCGCCATAGCGCATCCCGCTGAAGTGCGATCGCATCTTGTCGGCCGGCCAGCCGCTGAAGGCCTGGAAGATGGCCAGTAGGTTTTGAACTCCGGGACCACCCGAATCAAGGTCCACTGCCGGCAGCGAATCCGTTGTAGCTCGCATAATTTTCTTCCGGACTTGATCAATCGGATCCAGCAGCGCGATCGCGTGCCCCGAGCCCGCGGCCGATTTGCTCATCTTTACCGTCGGATCATCCAAACCCATCACGCGTGCACCAGCAAGCGGCAGATGAGTGTCCGGGACCACGAACGTGTCGCCGTACAGCGAGTTGAATCGATTCGCGATGTCTCGGGTCAATTCGAGATGCTGCGCCTGATCGGCGCCTACGGGCACGATCGCGGCCTGGTAGATCAAAATATCAGCGGCCATCAAAACCGGATATTGCAGAAGCCCGTCTCCTATAGTCTCCTGCGCGGCCGCTTTCGCTTTGTACTGCGTCATGCGCTCCAGCCAGCCGACCGGCGTAACGCACGTGAGCATCCAGGCGAGTTCAGAATGCTCGGGCACTGACGACTGCACCATGATGGTGGACTGTTTGGGATCGATCCCTGCGGCCAGGAACAGAGCCGCGATTTCGAGGATCTTCGAGCGCAGCTCCGCCGGCTCCTGATAGACAGTAATTGCGTGCAGATCGACGATCCCAAAAATGCTTTCATAGTCGCCCTGGATCTCGACCCAGTTCTTCAACGCTCCTAGGTAATTTCCAATGTGCAAATTGCCGGTGGGCTGGACGCCGGAAAAGACGCGCTTCTTCATGTGTGAAAAAACCATGGTACCCTTTCGCTTGCCGGAAACACTAACAATCGAAAAGCTGGTCTATGGCGGGGAGGGTTTGGCGCGCCTCGAAGGCCACGTGGTCCTCGTTCCATTCGTGCTGCCGGGCGAAACGGCGCGAGTGGAAATCGACCGGGCTAAGAGCGATCTTGGGCGAGGTCGACTGATCGAAATTACCGAAGCGTCGGCCGCACGAGTTGCGCCCGGCTGCCAGTATTTCCAACGCTGCGGCGGCTGCCAATATCAGCACATCGATTACGCGGTCCAGGTAGAACAGAAACGCGAGATTCTGCGCGAGGTGTTGCAGCGTGTGGGCAAGATTGAATTCCCGGGTGAAATTGAAACTATTGCAGGCGAGTCGTGGCAGTATCGCAATCGCGTGCAGCTTCATCTTCAAGGTGGGCGAGTGGGATATTTCGGGCAACATTCGCGGGAACTGGTCGAGATCGACCATTGCCCGATCGCTTCGCCAAAGCTCAATGAGACCATCGGCAAGATCCATGCGCCACAAACTACCACCGCGCTGGAGCTATTCAGCAATGAGACAGAAGTGCAGGTGAATGTCGTGGACCGGGTGTCGCGAGCCGCGCTTGAACAGCTTGCGGAGTTAGGTGTGACCACCGCAATCGATTATGCCGGGTTCCAGGTCAGCCGCAATTCGTTCTTCCAGGTGAACCGATTTCTGGTCGACCGGTTGGTGGAATGCGCGGTCGGGAACGCGGGCGGCGAATGGGCGGTCGATCTATACGCCGGCGTAGGGCTGTTCGCGAAGAAGCTCGCGGAGAGATTCACAAAAGTAACGGCCGTCGAATCGGGAGGCAGCAGCTTTCGCGATTTGGAGCATAATTTCCCCGCAGGCGCGGTGAAATCAAGCGTGGAGGATTACCTGGCGGGGCTGGAGGAGAAGCCGGATTTTATTTTGGCCGATCCGCCGCGCGCGGGCCTCGGCAAACAGGCGCTTCGGGGGCTCGTCCGGATTCGCGCTCCGCGCCTTACGATCGTTTCTTGCGATCCGGCTACGCTGGCGCGAGATCTGCGGGCTCTCATGAGCGAAGGTTACCACATCGAAAAGATCACACTGGTTGACCTTTTCCCCCAAACATTCCACCTGGAAACTGTCGTGGAGCTTTGCGCATGAGCAACTCGGCGATGTTGAGCGCGATGGCGAGCGCCAGCAGCGCGGGCCACAGCCGCAGCGTGGACGTTTGCGAGCGGCCGCCGGAATCGAAAACGGCCCTGGGGGCGGGATTGAACCGGCCGCCAGTGAATTGGGCCACCGAGCGCATTAGAAACTGGTTGGAGCCATAATCGAGCAGCTCCTGCTCGGGCTGGTAGAAACCCACTTCGGGGAAAGCACGGGATTCTTCGAGCGGGCGGATGCGGAACAAACCCTGCAGATCGCCGATGTGAATGCTCCCGCGGTAGGACTTGGCGCCGAGTTTCGTAATCGGCATTGGATGACGGAATCCGTTGGGGCCGAGCACGAAAATCTCCGGCGGCTTTTCGGGATCGTCAGCATTGGCGCCGAGATGATAGCTCACGACGAGATTGCCGCTGGCGCTGTCAAAACCGGCTGTGGCTTCGCCCGCTTCGGCGTGCGGCAATAGATCGCGGAACGTGTTAGTCCAGAGCTTATCGAAGCCTTTCCAAGTCACCCAGTCGGCGGCCCAGCGGCTCTTGGCGTCGGATGTGAATACAACGGCGCGCCCCAGGCCGTACTGCCAGCGCACCAGTAGCGGGTCTTCCTCATCCACCTTGAGAATTGTATCGGCGGAGGGCTTGCTGATGAAGCGCACGTAGCCCTTGAGCGCCGGAGCGGTCGAGAAATCCACACCGTCCAAAATTTCGGTGTTTCTCGCGATAAACGGATGCAGCGGTTTCTCCACGGCCGTGGAGCCGGTGTGCTCCATCACGTCTTTGAGCAGAATCTGGACCAGCCCGGCAGGCTCGTTCAAGAAATACGATTTTCCACCGGCCGTGGCCGCGACTTTCTCGAGATAGGTACGATTGACGTCCTGGCCCAGGCCGACGGTGGAGATGGTCACGTGCTGCGCGAACGCTTCTTTCGAGAGGTCCATGCTGTCGCCTTCCTCGGAAATGCCATCGGTGAGCAGCACGATGTGTTTGAATGTGGCGCGCGCGGGCAGAATCTTGTGATAAGCCTCGGCCAATGCGGGAGCGATCTGGGTGCCGCCGTCGGGAATGATGCCCGAAATCAGGCGCTTGATCAGTGTCTTATCCTCGGCACGGCGCAGCGGTACGTCCCACTGGAACGAATTGTCGAAGATCAGGACGCCCACTTCATCGATGGGCCGAAGATTGTCCACCACGCCGATCGCGGCCTGGCGCGCCAGCTCGATCTTCTTGCCTTCCATGGACGAGGATTTATCGATGATAAGCACCACGGCGGTGCCTTCGGGCGAGCGGGGAGGAGCCAGCTTAGCGGGCAGCGTGCGGTCTAAAGCATCTTCCACGGTTTTGTTTTCGACATAGACGTTGCGCTCACCGGCGATCACCAGGAGCCCGCCGCCCTGCTGGACGAATTTCTCAACGCCGGATTTGCGGGCATCAGGCAGGGATTCGAGATCCAGATTGTTCAGAACCAGGAGTTGGTAATCGGCGAGCGTGCCGTGGTTGGGATCGGCGGTGCGGTCGATGTCGAATTGCGCGGCGGTCAGGGTATCGAGCAAGTGGGCTTCGGTGCCCGGAGGGTCCTGGGAGACGAAGAGAACCTTGGGGCGGTGCAGGGTGACGGCGCGATCGAAACGGATGTCGCCGAGGCCAGCGGCGCGAATCACACCCGCCAAGCTGAGGGCGCCCGCGGCGCTGAGCC
>JASHQT010000617.1 GCA_030039005.1 Bryobacteraceae bacterium
ATCGAAGTCATGGTAGCAAGTGGAAGCGGATTGAGTATGATGAAACATATATGAATCGAGCGGCTCTTTTCACTTCCGTAATCGCGGTGTCTCTCGCGGCCTCCCTTGCCGTGTTGCAAGCCCAAGATCTTCCGCCCGGCAAGGGCAAGGACCTCGTCGAAAACACCTGCGGGAGCTGCCACGGCCTGGACGTCGTGGTGTCCCAGCATGCCACCAAGGATGGCTGGCAGTCGATTGTGGATTATATGGTGTCACGCGGCGCCACCGGCACACCGCAGGAGCTGGCCACGATCGTGGATTACCTGGCGAAGAATTTCCCCGAAGCCGCCGCGAAGGTGAACGTCAATAAAGCGTCTTCCATGGACATGCAGACCGGACTGGGATTGACCGCTGCCGAAGGCGACGCGATCGTCAAATACCGCACCGATCACGGCGACTTCAAGGATTTCGATTCCTTGACCAAAGTCCCGGGCGTGGATGCGGCGAAGCTGACGGCCAAGAAAGACAGCATCATCTTCGCAGACACGGCACCGGCTGCTGACAGCAAGTGAAGGCGGCGTGACGCCGCTTGGGTAGTCAGCTAAAAGTGTGTGGCTGACAGCTTTGCTAACAGCAAGCGTTCCAGTAACATTGAGGCATGGACGATCCCAAGAAAGATCCGCTTTTCATTCTTCACCACCAGATTCTCACGGCCAACAAGCACGTTTTTGATGTAGAAAAAAAGCTCAAAACACCGCTAACAGATTCCGACAGAGAGTGGTGTATTAAGCGCACAAAGCGGGCGTCGGAATTGTTGGCCCAGGCAGCGCACGCGCTCTCAATGAACCCAGCATCACTGCTTGGTCGGATCGGTGGACAAAAGACCGCCGAGCGCGGTCCTGACTATTTCCGGCAGATTGCAGCTATGCGGAAGACGAGGGGAGGCGGAAGACCGCGAAAGAATCCATCCGAAGGTCCGAATCCCGGAGAAGTTGCGCGGTAGCCCTCTTTCAAAAGTTAAAGAACAGATCCTCCAAGAAGTAGCGGCTGACTTGCCAGAGCTTGAGGGGTTGAAGTTGTGGCTGATCCTGGATCGTCAACAGGCATTCTCCATCCTCATTCATATGTGGGATCACCGATAGGACGCTCTGGGGATCGCCATTTGGTTTCTTGCTCGTGACGGTGATAGAGAACTGAGCAAGTGTGAACACTACGGACTTGACTTCGTTCTTTTCGCCAATGTCTCTATCGCGAGACACAATGATCTTGTTCGTGGCCTGAGTATCGACGTGGAAGCTCACCTTAGCCCGTCTTAGGTCGTTGGCCGATTTTACGTCACTGTCCAGGATCTCGGCGAGCGTCTGGAATATTCGCTGGAGAGAACATTCCGAACGAGCCTTTACCCAGTTGAATCCTGCCATCTCATCCCTCGAAACAATTTTATCAATCTTTGTAGCGGACTGAAAGCAACAAGATAACGTCCGTCTCAACGACAACGATACAATGCGCTTCATGCGCGATCAAAGAGCAGCCGCAGAAAAAGCATGGAAAACGATCAGGACCAAACGAGCTTTTATCAAATCTCGCGCCTCGGAAGCTGCCAGCAAAGCTGCGCTCAAGACCCATTGCGAAGAACAAGGCTGGCGCGTCGTTTTCTTTGAAGGCAAGACCGGATCTCCGCGTACGGGGATCATCGATGCAATTGCCTTCCGGCTTAAACGACAGAACGCTGACGCTCTCGAAATCCGGCTCATACAACTTAAGGGCGGTAAGGCAGGCATCAGCGGTCCAGAAGTGAAACGCCTAAAACAGGCAGTGAAGGCGGCCAGCATCACTTGGATGGCCGCTGCTTTTGATAACGAGACACTGCACACCTTGCACGACGAGCCGTAGTATCCGAGTAGAATGGTCCCTTAAAAAGAAAACCCCGGCACGAATGCCAGGGGCTTTCGATTGGACTTCAGACACCCCATCGTAGCCCCTCATCGCGTCGGTGGCAAGAGGACCGATGGACCTGCCACCACTTCCGCTTGAAGTGCTGCGAGAGATAGAGAAAATCGAACAGTTTGCCCAGGCATCCATCGCCCGATGTTGGACACCACACGCGCTCAATGTACCAAAGGTAATTCGGCTGCTTTGCGCGTGCGCCACTGAAGTCTTCGATATTGAGGCCAAACATTACACATCGATGGCCGAGTCCAGCAATCAATGGCTAGAGTTAATCGAATCCAACACGCGCCAGGTCGCGCTTGGACTGTGCGGCCATAGAGGTCTCGGCATACTGACGAAACAGGAATATGAGGCAATAAACAGTGCGGTACGCAAGGCGCTTGACGGAAGGCTTCAGCATTGGCGCGTCGCTATCGAATCAAAGGCATCTCCGCGACAACCAATCGTTGAGGAACTGGAGCCGAAATTGATGGCAAGCAAGCCATTCTTAAGGCGTGCTTCATGGTTGAGCGAACGGCTGCGCGAACGCGCGTGGGATCACAACGATCCGTTTCGATTTGGTGGCCCTGATCGTAAGACCATCTTGAAAATTCTCACTGGCGAATCTGTGAAAGCAGAGACGCTTGAGAAGCTGATCAATGCCCTTAACAAAAAGAAGGTCGTGGCCGACATCAATCTACTGGACATCCCAACGGATTGATTCTATTACTAGTTCCCAATCACTCCCAACTAATCCCAAACTCTCCCACTCCTTCCCTGGCGTGCTTCCAGACACTTCCGGGTCTCAAAGGACAAACTGAAGGGAGAAAGGAGATTAGAATGCGATTGATCGTTACTCGGCGACGGCGTAGGACCAGCATCCGGCTCGAAATCGGTGATCTGGTCCTGACCGTCGAACTGCCACAATAGTGCATTCTGGCAGTGTTTTTGGCCTTGAAAAACAGCATGCGTTGCTGTTATAATAGGGCCATGAAGAACAAAGTCCAGGTCGGTGTTTCAGCACCGGCCCGGACTGTAATCACCGCAGCCGAAGCCGCAATGACCTGCAAACCCATTATCGGTCTTCTGGCTGTGGATCTCAAGGAGATTCACAGTGACGTGCCACAACTGCCGCACCGAATGCAAGCGCCACGGTAAAGACCGCAACGGTAACCAACGCTTCAAATGCCGCCAGTGTTCCAAGACGTTCTTAGAGCCGCGCGAGAATCCGCTCGACGGGATGTATCTGCCTATCGAGAAGGCCGAGATGGTTCTCAAGCTCTTGCTCGAAGGCAGCAGCGTTTCGAGCGTCGAGCGCGCAACCGAAGTTCATCACACGACCATCCTGAAGTTACTCGTTCTTGCTGGCGAGAAGTGCGAGCGCATCATGGCCAGGAAAATCGTAAACGTTCCGGTTCGGGATTTGGAATGCGATGAGCTGTGGAGCTATTGCGGGAAGAAACAGAAGCGTGTCCGGCCTGGAGACGATCCCAATCTTGGCGACTGCTACGTATTCGTTTCGATTGAGCGGCATAGCAAATTGGTTGTCAACATCGCAATGGGCAAACGCGACCAACAGACCACGGACGCCTTTGTTGAGGGCATCCGCCACGCGACAGCGCGCACTCCCTTTCAGATCACGACTGACGGATTTGCTCCGTATCGCACCTCGATCCCCACGACCTTGCATGATCGGCTGACCGGCTACGCGATGCTGATTAAGGTCTATCGAGCATCGCAGGAAGGCGAAGCGCGATACAGCCCTGCCGAGGTCGCTTCCGTGGAGACTGTCCCAGTCTTCGGGCAGCCCGACCCTGAGCGTATCTGCACATCGATTGTGGAACGCCAGAATCTCAGCGTTCGGATGGGCCTTCGCCGGTTCACTCGCTTGACCAATGCGTTCAGTAAGAAGTGGGAGAACCATTGGGCAGCCGTTGCCTGCTGGTTCGCGTTTTACAACTTCTGTCGCGTCCACAAAAGTCTGCGGGTGACTCCAGCGATGGCTGCGGGAATTGCGGACCACGTGTGGAGCGTGCGGGAATTATTAGCGTGATATTCTCGGATGCATTAAGTTTTTGGTCCGCTTCCGACGAGAAAACAAAATGACGCCATTTGAAACCGATAACGTAGGGAACTTGATACTCAAGCCCGTGACCGGATGGGCAGTTACCCATGCGGCAGAAATCGCCGTTCTTCTACGGATTGAATATCTAGACTCTCCAGCGGATACAGAAAAAGACAGCAAGGCGATGCAGTTCGCGTTGACTCCTCCACAGGCCCTAGAGCTTGCGGAGAAACTGACCAAACGGGCGCGACGCCTGCTTGACGACAAGCTTCCGCCAGGGAAAGCGCCAAACTAGTCGGGTTAATAGTTGCATTTGCCATTGAGCACACTCCAGCGTTACTCTGGGATTGCACTCAAGAGGTTCTTCAGAAGGCCCGCCTGCCAGCGGGCTTTCGCCATTTCTGGGGATATTTTATCAGATCTACAGATTGCCGATCAGATCGCGTATCTTGACGCCCAGAGTATCCGCAATGATTTTGAGCGTCTGAATCGTCACGTTGGATTCTCCGCGCTCAATCTCTCCAACGTGTGCCCGATTCAAACCGGATCGATCAGCAAAGACATCTTGCGACCATTCGCGCTTCAGCCGTAGCGCTCGAATGTTCTGCCCGATGCGCTTCTGAACATCTTGCACCTACAGCAGTTTCGGGCTATTCTGGCTGTATCCATACAGGTTATAACCTGCAAAAGGAAACGGGTGAAGATTAAGCCTTACAATGCTCTTGCCCTGATCGTCGGCATCAGCCTATCGGTCCAAGCGGCCACGCACAAGAGCGCTGTCCCTCTTCAAAAGATCTTCATCGAGCCCGAGAACGGCTTCGAGTCTTACATCTCGGCTGCTTTCTTCAAAAAGCACGTTCCCGCCACCATCGTGAGCGACAAAGAAACGGCCACATTAATCCTGAAAAGCGGTGCGGTCGCCACACAGGAAGAAAAGAGTGGACTCGGCAAGTTGGCCCGATGTGCCTACGCTCTGTGCATAGGAATCGATGGTTCCCAAACGGTATCTGTACAGCTAATGGACAAAGATGGCCAGATCGTCTGGGCCTACAGCGTAAGGAAAATCGGTGCAGCAAATTATCAGAGCAGTGCCGAAGCAATTGCCAAACATCTCAAGGAGTTCCTACAAAAGCGGCCATGATAGAAGAAGCCGTCACCAAATGCCCAAAGTGCGGCCTGGAGAACAAACCGGATTCCAAACGCTGCGCAGCGCCATCCTGCCACTATTACCTCAAGTCAGAGATCGAATGCCTCAGATCCATGGATAGATCGCTCAAGGGCATAAGGCGCATTGCGATTTGGTTTTTGGTTCTGTCATGTCTGAGTCTGCTCGTCGGCCTTTTGGCCGCTGGTGGCGCGTTTCGCTGAAGTCCTCGGCCACACACATTTAGCGGACTACCGCCGCTTGCGGGCGCCGCGCCACTTCGATAACATTCGCATCATGAACAGGCGCGATCTAATCAGAGCGAGCGCGGCCGCGGCGCTCGCTCCCGCGGCATTGCATTCGGCCACCGCTTCCGCCGGACGTTTGAAGCAATCCGTCGCCCGCTGGTGCTACGCCAAGATTCCGATCGAGGATCTGTGCCACGCGATGGCCGATCTCGGCGTCACCGGCATGGATCTGGTGGCGCCGGAGGATTGGCCGGTCTGCCGCAAGTACGGAATCACGCCGGCGATGGTGCAGGGAGCCACCATGACCGGTCCCGGCTCCGTGTTCGACTACGGCTGGAACAACAAAGCGAATCACGACAAGTTGGAGGAGGCGGCAAAAACCAGCATCGTGCGCGCGGCCGATGCCAAGGTCCCCAATGTGATCACGCTGTTCGGCGCGCGGCGCGGCATGAGCGACGCCGAAGGCATCGACAATTGCATCGCGGGCCTGAATCGCGTCAAGAAATTCGCCGAGGATCACGGCGTCACGCTGTGCGTCGAGCTGCTCAACAGCAAAGTGGATCATAAGGATTACCAGGGCGACCATACGGCCTACGGCGTGGCCGTGATGAAAGGCGTGGATTCCCCGCGCGTGAAGTTGCTCTACGACGCCTACCACATGCAGATCATGGAAGGCGACCTGATCCGCACCATCCGCGACAACATCCAGTACATCGCGCATTTCCACTGCGCGGGCGTTCCCGGCCGGCACGAGATCGACGGCACCCAGGAAGTGAATTGGAACGCCGTGGCCAAGGCCATCGCGGATCTCAGTTTTCAGGGCTACATCGCCCAGGAGTTCACGCCTACGCGCGATCCGCTCGCGTCCCTGAAGCAGGCGGTCGAAGTGCTGACAGTGTGACAGTAGCGACACAGGTTCACAGGCGCTCGCGCCCTGCGGAGCCGCGAGCGTAAGTGAGCGGTCCTCGCGCTCCTGAGTAGTAGTGCGGTCGGCTGATTGTATCGAACGAGGAATAAACATATGGGTTCCAGAATCGATAGCTTCCTCAAACACGAAGATATCTTCGAGGAAGCCCAAACGGAAGCCATTAAAGAGGTCGTCGCCTGGCAACTCGCCCAGGCGATGAAGAAAAGAAAAATCAGCAAGAACAAGATGGCTACTCTGCTTAAGACGAGCCGCACGCAGGTCGATCGCCTTCTCAGCGCGAAGGACGACATCACCCTATCCAGTTTGCAGCGTGCGGCAGCCGTCGTCGGCCGGCGCGTCTCCATCAAACTAACATAGCTGCCCCCTTTCCCCGCCCCGCCCGGCGCGCGTATATACTGGTTCGCACCGGGAGCGAATTTCATGCGTCTTGCAATCGCGTTTTTCCTTTTGGCTGCGGCACCCTCGCTTGTGCTCGCCCATCACGGCGGTGCCGAGTACGACCTCAGCAAAACCGTCGAATACAAAGGCAAGCTCACGGCGGTTGACATGATTAATCCGCATTCCTGGATTTATTTCGACGTCACCGGCCCGGACGGCAAGGTCAGCCACCACCGCTGCGAAATGCGTTCGGTGCACGTCCTGCGGCGATCCGGCTGGACCAAGGAAAATTTTCCCGTAGGCCAGCAGGTGACCGTCGAAGCTTCGCCCAACCGCACCGATCCGGACTCGTGCTATTTGCAGAGCCTCATCGCGGCCGACGGAACGCGCATGGATCGCTACGGCCAATACATCAAGGCGCCGGCAGGCGGACTCAAAGAGGTTCGCGGGCCCATCGAGGCGCCGAAGACCAATCGCCCGGTGCGCCTCCCTTCGGGCGAGCCGAATTTGGCGGGCGACTGGGCGCCCGTGCAGTTGGTGATGGTGAATGCGAAAGGCACTGGCGGAGGTTTGGTTCCGCTCGATAAGCTGAGCGATTACAAGCCGGGCGATCGTCCGGCGGTGAACTTCCGTGCGCGGCCCGGTCCCGGTCCCAGGCTTTACGGCGGAACGGAGCTCACCGCCGAAGGAGAAAAAGCTGCTCAGGAGGTCAAGCGCGAGGATAACCCGCGCTTCCACTGCCAGACCACCAGCATTCTTTTCGATTGGACTTTCGACGGTCCGGTCGACCGGATCACGCAGAACAAAGACACCATCACGCTCCAATACGGCCAGTTCGGGTTCAAGCGCACCATTTACATGAGCCGGAAAGAGCATCCGGCGAACGTCAA
>JASHQT010000618.1 GCA_030039005.1 Bryobacteraceae bacterium
GCCAGCGATTCCAGGCCCGCGCGGTCATCGCCCGAGGTGAACTTCACGCGCACGAAATCGTCTTCGCAGGCGCAGAGCGCAATCGCGTCATAGGGGATCGCGCGCTGGACGCGGAGCGTGGCGATCAGCAGCGCTTCCTCCCACTGCAACGCGCACAGGCCCGCTTCGGGTATCGTGAGGCCCGAGGATGCGCTCGCGCGGCGGCGGACGGGAGACGCAGGGGCGCGTTTTGGCGCCGGAGACGGCTCCGCTTCGGCTTCGAATCCGGCCGCGGGCGCGCTCCCGCGGGTGATTTTAATGTCGACGGAAAGCGGCGGCTGGGCGGGCGGTCGGACGGCGCGCGCGCGCTCCTCCAACTCGCGGTAACGAGCCTGCAAAGCTCTGACCACCTTGGGATCGAACGCCGTGCCCGCTTCAGAAACCACCCGCGCCATAGCCTCGTCGAGCGGCAGTGCGCGGCGATACTGCCGATCCGAGGCCAGGGCGTCCAGGCAGTCCACGGCGGAAAGAATGCGCGCTCCGATGGGAATCTCTTCGCCGCGCAATCCGTACGGATAGCCGCTGCCATCCCATTTTTCATGATGCGAGCGGACGATGGGAACCACCGGGTAGGGAAATTCCACGCGCTCCAGAATTTCGGCCCCCACCACCGGGTGCACCTTCATCTTCTCGAACTCCGAGCGCGTCAGCTTGCCGGGCTTCGAAATGATGGATTCGGGCACCGCCAGTTTGCCGATATCGTGCAGCACGGCCGCGGCCGTCAGGGCCTCCAGTTCCATGTCCGACAGACCCAGGTCCTTGCCGATCTCGACGGCATAAAGTTGCACGCGCTGCAGGTGATCGTGCGTGGTGTGATCCTTGGCGTCGATAGCCAGCGCCAGCGCCTCAATGGTGCGCAGATGCAGCCCGTTCATGGCCTGCATGTGGGCGCGCTCCCGCTCCATCTGGCGCACCTGCGTCCCGTTGGAGCGGTGCATCAGGTACACCAGCGGCAGGCAAATCACGGGGAACTCCCACTGCACGCCCGGCGGCAGGGTTCCGACCACCCACGCCATGGAAGCGCCGGCAACGTAGTATGGCACCAGCCAGCGCTGTCCGGTCCAGACCTTGAGAATGGACTGCCTGGCGGTGAGTCCGATGATGGTGGAGATGGGGAACGTGTTGGCGCAGTAAAACGTGACCGCCAGGATGGCGAAGCTGACCGGCTCCAAGAAATGGCGGTGCGAATACTCGAAAACGCGCGCCGCGATGAACACCGACGTGACGAACACGGCGATGCTGAACGCGGTCTGTATGAGCTTGGGGCGGGCCGAAGTGCGCCAGGTGGATTGCACCAACATGGCCAGCGCCGCCACGGCGAGCGACTCCGGAAGGCTCAGGTTGGCGATGCCGATCAGGATGAATAGAGCGCTGCCGGAGATGGTGCCGCGAACGCCCGGCAGCCGCAGCTTCAGCGTGGATCCGAAGACCGCGGCCAGAGCGAACGATACCAGGCGCAGCGCGTCCCCCGAGCGCCAATTCGTCGCCGCCCATACCAGCACGGCCAGACCGAAGGCGATGTGCCCAGCGAGCCAACCCTGGGTCAGCAAGTGGCGGATGAGCTGGGATCGTCTGGCCGGCATTGAGCTCCTTACGGCTCTCCTTGCGTGTCGGTGCCCCAGGCCATCCCGGTGCCCCAGGCCATGCCGGTGCCCCAACTGCCACTGGTGCCCCAGGCCATACCCGTGCCCCAGGCCATGCCTTGGCCCCAGGAACCGCTGCCGTTCCAGATTTCCGTTGAACCGCCTGCCGGAACGAGAATCGACGGGCCCCAAACCACGGGGGCGAGCCAGGTTGACGAAGTAAACCAGGCTTCGCTGAGATTGGGCACCAGGAAGGCGGCGGCGAGCAGCGAATTGTAGACCACTTGCGGCGATTGCGCGGAGCTGGACAACGGATCGTAGTCGGAAAGCGCGGAGGCTACGTCGATATAGCCGGCGCCCACGGTGAACATGTCGTAATAATCCGTGTAGGTCTCGCCGGTCGTTGGATCGGTGGCCGTGCTCATCACGGGGAAAGTCTTCGACGCGGTCTTCATCAGGCGCGCCTTGACCAGATCCGGCGTCAGGCTGGGCTCTTTCTGGAGCATCAGCGCGACGGCGCCCGAAACCACGGGTGTCGCCATGCTGGTACCGCTCAGATTGAAATAGAGCGGCGTGCCCGAAACCGGCGCGGTGGTGTAGCCGGAGGCCGGAAGGATGTTCCCGGGGTACTCGTTGACCAAGGTGGATCCCGGAGCGAGCAGGGAATCCACCAGGTTGCCGGGCGCCACAACGTCGGGCTTGGAAATCATGTCGAACGCGGTCGGGCCGCGCGAGCTGTAGCTGGCGATACGGTCATCGCTGGTCGGCATGGTGTTTTCGGTCTTCATTGCGCCGACGGTGATGGCGTGCGGGGCCGAGCCGGGCGAAAGAATGGTGCCGTATCCGTAGCGGCCTTCGTTGCCGGCGGCCACTACCACGACGATCCCGGCCTTCCAAGCGGCTTCGACGGCCTGGCAGAGCGGATCGAGCGAGCAGCCCTCGTAAATCGGCCGCCCCAGCGAAAGATTGATCACGCGAATGTTGTACTGGTTCTTGAGCTGAACGGCTTCTTGGATGGCCGCGATCACCACGCTGTCGTTGCTCATTCCGTTCTCGTCCAGCACGCGCAGGTCGACAAGATTGGCGTTGGGCGCAATGCCCTTGAACGTGCGGAACGCGCCCGGGCCGTCCGACGAACTCCCGTTGCCCGCGACGATCCCGGCCACGTGCGTGCCGTGTCCGAAATCGTCCGCGAGCACTCCCCCGATGAAACTCTGCCGGTAAACCACGCGGCTCCGTGTCGAGTTCGCCGCGTTCAAGTCCGGATGATTGTAGATCCCGCTGTCGATTACCGCCACGCCGATTCCGGAGCCGTCCAGGCCAGTACTCCAGGCAAGCGGCGCGCCCACCGCGCCGGCCGAATAATCGAGCGAAGCGCCGAGCGACCGGTCGAGCGAGATGTAAGTGACGTTCGCCTGGTTCGACACCGCTAATATATCGGACGGATGCATGGTCGCCGACACAGCGGGAATCAGAGAAAATACCGTGTTCAGCACGCCATCCACGAGATTGATTACGGCACCGAGGAGGCCGCCCAGAAGGCCGCCGCTCGATTGCTGCGGCTGGCTGCTGTATTGCACAATCACGTTAATTTGGTTTGACGGATTCGCCAGCAGCGGCTGCAAGTCGGGCGAGATTTTCGAATTGTCCGCGAACGCGCGGCCGGCGAGCAGGAAAAAGAACGCCAGCAACGCGGCGCGCGCGGCCCGTTTCGAGAAGTTTAATGAATGCGTGGCCATGACGGCGCTGCAAGATGCATTTGGGGACCCAGAACGTAAGTGCCGAAAAATGAACCAATTGCATTTCCAGCCGAATTTGTTTCGGCCAAGTTGTCCCGTTTCCAGGGACAAGATGGCCCAGGGGAAGAATGAGGATCGAGTAGACTAAAAGTAATGGCGACAAATGTGAAAGCGCAGCCGGCGGCTCCGCAGGCGCGGGGATGGTACGGCATTGTTTTTCTCGCCTGGCTGGTGCCTGGAGCCGGTCATTTTCTGCTGAAGCGGCGGGGCCGTGCGGCGCTGCTGTTCGCTTCGGTAGCCATCATGTTCCTGCTCGGGCTGATGATGCGCGGCGCCATGTTCCAGCCGCAGACCGGCGATGTGCTCACAACCATTATCTATGTGGGCGGATTTGTGGGGGACCTGGCTTCCGGACTCTTTTATTTGCTGTCGGTCTGGCTCGGTTATAACCAGCCCGATATGGCCGGTCACGTCCACGATTATGGAACCAAGTTCCTGGTCGCCGCGGGGCTGCTGAATGTGCTCGCCATGGTGGACGCCTATGAAATCGCGACGGGCGAGAAGGAATAATCCAGAAAACCCATGCCGAAAATGAATATGGACCATTTTGAGGCCGCGATCGTGTTTGCGCTGTTCTCCTCGGTAGTCCTGGGCGTGATCACGAAGCGCACGGATTCCGAGCGGCTGCGCTACGGCCTGCGGTGCTTTGCGTACTTTATCGTTGCGCTGATCGGCTTAGGCTGGTTGATGAAGCTAGGGCACGGGTAAAGACCGCTCGCTGGCGCGCGCGGCTCGCTACTTGTCTTTCGGCGGCTTGCAGTCGCCCTTGCAGACGGTCTCGGAGATCTGGCGCGGCGGCCCCAGGGTTCCAGGATCGGAAATCGTGGGCCTTTGGACGGCGAACGTTTGCACCACGCTAGCGCCCGGTCCCGGCGTGTTCTCGATGGTCTGCCGTTCTTGTAGCTTCATTCCCGATTCGCTTCCCGTCACCACGCCCGGAACATCGCGCGAATAGATATCGACCACCGTATTCTTCAACCCATCAGGCTGCGTGACGATGTGGCTTACCGTTTGGCCGTGAAGCTGGAGATCGCCTTCGGCATTCCGTTCGTACTCGGCGGTGTTGTCGGTCGCCTCGGCCCCCTGGACGGTGTGCTGGGTGGTCTGGCGCAGGGCCGTAAAGAATCCGCCATTGCCGTCGCGCCGGTAGGTAGTGGTTTCCGACTGGTATCCGTTGGGCTGCGTGCTCAACACCATGCTCTGCTTTTCCACCGTTTCCAGGCCGTTCAGGGTGGGGCGCTGGACCGTGGTTTCGGCGGTTTCCCCCGCGCTTGACTTCTGCGTCTCGGTGACTGACTTCTCCGTGACCGTGGTGTTGCCGTTGATGTCCGTCGAGTAGGTGGTGCTCTCGGTGGTGGAGCTACCGTCGGGCTTAATGTGCTCTTCGATCACCTGGCGGGCGGGCGGCAACGGATTGCCTTGCGGATCGTAGCGGCGGACGAGGCGTTCGGTGACTTTTTCGGAGGCGCTCTGCTGCAGGATGTGTGTTTCCACCTGTTCCATCGGTACCGTGCGTCCGTTGACGGACTGAGTGGTCACCAGCGTCTGAGATCCATGCGGGGTTTCAGTTTGCGAAATGGCCGGGCCGTAGGGAACGGCATTGCCATTGATATCGACCGCGGTGCTTTGCGCGGTGTTCGATTGTTGAGCCGCTAAAGCGAGCGAGCAGGCGAGCGTAAGAAAGACGCAGCGCTTCACAATGCACCACTTCATAATCTCAGGCTAGCGGTTTCGGCCTAAGGGAACAATGCGGGGAAAGCCTTAGGTCCAAGAGGATTTCAGAGAACCTTCGCCCAATGAGTACCAACAAGAATTGACCCTAAGATGCCGATATACCTATCAGGACATTTCGGGTGAGCACGGACTTCGTCAACGAAAGAGACTTCATCACGGCCGTTCTGCAGACCTGTGGCGCGCTGGTGGTGGTGTTCGATACCGCCGGCCGCATCGTGTTCTGCAACCGCGCGTTTGAAGAGCTGATGGGTTACCGTCGCCAGGAGCTGGACGGCAAGCTGTTTTTCGACGTCCTGGTTCGAGCCGAGAGCCGGGAGACTAGCCGGAAACGCCTGGAATATGGCGTCTCGGCGCGTGCCGCGTCGGCCTTCGAAAATGAATGGATCACCAAGTCCGGCGAGGCGCGCCGGATTTCGTTCGCCAACGTTCCCATGCTGAACGAAGGGGGCGCCGTCCAGTATTACATCACCACGGGCATCGACATTACGGACCGCCATCGGGTGGACCAGGAATTGCTGAAGTCGGAGATCCGGTTTCGCACCCTGTGGGAGGCCTCCTGCGAGCCGATGTTTCTGACCGACGGGAACGGCACGATTCTGAAAATCAACGCGGCGTTCGCCGCCATGTTGGGCAGGGACGCGAAGTCGATCGAGGGGCTGCCAGTTACGGACTTGTTTCAACCCGAACAGCGCGAAGAAATTCGCCAATGCCATCGCCTCTCGTATGAGAGCGGAAACGGCGAGCGGATGTTCGAGCGCGAGCTGCATTTCGCCGGCGGCCCCTCCGGCTTCTTCGAGCATTCGCTGGTGCGCGTGGATATTCCCGGCCAGAGCCCGCAGATGTTGTGCATCCTGCGCGACGTGACCGGGCGTAAGCGCAACGCCGAGGAGCTGGCGCGCGCGAAAGAAGACGCCGAAGCAGCCAATCGCGAGTTGATGGAGGCCAACCGCACTCTGGAAGAAACCGGCCGGCTGGCGCGGGAAATGGCCGACCGGGCCGAAGCGCTGAGCGCCGCCAAAAGCGATTTTCTCGCCAACATGACCCACGAGGTCCGTACGCCGTTGAACGGCATCCTGGGGATGACGGGTCTGGCGCTGGAGACGAATCTGGAGAGCGATCAGCGGGAGTATCTGGAACTGGTGAAGTCCTCGGCGGAGGCGCTGCTGAGCCTGGTGAATGACGTTCTGGATTTCTCCAAATATGAAGCCGGCAAGCTGGGACTGGATTGTGTTGAGTTTCCGCTGCGGGCCGTGGTGCGGGAGGTGCTGCGGCCGCTCGCGCTACGGGCTTCGGTAGGCGGCCTGGCTTTCGAATCCGTGATCGAACATCAAGTGCCCGAGCGCGTGACGGGCGATCCGCTGAGAATCGGCCAGGTACTGCGCAATCTAGTCGCCAATGCGGTCAAGTTCACCAACCAAGGCAAGGTCTCGGTGCATGTGCGCTCCAAACCGGCGGAAGGAGGGAAAGCGATGCTTTCTTTCAGTGTGGTGGACACCGGCATCGGCGTTCCTCCCGAAAAGCATCGTCTGATCTTTGAGCCCTTCACGCAGGCCGATGGCTCCACGACGCGCAAGTACGGGGGAACGGGTTTAGGCCTGTCGATCTCCGCCGGTCTGGTGGAACTGATGGGCGGGAGCATCTGGGTGGAAAGCGAAATGGGGAAGGGCAGCACTTTTTACTTTACGGTGCCCGTGGATCTGACTCCATCCCCTTCGGTAGTGCCATCGCCGAATGGGGAACGCGCCAGGCGGAAACTCCACATTCTGGTGGCCGAGGATAACAGCGTGAATCAGCGGCTGGCCACGCGGCTGCTCGAGCGCGAGGGCCATGCGGTCACCATCGCCGGCTCGGGTGAGGAGGCGCTCCAAGCCCTGGAACATCGCAAGCGCGAGCCCACTTCGTTCGACCTGATCCTGATGGACGTGCAGATGCCCGACATGGACGGTCTGGAGGCCACCGCGCGCATCCGCGAGCAGGAACGCGGCTCGGGCCGCCGCGTGCCCATTGTCGCCATGACGGCGCAAGCCGCCGAGGCCGACCGCCTGCGATGTCTGGAATCCGGAATGGACGCTTATATCAGTAAACCGGTGAATGTGCCGGAGCTCATGAAGATCATCGAATCTGTAGTGCCGGGAGGGAAACCCATGAATGCCGATGTGAGTCCCGAGGAATCTTCCGTGGAGATGCAACTCCAGCAACTGGACGAATCGCTCGCGCTCAGCCGCGTGGGCGGCGACGCCGACTTGCTCAAAGAAGTCGTGGAGCTATTTCTCGACGACTACCCCTCCACGTTCGAAAAAATCAAGAACGCCGTCGCGAGCCGCGATGCGTCGGCTTTAGAGCACCACGCTCATAGTTTGAAAGGATCGGTGTCCACTTTCGGCGCCAATCGCGCGTTCGAGGCCGCGTTCGCACTCGAGAAACAGGGACGCAGCGGCGATCTGACGGGCGTGCAAGATGGGCTCTCCCGCCTGGAGCAAGCGCTCGAAGCGCTGCGGCCCGAGCTGGTTTCGCTGCGCGGCCGATAACTCGCGCATCGCGCAGGAAACGCTTAGCGCGTCTGCTATAGTGGTGGTCTGCTCTCCTATGGCACCCACCACCGTAACGGAAATCGTCTGTGCACATAGCCCCGATTCCGACGACGCCTACATGTTTTATGGTCTGGCGACCAAAAAAGTTCGTTCGCGGCTGGTCTCTTTCCGGCACGTTCTCGAAGACATCGAAACCTTGAATCGTAAGGCGCTGGAGGGCGCTTACGAACTGACGGCGATCTCCTATCACGCCTATCCCTATATCGCCGACAAGTACGTCCTGATGGCCAGCGGCTCCAGCATCGGCGACGGCTACGGGCCAATCCTGGCCAGTCTGAAGCCCCTGTCGCCCGACGAAATTAAGGGAAAGAAAATCGCTATTCCCGGGAAAATGACCAGCGCATATCTTACGCTGAAGCTCTTCGAGCCGGATTTCCAAGAGGTGGTGGTGCCGTTCGACAAGATTCTGGACGCGGTCGCCGAGCATAGCGTGGACGCGGGCCTGATCATTCACGAGGGCCAGTTGACGTACGGAAAAAGCGGCTTCCATAGCGTGGTGGATTTGGGCCGCTGGTGGAAGATGGAGTACGACCTGCCGTTGCCACTGGGCGGAAACGCGCTGCTGCGGTCGCTGCCCGCCGATTTGAAAGGCGAGTGCTGCCGCATGATGCGGGAGAGTATCCAGTATGCGCTCGATCATGGCGAGGAGTCGCTCAACTACGCGCTGCAATTCGCGCGTGATCTGGAGCCGCGCCTGGCCGAGAAGTTTGTGGGGATGTACGTGAACCACTACACGGTCGATTGCGGAGAACTGGTGCCGAAAGCGGCGCAAAAGCTGCTCGACCTGGGGTATGAGGCGGGGCTGATTAGCAAGAAGGTGACCGTCGAATTTGTTCGGTAAAGTGAGGGTATGAAGTCGAGCGGCCGCTTTTGGCTATTGGCAAGCCAGGCACTCCTGGCGGGTTTGATGTTCGCTCAACAACCCGCCGCTCCTGCAGCGGGGCAAGCTCCTCCACCCGACGATACCAAGACCCGCGTCAAAGCCGTAAAAGAGCTGGCGAAAACCGGCGGCTCGGAAATGATTCCGCGCATCGCCCCGTATCTTTCCGATCCGGATGTCTCGGTGCGGCTGGAGGCGGTGAAGGCGATCGTCGATATCGGCACGCAGAGCAGCCTGGATCCGCTCGTTAAAGCCACTCGCGATAACGATCCCGAAATTCAGATTCGCGCCACCGACGGTCTGGTGAATTTCTACGTGCCGGGGTACGTCAAGACGGGGCTCACCGCGTCGATCCGGCGCGTGGGCTCATCCATTAAAGCCAAGCTGACCGATACCAACGGCCTGGTGATCGACGCCTATATTCAGCCGCGGCCGGAAGTGATCGCGGCTTTGGGGCAGCTGGCGAGCGGCGGGTCCAGTCTGGATGCTCGAGCGAACGCGGCGCGCGCGGTGGGCATTCTGCGCGGCCGCCAGGCCCTGCCCGACCTGGAGCAGGCGGTGCGCTCCAAAGATACGGACCTGATCTATGAAGCGCTGGTGGCCATCGAAAAGATTCGCGATCCCAGCGCCGGGCCGGCAATCGCCTTCCTGCTGCATGATCCCAACACGAAAGTGCAAACCACGGCGATTGAAGCCACCGGTCTGTTGTTGAACCACGACGCGATCAACGAGCTGCGGGACATCCTGGACCGCTCGCGCAAAATGCAAGTGAAGCGCGCGGCCCTGACCGCGCTGGCCGAGATGCCCGATCCTCAGTTGCACGGCGTCTATATCACCTATTTGGATCACAAAGACGAAGGGCTGCGCGAGGCGGCGGCGGAGGGACTGGCGCGACTGAAGAATCCCGCCGATCTTCCGGCGCTTCAGCGCGCGTTCGATAACGAAACCAAAACCGAGCCGCGGTTGTCCGCTGCGTTCGCCCTGGTGAATCTCGGTAAGCGCGGCATGGGCGATTACGATCCGCTGCGGTATCTGGTGAACAATCTGAACTCCACCGCCTACCGCGGTGTCGCGATTCCCTACTTGACCGAACTGGCGCGGGATCGCGAGGTGCGCGCGGCGCTGTACCCGGCGCTGAAAGAGCCGGGCGCCACCAAGGACGAGAAAACCGGATTAGCGCAGGTGCTGGCCACCACCGGCGCCGAAGACGCGGTGGCCCCGCTTCAGGCGCTGTCGCAGGATCCCGACAGCGAGGTTTCGCAGGCGGGACTGCGGGCGGTGGAAAACCTGCGCGCCCGGCAGCAGTAGCGGTTACAGGCCGGACCGGCCGGAATTTTTGGTCTGTTGCATGCGGGAGAATAAAAGCGTGAGAAAAGCGTTCTGGCTGTCTTCGCTTTTGATCCTGCTCGCCGCGCTCGCCGGATTCTCCGCGGCTCAGGATCCGAAATCCGCACCGCCTGCCGCGCCGTCTCAAGAAGTCAAACCAACCACGCTTTCCCTGGGCGAGCTCAGTGTTTCGCTGGAAGGGCTGGTAAACCGCATTCGTCCGGCGGTGGTCCAGATATTTTCCACCGGTTACGTGACGGCGGACGAATCCAGCGCCAATAACACCGCCGCGCTGCTATCGACGCAGCAAAGTACCGGCTCCGGAATTGTTCTTTCGAGCGACGGCTACATCGTCACCAATGCGCACGTAGTAGAAGGGGCGCGCCGTATCCAGGTGCGGCTGACCATGGAGCGTCAGCGGGCGGGCCGCGCGCCCGTTTTTGAACCCGAGGTCAAGCTGCTCGAAGCCAAGCTGGTGGGGATGGACCGGGACATGGACGTGGCGGTCCTTAAGGTCGACCGTGCGGGACTTCCCTCTCTGCAATTCGGCAACTCGGACGCGGTGCGGCAGGGCGAATTGGTGATGGCGTTTGGAAATCCGCGGGGACTGGAAGGATCGGTGAGCATGGGCGTCGTGAGTTCGACCGCGCGCGAGCTTCATCCGGACGATTTTCTCGCCTACATCCAGACCGATGCTCCCATTAATCCCGGCAATAGCGGGGGACCGCTGGTCGACGCCGAAGGTCGCGTGGTGGGCATCAATACGTTTATTCTTTCCCAATCGGGCGGCAGCGAGGGTCTGGGGTTCGCGATTCCGAGCAATATGGTGCGCACCGTGTACACGCAGCTTCGCAAAGAGGGGCACGTGCATCGCGGCAGGATCGGGATTTATGTGCAAACCATCACGCCCGCGTTGGCCGAAGGTCTGGAGTTGCCCCGGGATTGGGGCGTGCTGGTGGGCGACGTCGCACCGGAGGGTCCCGCGGATCAGGCCGGAATCAAGGCCGGCGACATCGTGGCCGCGGTGAATGGCAGGACCATGCGCAATGCGCGGCAGCTCGAGTCTTACATCTATCGCTCGCCAATGAAGGAGAAGGTTACCCTGGAGGTTTTGCGCGGCGCTGATGATCTGAGCATCGACGTGCCGGTGATCGACAGCATCGACGATCCGCAGCGCTTCGCCGATATGGTGAATCCCAAGGATAACCTGGTGCCGAAGCTCGGAATCCTGGCCATCGGCATCGATCAGAATCTGGGCACGCTGCTGCCGGGGCTGCGGCACAACTACGGCGTCGTGGTGGCGGCAGGTTCCAGCCCAGCCGATTTCACCAGTGGAACCGGGCTGCAACCGGGAGACGTCATTTATTCGGTGAACAAAGCGCCCGTGGCGACGGTAGAAGCGCTGCGTAAAAAAATCGACGAGTTCAAAACGGGCGACGAAGTGGCGATGCAGATCGAACGTTCCGGCCGGTTGATGTTTGTGGCTGTGGTTTTGGAATAACACTGGTTTTGGAATGAAGATCGGCGCGCTTGCCTTTACGCTGGTGCTAGCGGGCGCTGCGTTCGCGCAGACGCACACCCGCGAGCCGGCTTCCGCGGTCCCGCCCGCGCCAACCGCTTATCCCGTCGAAAGCTTGGCCGTGGAAGGCAATCACAACTACACGCCCGCGCAGATTTGGGCTGTGGCAGGGCTACGCCAAGGCGCAAAGGCGGGGAAGGCCGAGTTCGAAGCCGCGCGGGACAAGCTGGACAAAACCGGTGCGTTCGACAGCGTCAGCTATCGCTACGCACCTTCGACCGATGCCGAGGGTTACGACGTCGTGTTCGAAGTACGCGAGGTGGAGCAGGTTTATCCGGTACGATTCACCGATCTGCCTGCCAGCGACGCGCAACTGCGGGCCTGGCTGATGCAGAAGGATCCGTTGTTCGGACAGAAAATCCCCGCCACCAAGCAGGTGGTGGACCGTTACGTCGCCTGGATCTCGGAATATCTCGCGAAGCAAAACTATCGTGAGCCTGTCGCCGGCCAGCTCAGCTCCGACGCGGGCGAGGATTTGGCGTTATTGTTCCGCCCCGCCAAGGGTTACCCAGCCATCGCGCATGTAGTATTTACGAATACGGGCGATATTACCGCCGGAGCGTTGCAGACGGCGATATATGGCGTGGCGATCGGCGTTCCCTATACCGAGGCGCGCATGCGCCAGTTGCTCGATAACACCATTCGCCCGATGTATGAAGCGCGCGGGCTGGTGCGGGTGGCGTTTCCGAAGATCGCGACCGCGCCGGCCAAGGACGTTGACGGCGTTACCGTGACCGTGCAGGTTTCCCCCGGCCCTCCTTACAAATTGGAACACGTCAGTTTCACCGGGTTCGATTACTCGCGCTCGGATTGGAGAAATCTCTCCAAGCTGAAAACGGACCAGACCGCAAATTTCGACGACGTGCGAGCCGCGCAGGAGCGGATTCGCGCGGACTTGCGCCGGAAAGGCTATCTCGATGCGAGGTCCACGATGTCGCGCGGCGTAAACGATGCCGATCGCACGGTCGCGATCGAATTTCAGATCGCGCCGGGACCTCTCTACACGTTGGGCAAGCTGAATATCGTGGGCTTGGACCTTGAAAGCGAGCCGGCGATCCGCAAGATGTGGGGCATCGCGCCGGGCCGGCCATTCAACCCCGAATATCCGGACTATTTTCTGATGCGCGTGAAGCAGGATGGCGTGTTCGATAACCTGAAATCCACGCGCGCCGAGACAAATATTAGCGCGGCCCGGCGCATTGTGGACGTCACATTGTACTTCAATAAATAGCGCTTTTCATGAATCAATAGCGCTTTTTGTGCGCCCCGCGCTCGCCTTGCTTGGCCACGACTAGCGCCAGTAGCCGTGGCGGTACCGCCAGTTGTTGCCGTGACGTTCCCAGCGATCCGCTACCCATACCGCGTGCGGGCGCGGAGGCACGGCCCAGCGCCCGTTCACCCACATCCAGCGGCCGCCGCTCAAGTTCCAGAAGCCGGCGACCCATACGTATCCAGGCGCGGGCGCATAACCCACCGGACCCGCGACATACGGAGCTGGAGGCGGCGCCACCGCATAGCTGACATATCCGCCGCCGCATGCCGCCAGCGCCACAGAGCTCAGAAGCACCGCACAGAGAACTGCCGATTTCATCGCGATCGTTATCTCCTCATCTGGTTGGAGGGAACGGCGCGGCGCTTCGTTTCAAGGTGAAAAATCGATAACGTTACGAGCGATTCATCTTCGCCAGCAATCAGGTTCGCAAGCAATCACGGCGTGGAAATCGCGACGGAAGCAGGTGGGCTGCACACCGCTTGCGCAGCCGTTGCCCCGCCACAAACCTCAACGTTCACGCTCGCGCCGCTCAGGCCGGTTGGCAGAATGAGATCCACCTGCTGCAAGCCGGCAATCCCGGGCGCCGCGCCCGCGTAATACGGTTGCGCGACAACCTGGGAACCGATCTTGGCCGTAATCACACCGCTTCCCGAGAGTCCCGTGGCGAAAATTTGGATCACGCTCCCCGGAGCCGCGGGTTGTTTCGCGTTATTCACGGTGTTGTCCTGATTCAGAATGCCGGGATTGAAAATCCCGGGGGCGAAAGCCGCCAAGTTCACTGTAAAAGGCGCACTGGCCACGCCGTCTGCCGTAACCACCACCTGTGCCGAGGATTGGCCGGCCAAGCTGGAGGGAACCAGTAGGTTAATTTGCGTGGCGTTGTTGAACAGCACCTGGGCGGCGATGCCATTGAAGGTCACCGATAGGTTTTGGCCGGAGAAAAGCGACCCCATCAGCGTCGCGAGCGATCCGGGAGCCAGCGGCCCTGACGCAAACGTGGCGGCGTTCACCGCACTCTGGATCGCAGGCGTGGGAATCGCTGTTGCCGCTGTAATGACGAACGTCACCGGCAGACTAACCGTCCCGGTTGGGCCGGCGTTGATGACGAGGGTTGCCTTATATGTGCCCGGCATCAACGTTCCCGGCACGGCATCCACCCGGACGGTTCCGCTGTTCTCGCCCGACGTTGGCGACAGCACCAGCCACCCGCTGCCGTTCGAGTACGTCACCGAGGCGGTCCACTCCAAAATTCCGCCGCCGGTGTTATTCACCTGCACGTATTGCGTCGTGGTGACGCCGCCCGCCGGCGTGGTGTAATTCAGCGAATTTTCCGGAACCGAGAGCGCCGGGAAGTACGGAGCGTTGCAATCGCCGAGGATGGTGCAATCCGGCGACGGCGTAGTCTGCTGGAAGCGCGGAATCGGATCGGTGGCGGTCGCGGTCTCCACTGTCGAGATCGGACCCAGCGTTGCGTTTTCGGAGGTCGTAATCGCAGGTGGATTGTTGTAATCCGGGGCGAGCACCAGGAACGTCGGGAATTGCGCGCTTTCCTGCACCGAGTCGTTGGCGTCCACCACTTCGTACACCGCTATGCCGGACCCGTTGGTAAGCGTCACCTGGCTCATGCCATCGAAAGACACCGTACCCGAACCGGGAGCGCCGGGCGTGTACGCTGGAGTTCCGCCTGCGCCGTTGGCATCCGTGTACGGCACCAGGGACAACAACAGAGACGAAACGGCGCCCGGTGTGTATTGACCTCCCGAAGCCGCTACACCGAGATCACCTCCCGCCGTGGGTTGCGTAGCATCCGAACCCGCCACCACGGTGGGAACGTACAATTGCGCGCCGGCCGGAAACCCGGAGTACTGGATCACAATCCGTGTGCCGCTGTCCGCATCGAGATTCTGCGGGTCTGACTTCGAGCCGAACGAATCAGCATAACCTTCCGTGAGGCGCGTCGACGCGAGAGCCGATCCGCCGGCCAGAAAGCTGGCGAAGCTCGCGGTATTCTTCGGCGCCGGAGATCCCGTTTGCGCGCAAATCAGCTTGCCGGAATATCCGACATACAGACCCGCTTCGGGCTGGCCCACTAAAAGCTGGGTCGAAGTAAGCAAAAATTGAGTGCTGCCGTTGGTCCCCACTGTTACCTGCATCGTCCCGCCGCTCGGGACTTGATTGGCGGCGCCCCGCAAACCGCTCAATTGCAGCGTGACAGATCCCGTCGCCGACAGCGTGAAGCTCGCGCCATTGAATGTCATTGTGGCCGTACCCGTCAGCGTGGCCGGCGCGGTAACAGCCACAGGCCCCATGCCGTTGTCGGCAGTCAGGGTAATGCCGGTCAATACATTCGAGTACGCCGACGCCAGGCGGTTTGTGATATTGACGTTGGAGAAGAAGTATAAGTCCTCGGTCAAAACTTGTGATGGGGCTCCTCCCGAGCAGTTGAAGGCGATATCGTGCGTTAGTTCCGTGATGCCTTCCTGATGCACGACCTGAGGACTCGTTGATGGCGTACAGGTGAGTGATTGGCTGTAAGCTACCGGCCATGTTCCCGCGACGACGAACGGAAGAACGGCAAAGAAACGGCGAAACATAGAAAAATTCCTTTTATGCAGCTTATCAGAGCAAGCGCTACCCCGTATCTAGGGCATCACAATTAATTTCAGGCTTGTAACGTCTGATTCACCTGCGGCACTTTGGCACTCGCCGGAATAAGCTGCGAGAATAGTTAAGGACGCGGGAAGCGTTGTGACGCGACGATCCCACGCGCGGTTACGCGTTCCTTTTGGTAGCCCTTTGAATGACTAGCGCTCCTCTCATCGATACCCACGGCCGGACTCATGATAGTCTGCGGATCAGCGTCACTGACCGGTGCAACGTACGCTGCTTTTATTGCATGCCCGAAGAAGGCGTGAAGTATGCACCGCGCCAGGAGATTCTTTCCTTCGAGGAAATCGAACGCTTCGTACATATCGCGGTTTCCCTCGGCGTCAACAAACTCCGCATCACCGGCGGCGAGCCACTGGTGCGCAAGGACCTTCCGGTCCTGGTATCGAAGCTGTGCTCGATTCCCGGCGTGCGCGACCTGGCCCTCACCACCAATGGCGTGCTGCTGGCCCGCGACGCGCAGGCGCTCTATGACGCCGGCTTGCGGCGATTGAATGTCCATTTGGACACACTTGACCGCGACCGCTTCCTCAAGATCACCCGGCGCGACGACCTAGCGCGGGTGCTGGAAGGCATCGAGACCGCGCAACGCGTGGGATTCGGTCCCATCAAAATCAATGCCGTCGCCATAAAGAACCTGGTGGAACCCGACATCGTCCCGCTCGCCCGCTACGGGCGCGAGCGCGGGATTGAGATCCGCTATATCGAATTCATGCCTCTGGATGCGCAAGGGCTGTGGGCTCGCGAGAACGTGCTGTCGGCGGATGAGATTGTCGAAAGCCTGTCGCGCGAGATTTCGCCCCTGATCGAGATTCCGGATCGCGATCCGCGCGCACCCGCCACCGAGTATGCTTACGCCGATGGCGGCGGCAAGGTGGGCTTCATCGCTTCAGTCACGCGGCCGTTCTGCCTGAACTGCAATCGCATTCGCCTCACCAGCGACGGCAAGCTGCGCTATTGCCTGTTCGCGATCGAGGAGACCGACCTCCGCGATCTGTTGCGCGGTGGCGCATCCGACGAAGAGATCGCAGCCACGGTTCGCGAAACCGTGCGGCAGAAATGGATCGGGCACGAAATCAACAGCGCGAAATTTGTCGCACCGCCGCGGCCCATGTATGCGATCGGCGGCTAGCGGGCGCCATTCGGCCTAACGGTTACCGTTAACCATTTTGTGATCTCAAGCGTCACTCGCTACATGCGTGGTGGAGATTTTGTTTCCGGATGGGGCAAGATACTGCGAGGCAAAACGCCTCTGCTTTCGATCGAAATCACCAGCGAGTGCCCGCTCCGCTGTCCCGGCTGTTATGCGTACGGCGATCGTCACCTGGGCGGTGAAGTAACGCTTACGCAATTGTCCGATTCGCGCGGCGACACGCTGGTCGAAGGAATCTTGCGCCTGGTGGACCGCCATGATCCCCTGCAACTGAGCCTGGTGGGCGGCGAGCCGTTGATGCGGCATCGTGAGCTGAGCCGATTGCTGCCGATTCTGAGTGCGCGCGGCATTTATACCATGGTGGTGTCAAGCGGAGTAATTCCCATCCCGGAGGACTGGACGTCGCTGCCGCGAGTTACCGTGGCGATTTCCGTAGATGGCTTACCCGAACACCATGACGAGCGGCGCAAGCCCGCGACGTACGAGCGCATCCTGCGAAACATCGCCGGACGCCGCGTGTACATCCATTGGACCGCGGTGCGCTCGCACGTGCAGGATCTCGATTATGCCGAGCGCTACCTGGAATTCTGGAGCGCGCGCGAAGAAGTGCAGCGCATTTGGATGAGCGTTTATACCCCGCAGCGTGGGGAGCGCAGCGCCGAACGCCTCAATCGCGAGGATCGCCTTCGTCTTGCCGAGGCCATCCCCGATCTGGCGCGCCGATTCCCGAAGTTCCTCATCAAACCCGGAATGGCGCGCGCGATCGTCAGTCCGCCGTCGAGCCCCAGCGATTGTGCGTTTGCTCGCGTATCGGCGAACTATACGGCGGATCTGTGCACACGCGTCACTCCCTGCGTCTTCGGCGGCGATCC
>JASHQT010000083.1 GCA_030039005.1 Bryobacteraceae bacterium
ATCGCCCGGACTTTCCGAACGAGCGAGAAACAAAAGGGACTCCACCAGTTCGGAGAGCCGTACCGATTCCTCCAGACACGACCCCAACACCTCGACGTATTCCTCCGGGGCGCGAGCTCGCGCCAAGGCCACCTCCACTTCACCGCGAATGTTGTTCACTGGAGTCCGTAGCTCGTGGGCGATATCGGCCGAAAACCGCGACAGGCGTGCGAAGGATTCTTCCAGCCGTTCGAGCATTGCGTTGAAGGCCGTCGCAAGAACACTCACCTCCACCGGATAACCCTCGGCCTGAATCCGCTCGTGGAGAGTGCTGGAGCCAATACGGCGGGCGGTTTCGGAGACTTCCCTCAACGGCCGAGTGCCCCTGCGGGCAATGGCGAACCCCACAGCCGGACAAAAGATGAGAGCGGCCGCCAGCACTGCCCACATCCACTCTCGCTGCCGCCCCAGGATGATCTGTTCCTGCGTGAGGTCCACGGCCGCCTGAATGGTCCAGACGTCTTTCCCGCCGGGATCGCGCGGTACCGTGGAGACAATCGCGCGATAGGTTTCGCCGCTGGGCGAGTCAACCCAGAAAATTCCGCGATGCCTGGACGCTTCCTGCGCCACACGCGTCGAGCTAAGATCTCGATTCATACCCGGCGTCGTGGACAGCGCCGCGCCGTTTGAGTCGAGCACGCGAACGTAAAACTTCTGGTACCGCCGGACTGCGGAGTCGATTTCCACTTCTTCATGCAGCGCATGGGAATCTCCTCCCCGCTCCCGGACCAGGGCCCGGCACACATCCAGTTCGTCCAGTAGCGCCTGTTCGGAGATTTTTCTCAGATTGTTCGCCAATACCAAATACAGGGAACCAATGGTGACGGCAACCACGACCAAGGACGCGGTCGTGTACCAGGCAGTGAGCAGGACCGCCAGCGAAGTGCCGCGCCACATGCCCCGCCGCGGATCACTTCCTTTCGGGGTTTTCGAGAACATATCCCACCCCCCGGACGGTGCGCAGCAGCTTCTGCGGGAAGGGATCATCCACTTTACCGCGCAAGCGCCGCACGTTTACATCTACAACATTCGTGTCACCGTCGAAGTTGATGGCCCACACCGATTCGGCTATTAGGGTTCGGGTCAGCACTTCCCCGGCGTGGCGTACCAGTAGGGACAGCAGCGTGAACTCTCGAGCCGTCAGATCAAGCCGCTGACCGGCCCGTGTGGCTTTGTGGCCGGCCAGGTCGAGTTCTAAATCGGCGACCCGCAGGGTAGTCGATTCCCGCACCGGGGGCCGGCGGAGAATGGTCCTCACCCGCGCCAGGAGTTCAGAGAAAGCGAACGGCTTCAGCAGGTAATCGTCAGCCCCGAGTTCCAGCCCGCGAACCCGATCCTGCACATCATCCCGTGCGGTCAGAATGAGGACAGGCGTCTGCACGCCGGCGCCTCTCATCCAGGTGAGAACCTGCCAGCCGTCCACAACCGGGAGCATTAGATCGAGCACGATCAGTTCGAAAGTCCCACTCTGGATCAGCCGCATAGCCTCGGCTCCGTCCGTCGCCGCACTGACCAAGTAACCGGCCTCGCTGAGGCCCTTCTTTAGGAAGCTCGCTGTCTTTGCTTCGTCTTCCACGATGAGCAACTTCATTGGCCACCCGAGGCTCCCATTGTACAGTTCTTCGTAACGTTAATCCTCCCCCCAGAGAGTACTGGAACTAAACACTCTGACAATATCCGCACAAATGATTGACAAAGAGAAAGACTGACCGTAATCTGATTGTTCACTGCGGGTGATAGCCGATTCGGCCAACGTTGAGGAGTCCAGGAACGGGGCTGAGCGCGGCGATTTTTTCGAGCGACTTCGGAGGGTAGCTTGAACAAAAAATTCATTCGGAGGCGGGAGTGCAGCGCCCAATTCGCCGGCTTATTGGCGTTGATCCTGCTATGCTTTCTGCCAGCCCTGGGAGGGCTGGGCGGCGGCATATCGGGAACCGTAACCGATCCTAATGGGCTGGTTGTCGCCGGGGCCAAGGTGACGGTGGCGAACACCGCCACCCAGGTCCGCCAAACCGTCACCACCAATACCGCCGGCGCTTATTCGTTTCCGCAGCTTGAAGTGGGCATGTACGACCTGGAAGTGGCAGCGCCCTCGTTCCGCACGTACCGGCAGACCAACCTCGTGGTGGACGCAGACGGCAAAGTGCGAGTGGACGCCGCGCTCGTGCTCGGCGATCAACGCGAGACCGTCACCGTGGCTGCTTCGGCGGAGCGAATCGACACGGCCAATACGCAACTGGGCGACGTCATCAGCGAAACCAAAATCGACGCCGTCCCGCTGAACGGCCGCAGCTTTACCGATTTGTTGGCTCTGCAACCGGGTGTCGCGCCGATGACCACCATCACCGGGAATTCGATCCAAGCGGCGGGAGCAGCGATTCTTTCGCCGTCCGGCGATCTCAACCCGGGCACCATTTCGATCAATGGCCAGCGCGAGTATGCTAATGGCTTCAGTGTGAACGATTCCGACGTCGTGGAGCGCTTCACCATGGGCGCCGCCGTCATTCCCAACCTCGATTCCATCGCCGAGTTCCGCGTGCTCACGGGCAATTTCGACGCCCAGTACGGCAACTACGCCGGCGGCCGCATCAACGTCGTTACCAAGTCCGGCACCAACGAGTTTCACGGCGAGGCGTTCGAGTTTCTGCGCAACACCGATTTCGATGCCCGCAATTTCTTTTCGCCTGAGCGCGGCCTGTATCAACAGAACCAGACGGGCGGTCTGTTCGGCGGGCCGATTGTGAAGAATAAAGTCTTCTTCTATGCCGACTATCAGGGCACGCTGCTGACCGAAGGTGTCGACACGGGATTGATCAGCGTGCCTTCGCTCGCCGAACGCAGCGGCAATTTTTCCGACGTCGCCAGCCAATTGACCGGAACCGTATCGGGACCCTATTTGGCGCAGCAGCTCACCAATAAACTGGGATACACGGTTACCCAGGGCGAGCCTTACTACACGCCCGGTTGCGCCAGCGGGCAGCAGTGCGTCTTCCCCGGCGCGGTCATTCCTCAATCGGTGTGGTCCGGCCCGGCGCAGAAGCTAATGCAGTACATCCCCACACCCAACTTACCCGGCAACTATTTCTCTACCTCGGCCGTGGACGAGACGCTGCAGGATAACAAAGCCGCGATGCGCATGGACGCGACCACGCGCTTCGGCATGCTCTCCGGTTATTACTTCGCCGACAACTACACCGAAAGCAATCCCTATCCGACGCTGCAGGGCGGCGCCAGCGTCCCCGGCTTCAGCGCACTGAATCTGGGGATGTCGCAGTTGGCGACCATCGGCCTCACCACCAGCTTCGGCCCCAGCACCGTAAATGAATTTCACGTCTCCTATGTGCGCGATTTAAACGACGTAGGGACGCCGCAAGGAACGGTAGGAACCAGCCTGGTCTCGCAGGGCTTCGTTACCTCTTCCGGGCAGCCCAGCATTCTGCCGCAGCGCCCCAACATTGTGGGCGTCGAGAACGTGACCTTCAACAATTTCGTCATCGGATCCACGGTTACCGGGCTGAACCAGATCGATAATACATTCGAGTATCGCGATAGTCTCTCGCACATCGTGGGCTCGCACACCCTGATGTTCGGCGGCGAGCTGATGTTCAGCCAGGTGAACGCCAGTGCCGACGTGCAGTCCAACGGAACATTTGCGTTCACGGGTTCTGAGACCGGCGTGGATTTCGCGGACTTTCTGATCGGCACTCCCAGCTTCTATAAACAGGGCGACGCACGGCCCTTTTACATGCGCAACCATTATGGAGCGCTGTTCGCACAGGATAGCTGGCGCATTCGTCCGCGCCTGACGTTCAACTATGGGATCCGCTGGGACGTCATCATGCCGTGGTACGAGAAATATAATCAGATCCAGACTCTGGTGCCCGGCGAACAATCGGTCGTGTATCCGGGTGCGCCGGAGGGCCTGGTGTTTCCGGGCGATCCAGGAGTCTCGCGGGCGCTGGCGCCCACTCGGTGGAACGACTTTTCGCCGCGATTCGGCCTGGCCTGGGTGCCGCGCGGGGACAACTGGCTAGCGCGCAAACTGTTCGGGGATTCCGATCAAACCAGCATTCGCGTCGGAGCCGGCCGCTTCTTCTCCGCCATTGAAGGCGTTTCGGCCGGCGTTATGGCGGGCGATCCGCCCTACGGCAGCACGTACGTCAGTCCCGCTCCGCCGGAGTTTTCCAATCCCTTCATCACCGCATCTACCGGCTATAACGAAGGGCAGCGCTTTCCGATATCTTACCCGCCTCTGAACGTCTCAGCCAGTAATCCGGACTCCAACGTGAACTGGGCTCCCTTTTTGCCGGTCTCCGGGTTGCCCGGCTACAAGCCAGACGGCGTCACGCCGTATACGGAACAGTACACGCTGTCCATCCAGCGCCAATTCGGCACCCGAACCGTCGTAACCGCCAGCTATGTCGGCAGCGAGTCGCACCACTTGTTGGTCCTGGTGGAAGCCAATCCCGGCAATCCTGCATTGTGCCTGAGTCTCAGCCAGGTGAGCGAAGTGGCGCCTGGGAGCCCGACCTGCGGGCCGTTCGGTGAGTCCAACGTTTTCACCACGGCATCCGGCCAGGTGATCAATGGCACGCGCCAGGCGTTAGGCTCGAATTTCGGCAGCGTCGATTGGCTCACCACCATCGGCAACTCCAACTACAACGCGCTCCAACTCGGCGTTCGTCACACCAGCCGGCGTCTGGAAGTCTCCGCCGGCTACACATACAGCAAGTCGCTCGACAACTCCTCCAGCATCTCTGATCAGCTCAACCCGTATAACTACGCTGCCACCTACGCGCCTTCGGCCTTCGACCTCAAACATAATTTCGTGGGCAGCTACCGCTACCAATTGCCATTCGACCAGTGGTTCGGGCGCAACCGGCTGACGGAAGGGTGGGTGCTTTCCGGGATCACACGCTTTTCCACCGGTTTCCCGGTTACCTTCACCAACGCCGACGATACATCGCTGCTCGGCACGCAACCGGACGGCGTGAACGCATACGGTGTGGACCTGCCCAACATGCTCCCCGGCCCGCTGGATATCAACCACAATCCGCGCAATGGCCAGCCATACTTCAATACTTCCTTGTTCAGCCTCCCGCCGCTCGGCTCGCCCGGCACCGCGCCGCGCCGTCTGTTTTACGGGCCCGGGATGGAAAACTTCGATATGGCGCTCTCGAAGGATGTCCGCTTCACCGAACGCTTTTCGATGCAACTGCGCCTGGAAACGTTCAACACGTTCAACCACGCGCAGTTCTTCGGCCCGGCGACAGTCGACGGCGAGATCACCAGTTCGTCTTTTGGACAAGTGGTGAGCGCCGATTCGCCCCGTCTGGTGCAACTGGCGGCGAAAGTCTTTTTCTGAGGGCGGCCTAACGCTGGTACATGGGTTCGGCTCGCACGATGCCCCGGCCTTGGCGAATGACGATCAACCGGTCCAGGGGCACATTGGCGAAATTTTCGACCGCGCCGCCCAGCCAGTGCACGGCGACGTCGGCGCGCTCGGCATCACCCAAGCCGAAATGCAGCCGCGAATCGTTTACCGAGTAATAACTCGATTGCGCCATCACTTCCTGCGCCTGCCGCTTGCCGCCGTAATGCACAGTAACCCGGCAGCCGATCGCGCTGCGATTGCACTTCGTGCCGATCAGCTGCACCTTCAACCAGTGCCGCGGCCGCGCGCCGCGCCTGAGATCGTTGCGCAGGAGCGACGGCGGTTCGTTCATGTTCATCACCAGCACATCCACGTCGCCATCGTTGTCGAAATCGCCGAATGCGCAGCCACGGCTGGAGTGCAGCGCGGCAACTCCCGGACCGGCCTCCTCAATCAGCTCTTCGAACCGTCCCGTTCCCAGGTTGCGGAATACCAGCCGCGGCGTCTTGTACGGAACGCCGCTCGAGTCCAAGCCCGGATAGGGGCTTCCGGTGACCAGGAAGATATCCGGCCATCCGTCGTTATCCAGATCCACGATCCCGGCGCCCCATCCTATATACCGCGTTTCCACGGCCAGGCCCATGCGTGCCGTCACCACGTCGAAGTTGCCCCGGCCGTCGTTCAGGTACGCGTCATGCGTGTCGTCCATGAAATGGGTTTGGAACAAATCCAGGCTTCCGGTCAAATTAAAATCCCCGACGGCCACGCCCATTCCCGCTTGCACCATGCCGTCCGCGCTGAGGGCCACGCCGCGTCCCAGACCCTCCTCGCGAAACGTACCATCGTGATTGTTCCGGAACAGATAACTCGGCGTGGAATCGCAGGCCACGAAAATGTCCGGCCAGCCATCGTTGTCGAAATCGGCCGCTACGGCCGTCATCGCGAAACTGCCTTTGGCGCCGGCAATTCCCGATGCAGCGCTCACGTCCGTGAATGTGCCGTCCCCATTGTTGCGATAGAGAAACTGATGCGCCGGCGGCCGAAGCCCGCGCGGGCCGCAGAACACCGGCTTGTCCGCGAAGATACAGTTCCCGTTGCTCCCGGGCTTGGGCGTATGCGCCATATCGAAGTCGACATAGTTCGCGACGAACAAGTCCAAGTTGCCGTCGCGATTGTAGTCCACGAAGGTGCAGCCCGATCCCCAATGGAGGCCGGGCTGCCACAATCCGGCTGCCTTGGTCATATCGCTAAAGGTACCGTTGCCGTTATTCCGATACAGCGCGTTGTGGCCCCAGTAAGTGATAAACAAATCTTCGTAACCGTCGTTGTTGTAATCGCCAACAGTTACCCCGGCCGCCCATCCGGTACCCAACAGGCCCGCTTCCCCGGTCACATCCGTGAAAGTACCATTACGATTATTCCGGTAGAGGCGATTCGACGCCCCCGCCGGCGCGCCGTCCAGCCTGCTCCCGTTCAGCACGAAAATATCGAGCCAGCCGTCATTGTCGTAGTCGAAAAAAGCCACCCCGCAGCCCGTAGTTTCGACGATATAGTCCGCTCGATTTCCGGCCCCATAGGTCACCGGAAGTCGCAGCCCGGCGGACGCCGCCACGTCGGTAAACTGCGCCAGAAAAGGGATTCCCGAAGGCTTCGACCGCACCGCCGGCCGAACCCCGCGCGTGGCCACGCCCTGACCCAAGAGTTGGACGGAAAACGCCGCCAACAGCGCCCGCCGTGAACACCCGGCCTGCTTCCCCCCTCCGCCTCCACCCTGTCGCATAGCTTCCATTGTGATGCACGGCTGGGCGTCGTGTCGTCCACTTGCAGCACGTTCCGGATCCCGTACTATTTACGAAAACCGGTAGTACTTTTCCCGTTGCAGGAGTTTACTTTGGATCTTGACCTTCTCACAAGCGTGAGTAGAATCAGACAAAGGAGGAGGAGCCTTGAAAACTCATTTACTTTCTGTAGCCCTTTTTAGCTTGGTAGCCGTTTCGGCCCCCGTTTTAGCGAGTCCCGTCGGTAGTCCCCCTGGACCCATTCTTCAAGATTATGGCTTCAACATCAATGGAACAGGCGGTACCTATCTCGGGATCGACGGGAGCACGCTGCCGACCTCGCCCGATCTCAATACTAGCGGGTGGGACTCAAGCACCACCGGCCTCGGAACCATCACTTTCACCACCACCACCGGAGGCGATTTCGACTTCTGGATCCTCGATCCAGCGGGCGGCCCGGATTATAACGAATATGGCAATACCGGTGGCACCGCTGGCAGCAATCAGAGCGGTCTGA
>JASHQT010000619.1 GCA_030039005.1 Bryobacteraceae bacterium
GCCGCGGTGCCCAAAATGCGCGCGGGATTCTTCTACATTCCCCACGGCGCCATCATGTACAACACGTCGTACGGCGCGGCGATGGACAAGTGGACACCGAGCGGGGCGGGCGAAAATTTCAAGCTCAGCTCGATTCTCGCGTCGCTCGAACCGTACAAGAAATACATCAGCTCGTTCGGCAACCTGGAAAACGCCGCTACGGCGGGATCGGTGCATACGTTCAATCCTGCGACGTGGCTCAGCGCCACGCGCCCGGATACCGGCGGTCCCAAGGCGCACATGGCCATCACGCTCGATCAGGTGCTGGTCAAGTTCATCGGACAGGACACGCCGCTGCCGTCGCTCGAAGTGGCGTCGGAGACGACGAACCAGACGGCGGCGGGCGGCGGCGGACCTTATACGACGCTATCGTTTCGCGACGCGGATTCGCCGCTGCCCATGGAGTACAACCCGCGTAAGGTTTTCCTGGAGCTGTTCGGCGAAGGCGACACGCCCGAGGCTCGCGCCGCCGTCACCCACCAGACCGGCAGTTTGCTCGACATGATCATGGACCGCACCAAGCAGCTCCAGGGGCAACTGGGAAGCACGGACCGCGCCGCGCTCGACGGATATCTGGACAGCGTGCGCGAGATCGAGCGGCGGACCGAGAAGGCGAGCGCCAAAGACTGGTCCGGTGTGAAAATCCCCGACGCGCCGGCCGGGGAGTTGGATCAATTCCCCGATCAGGTAAAGCTGATGTTCGATCTGCTCGCGATCGCTTATCAGGCCGACCTGACGCGCGTGGCCTCCTACATCATGGTCGCCGAGGGCACCGACCGCACCTACAACCACATCGGGGTTCCCGATTCGTTTCACCCCGTGTCGCACCACGCCAACGATATCGAGCGGCTCAAAAAGCTGGTGAAGATCCAGACCTGGCACGTAGAGCAGTTCGCGGCGTTCGTGAAAAAAATGTCGGAAACTCCCGACGGACAAGGCAGTTTGCTCGATCATTCCATCTTTATGTACGGGTCGAACATGAGTAACAGCGACCTGCACAACAACTATCCGGAGCCGAACATCGTCGTGGGGGGCGGCGCGGGGAAGATGAAGATGCTCGGCCAGCATATTCTGCTGCCGGAGAAGACGCCCATCGCCAATCTGCACCTGACGTTGTTGCAAAAGGTGGGGCTGGAACGTGACAAGTTCGGCGACAGCACGGGAGTCATCGCTGGAGTTTAAATGAACCGACGAGAGCTACTGAAAAGCGGCATCGCTGCGACGCTCGGGTTATGCGCTTCGCGCAGGGCCGTCGCACAGCAGCGTCTCACGGACAAGATCTCGGTGGTCGACGCCTATGGCGTGAACTTGGTGTCGTTTTCTGGAGGCGACGGCCTGTTGTTGGTGGACGGTGGCAACTACAGTTTGGCTGGCGATAGCGCGTTGGTCATTCCGAACGTAAGAATTCTTTTCAACACCCACTATCACATCGATCAGACGGGCGATAACGCACGGTTCGCGGCCCAGGGCGCGAAAATCATCGCCCACGAACGCACGCGCCAGTGGATGGCAAGCGATTATTGGGTTCCCTCCGAAGATCGCTACGAGAAAGCCCGCCCGAAGGCCGCCTGGCCCACCGAAGTCTTCGAGACGGCGCGCTCTTGGAACATAGGCGATGAGCAGATCGATTGCGGCTACCTGGAATTAGCCCACACCAGCGGCGACATCTACGTCCACTTCAAGAATTCGAACGTTCTTGCCGTCGGCGACGTCGCATCGCCCCTGCGCGACCCGGCGCTCGATTGGTTCACCGGGGCCTGGATCGGCGGCCGCGTGGACGCGATGGACACTCTGCTTAAAATCGCGAACGATCAAACGAAAATTGTGCCCGCGTACGGCCCCGTGATGACACGCACCGAGTTCAAGGCCGAGCGCGACATGATGGAAGAGGTTCGCAAGCGCCTGTTCGACCAGGTGCGCGAAGGCGAAGGCCCTGAAGACATGCTGCAGGCTGGCCTGCTGAACGGTCTGCCTCGCACCTGGAAAGATCCCGAAAAATTCCTGTATGCTGCCGCCAAAGGCCTGTGGGCGCATCATGACAAGATTGATCCCAATGTCGTCTAGGGTTATCGTTCTTATTTGCGCGCTGGCCGCCGCCCTGCCGGTTTTGTCGCAGACTCCGGCCGTTCCGCTGGCGACGCTGATCGAACAAGGCAATCGCAAAGCCGCTCTCGCCCAGATTCACGCCGGTGCCGACGTGAACGCAGCGCAGCCGGACGGCACCCGCCCCATCCACTGGGCAGTCTACAAGGTGGATTATGAGATCCTCGACGCGCTGATCGCGAGGAAAGCGAAAGTGGACGTCACCAACGAATTCGGATCCACGCCGCTCGGAGAAGCCGCCAAGCTGGGCGACGCGAGGATGGTAAAAGCGCTGCTGTCCGCCGGTGCGCGGCCAGATCTTGCCAATCAGGACGGCGAAACCCCGCTGATGCTGGCGATCAAGACCGGAGAGCTGTCCGCGGTCAAAATGCTGATCGACGCGGGTGCAAACGCCAACGCCCGCGAAAAGTTTCACAACCAGACGGCATTGATGTGGGCCGCTACGGCGCCTAAGAACGCGGGCGAGATGGTGAAGCTGCTTCTGGCGAAGGGCGCCGACGTGAAACCTCGGGCGCTGTATAGCGATTGGCCGAGCCAGATCACTTCGGAGCCGCGCGCGCAGTACCGTCCGGTCGGCGGGCTGACCGCGCTGCTGTACGCGGCGCGCGACGGCTGTTATGAATGCGTGGAGGAGCTGCTCGGCGCGGGCGCTGACGTGAATTATCCGACGCCCGAAGGCGTGACGCCGCTGATGCTCGCCCTCGACAACGATCACAACGAGGTCGCGAAACTGCTGCTCGACCGCGGCGCCAACGCCAACCTCTGGGACTGGTGGGGACGCACGCCGCTCTACATCGCGATCGACCGCCGGGAAGCCGTGATCGCTCCCTTGCGAACCGGGATCGCCACCATCGGCAACCGGGCCGCTCCTCCTCCCACTCACGCTCCCGGCCATCCGCCCGTTTCCAACATGGACATGATCGAAGCGTTGCTGGCCGCGGACATCGATGTCAATGCGCAGCTCAACATGCATCGGCCCAGCCGCGGAGGAAATAGCGGACGCTTCGTCGAGGAGTTCTACAATACGGGATGCACGCCGCTGATGCGCGCCACGCTTTCAAGCGACGTGGAAGTGGTGCGCATGCTGCTCGCGAAAGGCGCCGACCCCAATAT
>JASHQT010000084.1 GCA_030039005.1 Bryobacteraceae bacterium
ACGAGAGGGTGGAGCAAATCCCCACAAAACCGCAACGTGGTCTAATAACGCAGGCGCAAGATAGGGATGGAAAGCATGGACATAAGGGACATCGGTGACGTAGCCGCGCCGTGTCTCTTCATCAACGGTGGTCACCGCCGCTTGCATCATCGGTGTGCCCATTAGCACTGCTTTAGCGAGCCCTTATATACGCGACCGCCTCAGTCGTCGTACGCCGCTTCTACTTTTGTTCGTTCATCTTCTTTCTCCTTCGCTAAACCTAGTCGTTCTTGTGCTTTTCGTCCTCAGACTCGCCTTGAATTCCGGCGCCGGAAATTCGGGACAGGTCCTCTTCCGTGAGCTGGATACCGTTAGCCTGCTTGGCCTTGGCGAGATCATCCGCAGCCGTAACTTTCGCTTGCACTGGTCCGTTCATGGTCTTTCTCCTTCGCTGAAGACTTTGACTTCTTCTCGTCCTGAAACCTATCAATTCCGCTAAGGTCAACTCTGGAGCCAGAAACCTGGGATGGATTTTCTTGTCCCTGGTAGATCTTCCGCGTCCTTAGCCTCCTACCACTACATGCGCGAGCGGACGGGAATTTTAGCGCGAAGAGTTGCTCTCCGCGTGGGCGCTGTTTTGGGCGGATCGCCCGCATTACGACGGCCTCGAAGTCGCGGTTGACCGCTGCAGCCCTTACGGGGCGGCCGAAGACAAGCAATGACCCGGCGCATCCACTGGGCGTAAAACAAATCGCGGCCAGTAAGGGAGCAACGAGATTAAAGTCCGCTTGGTCCGCGCCGCGGCGGGCCACCACCGGCGGGTTGCGGGATCGGCGTTCCGGCTTTGCCGCCCTTTGACATCAGCAGATCGGCGGTGTCCTGGTGGACGTCCTTGCGCTGCCCGCCGCGGCTGTTACCCTGGGCACGGCCCATGGCGTAGTCGACGGCGGTGTAGCCGCGGGAGTCGGCTTGGTTGATGTCCGCGCCTTTGCTCAACAGATATTCGACCACTTGGTTCCAGCCCCAGAAGGACGCGCCGTCCAGCGCCGTGGACTCGAAGCGGCCCGCCTTCTCGTTGATGTTGCCACCGTGGGCGAGAAGAAGATCGAGGGATGCAATCGAGCGTGCTTGGACGTCGGAGGTGGTGAAGTAGCCGCGCGTATCGGCGTCCACCGACCCCATACCGGCGGCAGCGACCATGGGGGTCCAGCGCGCGGTGTTGGCGAGATCGACCAGGGCGCCGTGGTCGAGAAGAAGCTGCATCACGGGGGCGTCGAGAGCTTTCGCCGCGCGCAGAAGAGGCGTGGTGCCGATCGAAATCATCGTATCGAGGCCACGATCATTGCCCGTAGCGCGGTAGGGCGGAAAGAGCTTGAGTTGCGCGTTCGGGTTGGCGCCCTTGTCGAGAAGTATTTTTACGATGTCGATCGGGAGAGTTTCGTCGAGCGCGGGCTGATCGGGGCGGCCGCCGTGGGGCAGCGTATTATAGTCGACCGCCAGGTAGAGCGGAGTACGCCCCCACCAGTCCCATTTGTTCACGTCGGCGCCTTTATCAATGAGATATTTCGCGATGTCGAAACGTGTGTTGAAGATCGCCGTAATGAGAGGCGTGACGCCCTCCGGATCGGCGAGGTCGAGCTTCGCGCCGTGCTCGAGGAGAGTCTTTACGCAGTCCAGGCAGCCTTCGCGCGTGGCGAACAGCATGGCCGTTTCGCCTCCCGGCGGACGCGGCTGGGCACGCGGTTCGCTGCTGACGAGCGGGGTCAGCAGATCGGTGTCGGACGCGGCGTCGACCTCGGCGCCGTGATCGAGAAGTTGGCGCATCATCGCGCCCTGGCTGTTGGCGGCGGCCCACATGAGAGCCGTCTGGCCGCGCTGCTTCTCGCGCACGTTGGGATTCGCGCCTTTGGTGAGAAGAAGCTGCGCGGCCTCCACAGCGGCGGTGCGCGCGATCACCATCAGCGCGGTCTGGCCGTCAGGGCCCGCCGCGTTAGGATCGGCGCCGGCCTCGAGCAGAGCTTCGAGCATGGGCGTGTTCGCGTTGAGCGCGGCTTCCGAGAGCGGCGTGGAACCAAGGCGATTGGGTACATTCGGCTTCGCGCCGGCTTTGAGCAGGCGCAAGACCAGATCGGCATCGTTGAGATGAGCGGCCCAGAGGAGCGCGGTTGAGCCGTCGGCCTCGGCGACGTTCACATCGGCGGATTTCTTCGCCAGCATCTCGAGCGCGGCGCTGCGTTGGCCGGACTTAATGGCTTCGGCAAGTTTAGCGCCCGGGGCCTCGACTTCCGCCGCGCACGCTAGGAAAGCCGGCGATATACAAAGGATCATTACCTTGCAAAGGAGGCTTTTAGATCGCATCGTTTTAGACCATTGGTTTCAGACCAGGGCGACTTTGCCGGTGCTGTCGCCGAGCTTGTCCTGCGTGATGCCGGCGCGGTCGAGGAGACCGAGCAAAACGTTGGCGAGCGGCGTGTGCTCGGGCGGAACGATGAGCTGGCCGGCTTTCGGAGATTTCCAGCCGCCGACGATGGAAGTCGGAAGCGGGTAGTGGTTGTGCGCGTTGCTGTTCGACATGTTGCTGCCGTACAGGAACAGCGAGTGGTCGAGCATGGAGCCGTCGCCGTCGGGCATTTTGGCCAGCTTGTCGAGAAATTTCGCGAAAACTTGCGTGTGATAAGCCTGCACTTTGGCGAGGCGGTCCATTTTGGCCTGCTCGTTGTTGTGATGCGAGAGGGGATGGAAAGCGTCGGGTACGCCGATGAAGTTGTACGTCTGACCGCTTACTTCCGCCGCCACCATGAACGTGAAAATGCGCGTCATGTTGGCCTGCAGGGCCAGGCCGACGAGATCGAACATCAGTTCGATGTGCTTGTCGAAGGGAAGCGTGGTGGCGCCGGGAGCGTCGGGGATGTTGACGTGCGAAAGATCGCGCGCTTCCATCTTCTGAATGCGGCGCTCGATTTCGCGAACACTTTCAAGATAATCGGATAGGGCGGCGCGATCGGAAGGCCCGAGGACCGTCTGTAGATCCTTCGCTTCGTCGCCCACCATGTCGAGCAGCGATTTGTATTGCGCGGAGAGGCGGGCGCGCTCGGCGGCGTTGTCGCCCTGCCCGAAGAGGCGCATGAAAAGCTTGCGGGCATCCACTTCGACGGGAAGCGGCGTGGTCGGAGTGCGGAACGAAATTGTGCCCGCGTAGGAGCAGCCGTAATCGCGGTCGCAGAAACCGCCGCCACCGTGGTTGTCGGTGGCGACTTCGAGCGAAGGCAGAGGCGTATCCTGACCGATGTGCTGCGCGGCGATCTGGTCGATGGTGGTGCCGGCGTGCGGGTCCTGGCTGATGGCGGGGTGAACGCAGGAGAGCCACGTTCCCGGGGCGAG
>JASHQT010000620.1 GCA_030039005.1 Bryobacteraceae bacterium
AGCACGCCTTCAGAGAAGATCAGCCCGCTCTTCTCGGCCTGCGTCTGGAGGATCTTGAAGATCAGCTCCTGCTTGCGCAATCCGGCGGTGCCGGTGACGTTCAGGTCCTTGGCGATCTGGTTGAGCTTTTGGATGCTCATGTCCTTGAGCTCTACCAGATCGAGCGTGCCGTTCTTCTGGTTGGCCTGTGGTGCGCCCGTGCCATGACGCTTGCGCGCGGCTGCACCCGGGCCGCCGGCAGTTTCCGGCTTGCCGTTGGCAATTGGCTCTTGGCTTTTTGGCTCTTGGCCTTTTGCTTCGGATTTCTCGGCCGACGGTGCGGGCTCCGCGGCTTTGGGTTCCGCTGCCTTCTCACCCTTGTCGGGAGTCTTGCCGTCGCCTCGGGCGGGCTTGGGGTCCGTTTTGACTGGGGATTCTTCTGGGGTGGGAGCGGCTATTGCCGCTGGGTCTTGAGTTTCGTGATCGCTTGCCAAATTTCCCTCGCTCCTCGGCAGCTTACGGCCGAGAACGGCAGAGGCTCAGTCCCCGGAGACTGGCTCCGGATGGTCTCCATGCCCTGCCGCTGATTGCTTTGAGTTTTCAACTTATCCGTTTTGGTGGCGATGACCAGGTATCGCCGGTTATGGAACTCCAGCCACTGTTTGAGTTCCAGGTCCTTTTCCATCCAACCCCGACGCGCGTCGAGGATGATCAAGCAGAGCTGCAACGATCTGCGCTGCAACAGGTATTGTTCGATGAGCTGTTTCCACTGGACCACAACTTCCTTCGGAACGCGGGCGAACCCGTATCCCGGCAGATCGACGAAGTGGAATTGGCCGCCGATCCGGTAAAAGTTGATTAGCTCGGTGCATCCGGGCCGGGCGCTCGTAAACGCCAGCCTCCTTTGACCCGTGAGGCAATTCAACAAACTCGACTTGCCAACGTTGCTTCGTCCCAGGAACGCGATCTCGGGGAGCGATTCGGCAGGAAACTGCTCCGGTTGGGCCGCGCTGGCTACCAATTGCGCCTCCATCCGGTTTCTGCTTCCTCATCCCCCGCCCGGTCGAAGCTTGCTCCCCGCCCGGGTCTATCCGTCCAACCCCTTTTCAGACTTATACAGAAATTCTTTCTTCCGCCGCGGATCCTCCGCGGACTAGCTCCACCGGCGGCGTGGTGGCGGCCAGCGGCAGCGCCACGATTTCCCGCTCCAGCGCGATTTTCAACACTTCATCCATGGAGGTCACAAAATCGAGCTTCATCTCCTTGCGGATGGTCTCTGGAATGTCGGGAAGATCTTTTTCGTTGTCCTTGGGCAGCACCAGGTGATAAATTCCCTGCCGGTGCGCCGCCAGCACTTTTTCTTTCAACCCGCCGATGGGCAGGACGCGGCCGCGCACCGTGATTTCGCCCGTCATTGCCAGATCGCAACGCACCGGAATATTGGTCAGCGCGCTACAGATGCTGGTGGCGATAGTGATGCCGGCCGAAGGGCCGTCTTTGGGGATCGCGCCTTCGGGCACATGCACGTGAATGTCGACATTGCGATAGAAATCACGCGGCAGACCGAGCAGTTGCGCTCGCGACCGCACGTAACTCATCGCCGCGTGCGCCGATTCCTGCATCACGTCGCCCAGCTTGCCCGTGGTCTGGAGCTTGCCCTTGCCTTCCATCACGGCTGCCTCGGTGGTGAGGATGGACCCGCCGACTTCGGTCCAGGCGAGACCCACGGTGGCGCCCACTTCGTTCTTCTTGTCGGTCTGCAGGTCGCGGAACTTCTGCGGCCCAAGAAAGTCCGCGGCGGTCTCGGCGCTCAGTACGGCCTTTTCCTTGGCCTTCGCATCGCCATTCTTGGATTCTGAATTCTTCGATTGCGCATTGACTACCTTGCGCGCCACCTTGCGGCTGACGTTGCCGATTTCGCGCTCCAGATTGCGCACGCCGGCCTCGCGCGTATAGAACTGGATCAGGCTTTGCAGACCATCCTCGGTAAACTCCAGATCGCTCGGCTCCAGCCCGGTCTGCTTCATCTGCTTAGGAACCAGGAAGCGTTTGGCGATCTCCAACTTTTCAAGCTCGGTGTAGCCGGACAGCCGGATCACTTCCATGCGATCCTGCAGCGCCGGGGGTACCGTGTGGATCACGTTCGCGGTGGCGATGAAGAACACCTGGCTGAGGTCGTACTCCACGTCCAGGTAATGATCCATGAACATATAGTTTTGTTCCGGATCCAGCACTTCAAGCAGCGCCGCCGAGGGATCGCCGCGGAAATCCATGGACATCTTGTCCACTTCGTCCAGCATGAACACCGGATTTTTCGTCCCGGATTTCTTCATCATCTGAAGAATCTGCCCCGGCAGCGCGCCGATATACGTTCTGCGATGCCCGCGGATCTCGGCCTCATCGCGTACGCCGCCGAGCGATAGCCGGACAAACTTGCGCCCGGTCGCCTTGGCGATGGACATGCCGAGCGACGTCTTGCCCACTCCAGGAGGTCCGACAAAGCACAGGATCGAACCCTTGGGGTTTTGCACCAGCCGGCGCACGGCCAGGAATTCGAGAATGCGCTCTTTGATCTTCTCCAGGCCGTAGTGGTCCGATTCTAGGACTTCCTGCGCGTGGTTCAGATCGCGAATCTCTTTCGACTTTTTCTTCCACGGCACGGCCAGCAGCCAGTCCAGGTAATTGCGCGAGACGGTGGATTCGGCCGACATCGGCGGCATGTTTTCCAGCCGCCGCAGCTCCGCGATGGCCTTCTCGTGCGCGTCCTTGGTCATCCCCGCGGTGTCGATCTTGCGCTTCAGCTCATCGAACTCGCTTTTTTCGCCGCGGCCGAGCTCTTTCTGGATGGCCTTGATTTTCTCGTTGAGGTAATACTCTTTCTGCGCCTTCTCCATCTGGCGCTTCACGCGTCCCTGGATGGTGCGATCGACATTCAGCTTCTCGATCTCGATGTCCAGCATTTCGGCCACGCGCGTGAGCCGGTCCACGGGATCGAAGATTTCGAGCAGCTCCTGCTTTTCTTCGATGGTCAACTGGAGATTCGCGCCTACGGTGTCGGCCAGCTTACCGGGCTCATCCACACGAATCGCCGCGATCATGGTTTCGTAGTTCAGGTTCTGGCTCAGCTTGACGTACTGCTCGAAAAGCCCGGTCACCCGGCTCACAAGCGAATCGAGCTGCGGCCCGGCGTCCACCTTGAAGTTGAACGTTTTGACCACCGCCCGGAAATAGCCTTCATCTTCACTGACAGAAATGATCTTGCCGCGCTCGATGCCTTCCACCAGTACCTTGATGTTGCCGTCCGGCAGCTTCAGGCTTTGTACGATGTTCGCCACCGTGCCGACGCTATAGATTTCATCGGGGCGCGGCTCATCCACCGAGGCATCATGCTGGGTAGCCAGAAAAATCTTCTTGTCTGACGCTAATGCTTCTTCCAGGGCCCGAACGCTCGAATCCCGCCCGACCACAAAGGGCGTCATTAAGTACGGAAACATCACGATGTCCCGAATGGGCATCATGGGCAGGCGTCGTGTATCAGATTTTTCTTTGGAGGTGAGCATGGCGATGAATGGGAAGGATGGCTTGGTTCCTTCACTCCTGACTTGAGCCGGACTCTGGCTCGAACCAATAACCTAAACTGCTAGCGGCGAACGGGGACTAACCGGCCTTCTCCAGCAAGGCCATATTGATCTTCTGCGTCATGACCATTTCCTTGGTCACCAGAAACTCGCGGACCTTTTTGTAGGACGGAAGATAATACATGAGGTCCAACATCAGATCCTCGAGAATCATCCTCAGGCCGCGCGCACCCACCTTCCGCTCCATTGCCAGGGCGGCGATGGCCTCTAGCGCGTCGTCGCTAAACTTCAGTCTAACATTTTCAAATTCAAAAAGCTTTTGGTACTGGCGCACGATGGCGTTCTTAGGCTTGGTGAGGATTTGGACCAAAGCTTCCTTGCTCAAATCCTCCAGAACCGCGACCACGGGCATACGGCCAATGAATTCAGGTATGAAGCCGAACTTAATCAGGTCCACGGGCTGAACGCTTTCGAGCAGATCCACATCCCGGCGGTTGGAGGCTGTGCGCTGCGCGCCTTCCCGGTGCTCCTCCTGCGGCACGAAACCCATCGACCGGGTGCCCACGCGCTTGGTGATCACCTTCTCCAAACCGACGAAAGCGCCGCCGCAGATAAAGAGGATGTTGGTGGTATCGACGGGAGTGAATTCCTGGTGGGGATGCTTGCGGCCGCCTTGGGGAGGAACGTTGGCGATGGTACCTTCCAGGATCTTGAGCAAGGCCTGTTGGACGCCCTCGCCCGAAACATCGCGCGTGATGGAAGGGTTCTCGTCCTTTCGCCCGATCTTATCGATTTCGTCGATATAGATGATGCCCTGCTGGCAGCGCTGCACGTCCCAATCCGAGTTTTGCAGCAGCCGCAGGATGATGTTCTCGACGTCCTCGCCGACGTAGCCGGCTTCGGTAAGCGTGGTCGCGTCGACGATGGCGAAGGGAACGTCCAAAATCCGGGCCAGCGTCTGGGCGAGCAGCGTCTTGCCGGTGCCTGTCGGCCCAATCAGAAGTATATTGGACTTCGACAGCTCCACTTCCGTGCCGCGCTGCTTGTTCATCTGGATGCGCTTGTAGTGGTTGTAAACGGCGACGGCGAGCTTCTTTTTGGTGGCGTCCTGGCCGATGACGTACTGGTCCAGGTATTCTTTCAATTCCAGGGGTTTGGGGAGCTTATGCGGCGCCCCATAGGGTTGATCGTGCCGATCATCCTCTAAAATCGAATTGCATACGGCGATGCATTCGTCGCAAATATAAGCTCGGGGATAATCGTTGGGGGAGGAGATTAGCTTGCCGACTACGTCCTGACTTTTGTGGCAAAAAGAACAACGCAGTGCGTCATCAGAACCAGCACGTTTCACAGGGGAATCTCCCGTCGACTCAGACTGTACACTACCAGCTTCAGACCTACTCTCTCTGAAACACCATTATAACAGAGGGCGGTCAAATCCGCCCCCGGGAAAAACGGCCAAACGGTACGCCTCTAACAGTTGTTAACGTCACAGTAAACGTAGTACTTCTCACTTCCGTATTGGGTACACTGAAGACCATCGGAGGAAGCGTGGTCCGGTCTGGCCTCACCCTAATCATCGCATTCGGCGCGCCCCTCGGCGCGCAATGGCTGCATTTCCCCACGCCCGGCATCCCCCGGACGGCGGATGGCAAGCCTAATCTCGCGGCCCCCGCTCCTAGGATGCCCGACGGGAAGCCGGATCTCTCCGGCTTGTGGGAAAAGACCGCCGACCGGTACTACAACAACGTCACCGTGGATCTTAAGCCCGGCGACGTGCAACCGTGGGCGGAGGCCCTGTACCGGGAGCGGAAGAAGTCCGAGAAAGAAAACCCGATCGACTTGTGCCAGGTGATCGGTCCTTCCTATACCATCACTCCTTATCACGAATCGAGAATCATGCAAACACCAAAGGAGAT
>JASHQT010000621.1 GCA_030039005.1 Bryobacteraceae bacterium
CGTCCATGTTCCGTGGTTATCTGCACGAAGAGGAGCGCTACCGGAAATCTTTCCAGAGCGGCTGGTACATCACCGGCAAGCTCGCGCTCGACCTGCACCCTGAGGACATTTTCTGGTGCACGGCCGATCCCGGCTGGGTGACGGGCACCTCCTATGGGCTCATCGCCCCGCTCACGAACGGCGTCACCATGGTCGTCGATGAAGGCGACTTCGATGCCGAGCGCTGGTACAGCGTGCTTGCGGAGGAGCGCGTCAGCGTCTGGTACACGGCACCCACGGCGGTGCGCATGATGATTCGCGCGGGCAACGAGATGGCGCAGCACTACGACCTGACGCCGCTTCGCTTCATGGCGAGCGTCGGCGAGCCGCTCAACCCCGAGGCGGTCGAATGGGGCAGGATCGCCCTGGGCCGCCCCTTCCACGACAACTGGTGGCAGACCGAGACGGGCGGCATCATGATCGCCAACTTCGCATCGATGGAGATCCGGCCAGGATCCATGGGCAAGCCGCTACCGGGGGTGGAGGCAGCAATCGTACGGCGCATCGATGAAAAGACCGTCGAGCCGATCGCTGAGCCAGGTGTCGAGGGTGAGCTTGCGCTGAAGCCCGGATGGCCGTCCATGTTCCGTGGTTATCTGCACGAAGAGGAGCGCTACCGGAAATCTTTCCAGAGCGGCTGGTACATCACCGGCGACCTTGCCAGGCGCGATGCGGATGGCTACTACGACTTCGTCGGGCGTGCGGACGACATTATCAAGACGGCGGGTCATATGGTAGGCCCCTTCGAGGTTGAGAGCGTGCTGATGGAGCATCCGGCCGTCGCGGAGGCCGGTGTTATCGGCAAGCCTGATCCCATCATCGGAGAGCTGGTGAAGGCTTTCGTATCACTCAAGCCTGGCTCACTGCCAAGCGAAGAATTGCGCCTCGACTTGCTTGGCTTCGCGCGCAAGAGGCTGGGATCGGTGGTAGCGCCGAAAGAGATCGAGTTTCAAAAAGCCCTGCCGCGGACGCGCAGTGGTAAGATCATGCGGCGGTTGCTCAAAATGCGCGAACTCGGGCTGCCCGAAGGCGACACTTCCACGTTGGAGTCCGTGACATGACCAATCCGACAGAAACCCAAGCACCGGCGCAGGTCGATCGCACGCACTTGATCGAGTGTCTTAGGCAGATGCTGCGGATTCGCCGGTTCGAAGAGCGCTGTGCAGAGCTGTACACCCAAACCAAGATCCGAGGCTTTTTGCATCTCTACAATGGCGAAGAAGCCGTGGCCGTTGGCGTGCTGCGGGCGCTTGGCCCTGACGATGCCATCGTAGCGACATATCGCGAGCACGGCCACGCGCTGGTTCGCGGAATCTCCGCTCGCTCGATCATGGCGGAGTTGTACGGCAAGCAGGAAGGCTGCAGCCGTGGACGCGGTGGTTCGATGCACCTGTTCGATGCGAAGACTCGTTTTTATGGCGGCAATGCCATTGTCGGCGGAGGTCTGCCCATCGCCGTCGGTCTGGCGCTTGCGGACAAGATGCGTGGGCAGCGCCGGATTAGCTCCTGCTTCTTCGGTGATGGAGCTGTCGCGGAGGGCGAGTTTCACGAATGCCTGAACCTTGCTGCGCTCTGGCGCTTGCCCGTATTGTTCGTGTGCGAGAACAACCTGTACGCGATGGGCACGCGGTTGGATCTGGCACAGTCGACGACTGACGTGACGAAGAAGGCAGCCGCGTATGGAATCGCTGCGGAGGCCGTGGATGGAATGGATGTTCTTGCCGTCGAAGCCGCGGCAGAGCGAGCAGTCACACAGATTCGCGCCGGAACGGGACCGGTCTTCCTAGAGTGCAAGACATATCGCTTTCGCGCACACTCGATGTACGATCCTGAACTTTATCGAAGCAAAGCGGAGGTCGAAGAGTGGAAGAAGCGCGATCCCATTTCGAACCTCGTATCTGTGTTGAAGCAGCAAGACGCCTTCAGCGACGCTGATCTCGAAGAGATCGAACGCGACGTCGCAAAAGAGCTTGAGGACGCGGTTGCTCACGCGGAAGCGGGAACTTGGGAACCGTTGGCCGAACTTGAGCGGTTCGTCTACAGCGATCGGAGGCAAGCATGAGCGCAGCGCCGGCGCAGATCACGTATCGCGACGCAATTCGCGAAGCGATTCGCGAGGCGATGCGGAAGGACGAGCACGTTTTCCTGATGGGCGAAGATGTTGGCCGTTACGGCGGATGCTTCGCCGTGAGCAAGGGACTGCTGGAGGAGTTTGGTCCCGAGCGGATTCGGGACACACCGATGTCGGAGTCGGCATTTGTAGGCGCGGCAATTGGCGCGGCGCTAGGTGGCATGCGGCCGATCGTCGAGATCATGACCGTCAACTTCAGCCTCCTCGCGCTGGACCAGATCATGAACAACGCCGCCACATTTCTGCACATGTCGGGCGGCCAGTTCAACGTACCGATCGTGATTCGAATGGCAACCGGCGCGGGCAGGCAAGTAGCAGCGCAACACTCGCACAGTCTAGAAGGCTGGTTCGCGCACATTCCCGGAATCCGAATTCTGGCGCCCAGCACGCTCGAAGATGCGCGAGGAATGCTGGCGCCCGCACTGGAAGATCCAGATCCTGTGTTGATTTTCGAGCACGCTGGCCTCTACAACATGAAAGGGCAACTGCCGGCGGATGCCGGTCCTATGGATATCGACCGGGCGCGTGTGAGACGACCAGGCCGCGACGTCACAATCATTACTTACGGCGCGATGCTCTGGAAATGCCTCGAAGCAGCGGAGCAGTTAGCTAAGAGTGGCATGGAAGCAGAAGTGATCGACCTTCGGACGCTGCGTCCACTGGATGATGCAACTTTACTCGAGTCCCTCGGGCGGACACACCGTGCGCTGGTTGTGGACGAAGCATGGCGAAGCGGCGGGATCTCGGCCGAAATTAGCGCCCGCATCCAAGAAACGGCGTTTTACGATCTCGATGCGCCGGTGCAACGAGTTTGTGGAGTCGAAGTTCCCACCCCGTATCCGAAGCATCTCGAGGATGCTTCTTTCCCTCAGGTTCCAAAAATCGTCGGCGCTATCGAAGCCATGGTGCATGCGCATGGCTGAGTTCCACATGCCGAGCCTGGGCGCCGATATGGAAGAGGGCACGCTGATCGAGTGGAACGTGAAGCCCGGCGATCGCGTGAAGCGCGGCGACATCGTCGGCGTGGTGAGGACCGAAAAAGCAGACATCGAGGTTGAGGTTTATCGAGACGGCGTGATCGAGCAGCTCCTCGCTAAGGCGGGGGACACCCTGCCCGTCGGTGCCGTGCTGGCGGTGATTCGGGAAGAAGGCGAGGCACCTGCGCCGGCTCACGAAGAGATCCCGCCAACGCCACCGGCGCCCATACCCACGGCACCAGCGCCCACGCCAGTACCTTCGGTGGCACGGGTGCGGGCATCACCGCTGGCGCGCCGGGTGGCGGAGGAACTTAGCGTCGATCTGAGCGGCGTGCGGGGTACTGGCCCACACGGGGAGATCACCGAAATCGATGTCCAGCATGCCGCCGAGGCGCTGAAGAAAGCCCCCGCGGAAAAACCCGCGGTGCCTGAACTTCGAGCCGGTATCCGCCGCGCAATTGCCGCTGCCATGGCGCGGTCGAATCGCGAAATCCCGCACTACTATCTCGAGACCAAGATCGACATGCAGCGGGCGCTGAAGTTTCTCGAAGCGGAGAATCAGAAGCGTACTGTAAAGGACAGGCTCTTGACCGTGATCCTACTCATCAAGGCCGTTGCCCGCGCGCTGCATGATGTGCCAGAACTGA
>JASHQT010000622.1 GCA_030039005.1 Bryobacteraceae bacterium
CTCTCGGTTTCGCCCTAACTCTGTTTAAGGACCGGAAGGGGCTTTACTGGGGCCGCTATTTCCTCGTACTGGCCGGGCTGTCGCTCATGGCGTCCATTGCTATCGGAGCAGCGTGCGTTCTGAACCGGCTGACGGATTTCCGGGAATCGGGGCAGATTGCACGCAGACGCGAGCGCTGGCGTAAGAAGGGCTACGCCAACACATGGATCGATGATCGACTCCGGCAGCGTAGAACCAGAAACCGACGCCGGGGAAAACGTTCCCATCAACTCCTCCACTGGCAGATCGGAACTTTCGGAGTTGGCGCGTTGCTGTTAGTGGTTGCCGTAGTTGCTGTGTATGCAGGCAACTAGGTCAGGACGCTTGTGAAGCTAGCGAATGCTTTTCGAGTCGGTCTAAGGGATTTGTTTAAAGAGTAACGAGCGTCGAGGCTTGGAGCCATCGGCACAGGCTAGCCTCACCCTGTGGAACTAAACGAATTTGAACTCACTTGGCGCAAGGCCAAAGTCGCCGGGGCCATCGACACCACCGTCCAGCTTCTCGAAACCGTAATCCAGACGCTTCCGACCTTCAAGTTTCAAAGCTCCGCCGGAAAGGAGATGCACGTTCGGGACCTCGCCGGACTCGCTCGATCCATCCAAGCGGCCACTTCGGTGAGACAAGGCACGGAGATCGATGAGGCGAATGTCAGATCGCTAGAACAGAGGTTGGCGGCGATTGAAGCGGACATAAAGGCGATGCTGAAGCTATTGGCCGAGCGAGGGTAGTAGTTTCCCGAGTACTGTCGCGGACGAAACAATCCTACGCCGTCCTCAATCTAACAACCGCCGCACCTGCTCCGTCGCTCAGGATCGTAGGCAATCTGAATCCGCCGAGAGAATCGATGAATCCGACCAAGCCCACAAGGTGTTCCATCCGCGAAGCGTTTGCGATCCTGAGTGGAATAGTCTCGATCATGTTGTTGCTGTACGGGCTGGTTTACCTCGAACTCAGGTAGCGACCAGCCCAACCCAGCCAAGTATCCGGCAGTACTCCCTCCCCCGGCCCGGAATTTCGTTGGACAGTTCTCTGGGAACATTTGAGAGAGAAAATGTTCTTATGAGGAGAGGATATGTCCAACACGAACAACAACCACAAGACCGATTCCGGGGCTGCGGAAGGAGCCCGGAGGGCGACTGAGCAGTCCCCGGAATCGGGGCGCGCCGGCGGCCGATGGTCTGCGCGGCGCAAGACGGCCGTGATTCTGGAGTTGCTACGGGGCGCCGATCTGGAGAGCACGTCCCGCAAGTATGGGGTCACCGCCGCCACGCTCAGCGATTGGAGGGACCGGTTCCTAACCGCAGGAGAGGCCGGCATCAAGAGTCGGGAAGTGGAAATCGAGGATGAGGAGAAGCGGCGCTTGAAGTCCGTGGTCGCAAGCTTGAGCGTCGAAACCGAGCTGCTGCGCGAGAAGATCGCGGTGATCGAGGGCGGCCGCCCTTTGGCCTCGTGGAAGTCGAGAACATGAGCCAGACCGTCTCGGCTTCCAGCAGCAAAATGTATGGCGTGGCTCGCGTGGTAAGCGTCTGGAACCTGGCTCGTTCCAGCTTCTATGCCGCGCGCCGCCGGACACGCGGTCCGCATCCGGCGGGGAAACGCGGTCCGAAGGTGCTTTCCGATGACGAACTGCTGTTGGCCATTCGCCAACTGCTGAACGAGGCGGCGTTCACCGGGGAAGGCTACCGCAAGATCTGGGCCCGGCTGCGCTATCAAGGTATCCGGACTTCGAAGGAACGCGTGTTGCGGCTGTTGCGCGAAAACCAATTGCTGTCGCCCCAGCGTCAGCCAGAGCCGGTGAAAGAAGTGCCTCACGACGGCACGATCGTCACCAGCCGGCCAGATCAGATGTGGGGCACCGATGCCACGGCGACCTCCACGACGGCCGAAGGCACTCTGACGATCTTCGCCGCCATCGATCACTGCACGGCCGAATGCGTGGGCATTCACGTGGTGAAGAAGGCTACGCGCTTCGAGGCACTGGAACCGTTACGTCAGGCGGCGCGGGAACGCTTCGGTGGCTTCCGCGCTGGTGCCGCAATGGGCCTCCGGCTGCGTCACGATCACGGCAGCGTTTACATGAGCGACGATTTTCAGAACGAAATCCGCTTTTTGGGAATCGAGTCCTCTCCAGCTTTCGTGCGGCAGCCGGAAGGCAATGGTTCTATCGAGCGCTTCTTCCGCACGCTCAAAGAGCAGCTGCTCTGGGTCCGGCGTTTTCGCGATATCGACGAGCTTTCCGCCGCCTTGGTCGAGTTCCGCGATCGGTATAACCAAAAATGGATTGTCGGGCGCCTAGGTTATCGTACGCCCGCTCAGGCACGGCGTGATTTTGAACTTGCACTCTACACCGCGGCGTGATTCAATGAACCGACTTATTCCCAGCGTACTGTCCAACCGCTCCGGGCCAAAACAGTAGTAGCTGCAGCGAAGCATCAAGGGCTCAAGGGTGAAGGTCGACTTGTGCAGTATTACGATGAAACGAAATACACCGGAGAAGCAGGGAGATTCCGGAAAGCGTCGAGGTTTTCTTATCAATCCGAGTATCGTATCGCGTTGGAGACTGGCGCTGAAGGACCGTTTCGCTTTGAAATTGGCGACCTTTGTGACATCACGTCCGATGTATTGCCATTGGACTCGGCCGATCAGGTTCTAAAGCTCCAAGCAGAGGACCTTAAGGCGGCAGGCCTGATCTGGGATTAAGTCTCGGCAACTTCTGTTGGTTGCGCTTGATCGCGATGCGGTGTGCAATCCTCTCACATTCACAGTCGGTTATTCCCGCTTGTTACGCGATCTCCGTTTCTGCGGTGCGAGTCATGGTGATCACGGTGCCCTGACGATATGTCTTCCAACGTCAAGCATGATGGATCGGGCAGGCATAAAGGCAAAAGGCCCGGGAGGCAGCCATTCGCCCTTCCAGATTAAAACATTCCAAGTAATATTTGCCTTACCTTGAAGAGGGAATCAGCGCGGCCACCAAAAGTGCGGAAGATCTTTGAAGTGTGCACCGATAGCCGGTTTTCAGATGTCCACCGAGGCGCCGTGGTACCGCGAACTCCCATTTCTTGGGGAGAAAACCCAAAGGTCAAAATCGACTCCCAATCCACTCCCATTGCCCGTTCCCGAGACTTCCTCAAGGCTCTTTCGAGTGCCACTCGTGCCTTGTTATCAACTACATAGCCAAAAACCGGCACGCTCATAACCCAAAGGTCGGTGGTTCAAATCCATCCCCCGCAACCATTCCAGGTCCAGAGACCCAGGCGGTTTCTGGACCTGCTTACTTCGGTTTCTTGACCCTTTCGCTTCGCGGCCGGGGCACAGGTTTATTTTAGAATAAGTTCACGAATCAACTCGGTGCCCAGAACTTTTCGATATTGATTCCGGAACTGTCTGGCCTTGTTCTGAAACTCGGTGCTACCGATTACCCTCTTGGCCACGTCCTCCAGCGCCACACCGTTATCTAAAGCCGCCGCGCCGTTCTTGAAAACGATCCAGAGAATTATATTGGGCTGACCCGGTGATTTTGGAGTGGCCCTGAAGACCTTGTAGTCGATGATCAGCCGAGCTCTCTTCATGGCTTCCATGGTCGGCTTCCATGTCGCATTTAGCCAATCGACGTACTCTTCAAAATGCCCGTACTCAACTTCTATGTAGTCCTCCTCAACGACGGGGCCGTCAATATACTGGCGCACATCCTGGGCAGGTGCATCCTGGGCACGTGCATCAAACGAAAGTGAGCAAGCTGCGAGACACATGGCGAAGATCATAGTCTTATTCATTTTCTCTTCTCCTGTTGTGAGATGTTCTCTACTCGGCCAACGTCCTTACGACGATCGCCACATCGCGCATCGGATGGCGCGGGTGGAAGAGTCACTCTGATTTCCGGGTCTCCCATCGCCCCGCCATCGTGCCAAAGGACATTCTCCAACGCGAGCGCAGCCCGGCGTTGCTTTTCGAGCGTGGCGCTAGCGTGCCGACACTGCCTATAGCTCCTGTCTCGCTCAACGGGAACACAACCTGGAAACGCCACGAGCAATACTATGCCCGCAACGGCCGCAATGAGATCTCCTCGAGGGACACGCGCGCGCACGTTCATCGCATCACCCAGGCACCAAGAGTGAATGAACGCTGTTCCATCCCACCAAGAGGTGCGGGTGAAAGCCCATATTGCGCATACGCCAATACGCGCGGATTGACGACGCGTACAACAAAGGCGCTCATCGTGTTGCGGCTTGGAAGGCCCGGGCCGTCGGCGCTGACGTATGCGTCCTGACAACCGATCCCGATGCCTCTGGCAAGCCTTGCTGTCGCGCCGATGCTTGGCGTGGCCGCAAAGTATGACCGCGCAACTCCGAGAGCATTACTTTCGGCAAGTGAGTTCACCCCAAACGTTCCTGCCAGGGCACTCCACCGTGTTGTGAAGTACGCCCAGTTGAAGCTCCCTGTCCACTGCGCTTTGCCGGCCGTAAGCGTGGCGCTGCCGGTGGGCAGCGTAACGACGACGTCTGCTCCATACAACCACCGCGGTCCATAGCCAATCTCGTACGTGGCACCAAAGCCGAGGTCGGTCGCGCCTTGCTGAATTGAACCGCCGGCCGAGGATCTACCGTAACTGGGAAAATTGAAGTCGTACTCGAGGTGCGGATTAGACGTTCCCAGGCGCAACTCAGACTGAGGATAGCTGACGTCAGGGCCGCCGCCGACTCCGTAGTTGACGGTGTTCGCGTACGTATTCTCGAGGAGCACGTGCCCAGAACGAACAGTGCAGGCCGCATTCGTCATCGAT
>JASHQT010000085.1 GCA_030039005.1 Bryobacteraceae bacterium
AGCTCGCAATCGTTCGATTGCCGCTGCCGCGCGCACGGGCTGGGATGATCCGCCATCAACATCTCGATCAGCGTCCGCCGCGTCTTCAGCACGCGCTCGGAATTGGTGCGCACCACCATCCCGTTCTCGGCCGGCCGCACGCACGACGCTCCGAGTACGCGCGCTTTCTCGATATCCACCACGCACACGCGGCACACGCCGGCGGGCGTTTCATTCTGCTGATGGCACAGCGTGGGAATGGGGATGCCGCTCGATCGCGCGGCGTCGAAAACGGTAGTGCCTTCGGGAACCGAAATCGCCATCCCGTCGATGGTCAGCGAGATCAAGCGTAGACCTCGCGCATCGGACAGACGTCTTCCGGGCACCGATGCCCCAAGACGTGCGCGTCGATCTCATCGCGAAAATGCAGCAGCACGGAGCTCAGGGGCGAGTGCGCGAACTGGCCCAGCCCGCAGATGGACGTGAGCTTCAAAGCTTCGGTGAGCTCATCAATCAGCGCCATGTCAACCGCCGACCCCTTGCCGTGCGTCCAGCCGGTCAGGATATCCACCATCTTTTGCGAACCCATGCGGCACGGCACGCACTTGCCGCACGATTCGTTGCGGAAAAATTTCACCGCGTTCAACGCCATGTCGAGCATACATCGGCCTTCGGCGCAAACCACGATAGCGCCCGAGCCGAGCATCGAGCCGATGGCCGCCAGCGATTTGAAATCCAGCCGCACGTCCACTTGCGAGGCAGGCAAATACCCCGACGATGGGCCCGAGGGCGCGAAAGCCTTCAGCTTTTTCCCATCCAAGATCCCGCCCGCCAGGTTGTAAATCACTTCCGACATCGGCAGTCCCATCGGAATCTCGAACACGCCGGGCTTGCGCACATCGCCGCTAATGCCGACGAACTTCAGCCCTGCCGCGCCGCCCTGGCCCTGCGCCTTGTACCATTCCACGCCCTTCACCAAAATCTGCGGTACATTGGCGAAGGTCTCCACATTATTTAGTGCCGTGGGCTTGCCGAATACGCCATGCGATACCGGAAATGGCGGCTTGTTGCGCGGCTCGGCGCGCTTGCCTTCTATGGCCTCGATCAGCGCGCTCTCTTCGCCGCAAATGTATCCGCCGGGGCTGACGAACAGTTCGAGATCGAACTTGAGGCCCGAGCCGAGCACGCTCACGCCCAGGATGCCCTCTTCATAACAGCGCTCAATCTCGTGGTGCAGAATTCGCTCCTGCGCTTCATATTCGTGCCGTATATAGAAGATGCCTTTTTGCGCTCCGGTGACCAGCCCCGCGATGATCATGCCCTCGATGACCAGGTTCGGCAGATTGCGCATGATGAAGCGGTCCTTGATGGTGCCCGGTTCGCTCTCATCGGCGTTGCAGACCACGTACTTCTCGGGTCCGCGTTCTCTACGCACTGCTTCCCACTTGATCCCGGTCGGAAATCCCGCGCCGCCCAAGCCCGCAAGTCCACTCGCTTTTAATTGCGCGATCACGCCGTCGAAATCGCGCGAGGCCACCAGGCGCCGCAGCGCGCCGTATTGTTCGCCGTCGCCGTAAGGATCGGAGCCGAGGAACGAGACCTTCTCTTCCGGCAGCATCTCGGGCAGTTCGCTGCCGCCCAGCGCCGCGAGCACCAGTGCCTCCGTCTGCGCCGCGGTGACGTTCCGATAGATGTGATCGTTCACCGCAACCGCGGGCGCCCCATCGCACTGCCCGAGGCACGAAACGTCGCCAACCTTCACATCCTTGTCGCTCATGCCGCGGAAGCGCTGCTGCAAAGAAGCTTTCAGTTCACTCGCGCCCCGCAAATGGCACGACATGTCCGCGCACACGTTCATGCGAACTTTGGATGGACGCGTGAGGTGAAAGTGCGGGTAAAAGTCGGCGACCCCGTGGATGCGGTAGAGCGGCGTCTTCGTGCGCTGCGCGAGCGCTTGGAGTTGCTCGGCGGGCAGGTAGCCGTACTGCGACTGGATCTCCCTGAGATCGTCGAAGATCAACGTTCACTCTCCGAATCGGCACACGCTTCGCCGCCCCGCTCGCGCATCCTGAGGTTACATTATAGCCGTAATAGCCGTATTGGTATCTGCTAATCTATCGGAAAGCACAGCACAACATGAAAGCCTGCCTGTGTTTTGGAATTATAACGGGCGCACTCTTCGCCTGCGCCTCTGTCCGAGCAGCGGAGCCGTCGGAGCCATCGAAGTATACCGGGCCGGGGTCGTGCAGTTCGCCGAGCTGTCACGGCGGGGTCCAGGAACGCGACCAGACCAGCGTTCTCCAGAATGAGTACAGCACCTGGGTGGTGCGCGACAAACACGCGCAGGCGTTCGCGAACCTGACCAATCCTGTGGGCGTGCGCATCGCGAGAATCATGGGACTGCCGAGCCCGGACACGGCGCCGCGTTGTCTTGCCTGCCATGCGCTCGACGTACCCGTCGATCAACGCGCGCGCACGTTCGATCTCACCGATGGCGTGGGGTGCGAAAACTGCCACGGTCCGGCGTCGGCGTGGCTGGGACCGCACACCACGCGCGGCTGGAAATACGAAAAATCGCTCGAGCTCGGCCTATACGACACGCGCGATCTGGTGAAGCGCAGCGAGAAGTGCCTCTCCTGCCATCTCGGCACGGCGGAGAAATCGGTGGATCATGAATTGATCGCGGCGGGTCATCCCGATCTGTACTTCGAACTCGATTCGTTCATGTCGGTCATGCCGCCACACTGGAAAGAAGTGGATACCGACCCTTGGTTCTCTGTTCGCGCCATGGCCGTTGGACAGGCCGTGCAGCTTCGCGAGCAGTTGAAGCGCGTGGCGCGCGAATCGGCGAACGGCATCTGGCCCGAATACGCCGAGCTCGATTGCTTCGCCTGTCATCACAATCTGGTTGCGGCGAAGGATAGCTGGCGGCAGGAACGCGGCTATCCCGGACGGCGCCCCGGCAATCCGCCGTTCAATCTTTCACGCTTTGTGGTGCTGAACCACGTGGTAGAAGATTCCGATCCCGCAGCCGCGCGCGATCTGAAGGCCGCCATCGATCAGATCTACACGGGCGTGACGGCACTCAATTCCAATCGCGCGCAGGTAGCGTCCGAAGCCACCAGCGCGTCGGAGATCGCGGGGCGTCTTGCCGCGCGCCTGAACGCAATGAAGTTCGACCAGGCGCAGACGCTGCGCTTGCTCAAAAGTATTGCGGGCGATGCGGACGGGATCTCCGAGCAAGGCGAACGCGCGGCCGAACAAGCTACCATGGCGCTCGATTCCTTGTTCATCGCGTATTCGAAGAACGGCAAGCTTGGCAATGATACACAAATTCGGGCGGGCATCAACGGACTCTTTCGCCAACTGGACGATCCGTCGGCCTATAACGGGTTCCAGTTCGCCGCCGCGATGAAGAAACTGAACGCGTCGATCGAATAGGCGGATGATGCGGGCGGCAATTGTCTCTTTCCTATTGGCGCTGTGCGCGTCCGCCGGTTTCGGCCAGGACGTTCGTCGTATCCGGCGCCGTCCCGATCCTCCCACGAACGCCGTCGTACTCACCGCCAGCGACGTTGCTGCGGTCGTCGAAGCCGCCGCGTCCTCGGCGAACGATGATGCCATGGTGATCGCGGTTACCGATCGCCAAGGCGATATCCTCGCGATTTATTCCAAGCCCGCCGCTCCCGCCACATCGCTCGCGAATTTCGGCGTGCAGGCCGACACGCGGGAAGTGGCCGTCGCACTTGCCCGCACCGCCAGTTTTTTCAGCAACGATCAAGCGCCGCTCTCTTCACGAACCGTGCGCTTCATCAGCGGAATTCATTTTCCGCCGGGGATCGCCTACACTGCGAACGCGCCGTTGTATGGCATCGAGAACACCAATCGCGGCTGCCCATTCCATGCCGATTATCTCCCCGGCCAGGCTTATCCTCCGGCGCGATCCATCGATGGCTTGAGCACGGGGCTTGGCATCCTCACCGGGAAAGCGAATTTGGACGACAGCAATCCGAACGCCGTTAATCCCGGGGGCGTGCCGCTGTTCAAGCAGGGCGTGATGGTGGGCGGTGTCGGCGTGGCCGGCGTGCCGCCTGATGTCGCGGAGTTCGCGGCTTACTCGGGCGCCGTGGGAGCAGGCTTCGGCGCTAATCCGGCACCGCCCGGTGTGGTGATCATCAACGGCATCGCGCTGCCCTTCGTCGATCAAACCACGATGCCGAGTGGTTATGCCGCCGGGTCGGCGGACGGCAAGTACTCGCTGGGCCCGTTCCCGAGTCCTGGTCCCGACCCCGATGGCGATCTGGTTGCGCCACGCGCGGGGCCCATTGGCGGGCTGACGGCGGAAGACGTGCAGGGCATCGTGAATGCCGCCGTCGCTGAAGCCAACTTAACGCGCGCCGTGATTCGCCTGCCGGACGGCTCGCGCGCCCGGATGGTGATCGCGGTATCGGATCTCGACGGCACGATCATCGCGCTGCATCGCATGCCGGACGCGACAGTCTTCAGCATTGACGTAGCGGTGGCGAAATCGCGCAATGTGATTTTCTTCAGCGGACCCAATCGGACGGCCGCAGATCTGCCGGGCGTGCCGATGGGCACCGCGGTGACGAATCGGACCATTGGATTTGGCGCGCAGCCGTTGTATCCGCCCGGCGTGAATGGGTCGGGGGCCGGTCCGTTTTTTCCCCTCTACGAATTCGACGCCATGAATCCGTGCACCCAAGGCTCGCAAGCGGCGAACCCCAATCAGAACGGCATCGTATTTTTCCCCGGATCGCTGCCGTTGTACAAGAACGGTGTGCTGGTGGGCGGCGTGGGCGTCAGCGGCGACGGTGTGGATCAAGACGATTTCGTGACCAATGCTGGCGCGGCCGGATTTTACGCGCCAGCCAGCATCCAGGCTTCGGAGATTATCGATCAGGGCGTGCGTCTGCCGTATCTCAAATTCCCGCAGAATCCGACGTATTAACCGCTGCTTCCGTCCTTGTCTCCCTTCTCTTCTCGGCCAGCGCGCGAAACACCTCGCCGAACGCCGGCACGCTGTGCCGCAGCTTATTGAAATCGCCCTTGGGAATGATTAGCACGTCGGTTGCGGTGCGCGCCTGGATCGTCGCGTTGCGGCTCTGGTCCGAAAGCAACGCCATTTCGCCGAAATAGTCGCCTGCTTGGAGCGTGGCGAGCAGCTTTCGTCCGCCCGCTTCTTCGCGCCATACCTCGCATTCGCCCTGCTCGATGACGTACACGCTGTCGCCCAGGTCGCCTTGATGGAAGATTACGTCGCCCGCCTGGAAATGCTGGTTCTGAATTCCTGATTCGGGCTCCAATTTCGTCTGCGCGAGATCCGGCGGGAACAGCAGATGCAGCATCCAGTCCGACGCAATCCGCGCCTTCCGATTCAGCCCCGGCATCTTCATCAGATAAATGCAGCGCCACAAAAACCAGGCGACGAATCCGGACAGCTTCACGCCGAGAATCTGCGCCACCGCCGCGCCATGCCCCAGCGAGCCTAGGGTTCCCAGCCCCTCGAAAGCGAACTGCGCGGGCTCGGCGCCGCGAGCACCTTGCCGACCAGCCGCAGCGATGTTGATTGCGGCCGTGGTCGCCTCGCGAATCGCGTGTTGCGCGGTGGGCGGCGCCTCCGAGCCCGCCACGGTCTTCACCGCCGCGCAATCGCCCAGCGCCCACACCACGCCCTCGTAACCCTTCAATTCGAGCGCGCTATTGACGACCAACTTGCCTTTCTCTTTCGGGCATTTCAGCTTGTCGATCACCGGCGCGAGCGTCGAAGGAACCGTGCACACGATGGTCTTACACGGGATCTCCACGCCCGACTTCAGGATCGCCTTCTCCGACGTCGCCGCCACCAGCCGGTCCTCGAGCACGATCTCCACGCCGCGCTTACGCAGGGTCTTCTGGGCGAACAGTGCCAGCGGCTCGGCCATCTCCTGCAAAATGCGATTGCGCGAATGCACCAGCACGCAGTGGTGCGGCTCATGGCGCAGGCGCAGGTAATTGCGCTTCACCGCGCGCACGAAATCGTTCAATTCCGCGATCACTTCCACACCCGAAAATCCACCTCCGCCCACCACGAACGTCAGCAGCTTGCGCCGCAGCTCGGGATCTTCCTCGACATCGGCCTCTTCGAGCGTCCGAATCACGTGGTTGCGCAACAGCATGGCGTCGGCCAGCGTCTTGAATGAAAACGCGTTCTCGAACATCCCCGGCATGCCGTAGAAGTTAGTCACGTTCCCGAGCGCAATCACCAGATAGTCGTACTTCAGCTTGAGCTGGCGCGGCCGGAATCCCGGGCTCACGGTCACGACGTTATTAATAAGATCGATATCCTCGATCTCGCGCGTCACCAGATTCGTGCGCGGGCAGAGCCGGCGAATGGGCGAAACCACATTCGCCACGCCGATCGATCCCGAGATCACCTCCGAGAGCATCGGCTGATAGACCCAATAGTTCTCGCGATTCACCAGTGTAATGTTGGCCTCTTCGGGGCCCAGCAGTTTTTCGAGCGCACGCGCGGAGTAGACTCCGGCAAATCCGCCGCCCAGAATGAGGATCTCTTTGCGTGGCGTGTTCATTCGTTCGTCGTTTCTGCGCAGCCCGAGGACATGTACTGACATCCTACTATCGGCAGATTGAGTCCGTGACCTTTGAATGGAGGTTTCCGATATGGTCAGCCTGCGGGAAGTTCTTCAAGACGCCGGCGAGCGGGGAGTGGCGGTGGGTCACTTTAATGTCGCCGACCTCGTGCTGCTGAAGGCCGTGTTCGCGGCAGCGCGCGAACTAAATGTGCCGGTGATGGTGGGCGCTTCCGAGGGCGAGCGCGCGTTCGCCGGCACGCGGCAGTTGGCGGCGCTGGTACGGAGCTTGCGCGAGGAGTTCGATTTTCCGATTTTTCTGAACGCTGATCACACGCATTCGCTCGAAAAGGGCCTGGAAGCGGCGCGCGCCGGGTTTGATTCGATCGTGTTCGATCTGTCGGCCCTCCCCTTTGAAGAGAATGTGCGCCAAACCAGGCAGGCCGTGGAGGCGCTGAAAGCGATTCATCCCCAGATGCTGGTGGAGGGCGAGATCGGCGACATCGGCACCGGATCCGAGATTCACGATGCGGTTCCCGATTTGTCGCGCGGCCTGACCACGCCCGAACAGGCTCGACAGTTTGTTCAGGAAACGCGAGTCGACATCCTGGCGCCGGCGGTCGGCAACATGCACGGCATGGTGAAGGCGATGGTGACGGGCGGGTTGCGCAAGCGGCTGGACATCGATCGCATCGCGCGGATCAAGAGCGCGGCGAAGGTGCCGCTGACGCTGCACGGCGGATCCGGAACCGATGACAACGATTTTGTCCGCGCCATTGCCGCCGGAATCACGGTGGTTCACATCAATACGGAGTTGCGCGTGGCCTGGCGGCGCGGCTTGGAGGAAGGTCTGGCGAAGAACCCGGACGAAGTGGTCCCTTACAAGATTCTTCCCTCGGCCGTGAGTCGCGTCGAGCACGTGGTTTCCGGGCGCCTGAAGCTGTTCAATGCGCCCGCAGATGTTCCAGCAGCAGTGCATTGATTTGCGCGGCGTGCTGGATGGCAGCGGCGTGGGAGGCATCGGCGATCTCGACAAAACGCGCGCCCGGAATTGCCTCGGTCATCGCGCGGCCTGCACGCGGCGGTGCAATTCGATCGTGGCTTGCGTTCAGCACCAAAGTCGGCAACCGGGCGAGTTCGCCCAGCCGCCCCGTCGCATCGTAACGCACCAAAGCCCAGAGCTGGCGAGCCGAGACCGGAGCATGGTCCGCAAGGTCGTGGCCGAACAACGGCGCGAGTTCTTCGGCCAACGCCGCGGGATCCGACGCCGCGATCGCCGCTTCGGGCATCACGAGTTCGAGCAAGGCCTTTCTTCTTTGAGCGCGCGTACCCACGCGCGTGCGCAGCCAGCGCCAGATCATTTCGCGACTGACCGGAAAGACATTGCGGCCACGCGCGAGCGAGCACAACAGGGTGAGACTGCGCACCCGCTCCCGCGATCCCAGCGCGATTTCGAGGCCGATCACGCCACCCATCGACTGCCCCACGATATGCGCCGACCGCCAGCCCTGTGCATCCATCAGCGCCAGCGTATCTTCGGCCATCTGCTGGATCGTGAGCGCGCACCCACGCGGCTGGCTGCGCCCCAGTCCGCGGTTGTCGAACGAAAGGCATTCGTAGCTCGTCGCCAGCACGTCGATCTGCGGTTTCCACGCTCCGCCATGAATCCCCAGGCCCTGGATGAAAACCACCGGCGGACCGCTGCCGCGGATTTCATAGGCGAGTGCGCAGCCGTTGTGGAAATGAATACCGGGATGTGCCTCGTGCGGAGTGCTTCGCATTGGAGAGTGCTCTTGCGCCCCTTCCGACTAACCGTGGCCTTGGACCGAATCAGGATCGCTGAGATTTCAACAATGCCACGATCGGCGGACTTCGTGAAAATAATCCGATAGTTGCCGACTCTCTTGCGCAGCCTGCCCTTCCACTCGGGACCCTTCAACGCCTTAACGTTGCTCCTGTGGAAGTCGTCATTCTGCTCCAACTCGTCGATGGCTGCCGCAAGCCGATCCCGCACCTTGCGCGGGAACTTAGAAAGCTGCTTCTCGGCTTGCTGCGAGATTTCAACGCGGAAGCGCATTCCTGACGGCGCGCCAGGGCTTTGATTCGCCGCGCCTGAGCTGTGCTTCCCCGCGCCGGACAATCTTCGCATCTTCGGGCGATAGGTCTTCGTCCGAGCCCGCCGATCGCTTTCGCTTGATAAGAACGCCGTTCTCTTGCTGCGCAAACGCGACGAGATCTCCAGCGCGAAGATTGAGGGTCTCAAAAATTTGACGGGGTATCACGACCTGGCGGCGTTGTCCCACGCGTCCGACGAGCTCTTGCGCCCGGTTTGCCTTCATGCAACTGCCCCCGCGACTCCAGTGTAGGAGATTTTCGGTGTCTTGAGGCGCCGAGTGACTCCCCAAGTTCCTCTTTGTGCTTAATCACAACCCCAACAATATCCGACACTTCTGATCCTAAATATCTATCTGGTTGAATCCATGTCACTTGACGGATGTCCCGGGATCGGTAATAATGATGTAGGACTGTTCCGGTCGGAGTTCCGATCTTCATGCTCAAGCTCACCAAAAAAGCCGACTACGGGCTCATCGCCCTGAAGCACCTGGCGGTGAACGCCCCGGCCAGTTCCAGCGCCAAAGAGATCGCCGAAGCTTATGGGATCCCGGCCGCGCTGCTGTCGAAGATTTTGCAGAAGCTGGTGAAGAATGGGTTCCTGCGCTCGGAGCATGGCACCAACGGCGGCTACAAGCTGGCGCGCGACCCGCGCGAAATTACGGCCTGCGAAGTGATTCGCACCATCGATGGTCCGATTTTCCTGACCACGTGCTTCACCGAGCACGGCTACTGCGTCCACTCGGACAAATGCACGGTCCGCGATCCGCTGCAAAAAGTTCACGAAGGAATCCTGCGGCTTTTGGCGAGCATCAGCATCTCAGATATG
>JASHQT010000001.1 GCA_030039005.1 Bryobacteraceae bacterium
TCAACACCGAAAATCCCAGCAGCAGCGTGGCTACCGGGAATTCAATGGAGAATTTGAAGTAGAAAATTCGTTCGGCATTCAGAATGATTCGCGTCTGGTAGGCCGCGATAAACGCAAGGCCAACGAGCGCCGAATCGATCAGGCCGAAGATGACCTTGACTCTTCTGTAATGCCGGCTGAACACGCCAAAATTAGAATAACATGCTGTGTTTAGAACTACATGCCCGAACTACGCCAGCATGGCCAGGCGGTTGGCGATTTCTTCCCCGATGGCGAGCGAGGCCGTCGCGCCCGGGCTCGGAGCATTCAAAACATGCAGCGCGTGGTCGCCCTCGACGAAGCGAAAATCCTGGATCATTTCACCTCGTGGCGAGATAGCCTGCGCTCGCACGCCCGCGCCTCCCGGCGCCAGGTCCTCGGGCTGAATCTCGGGCACCAGCGTCTGGAGCGAGCGGCAAAACAGTTCCTTGCTGAAGCTCCGGCGCAGCTCGTTCCAGCACACGCGCGGATATTTCGCGAAGAAATGCCAGAATCCGGGGTAGGTCAACGTGCCGGTGAAATCGCGCGCCGAAAAATCGGTCTTGCGGTAGCCTTCGCGCGCGAGCGCCAGCACCGCGTTGGGCCCCGCCTCTATGCCGCCATAAATCAAGCGCGTGAAATGCACGCCCAGGAAGGGAAACCGAGGGTCGGGCACTGGATAAATCAGGTTGCGCACCAGCGATTGGCGCTCGGGTCTCAGCTTGTAATATTCGCCGCGAAACGGAACGATCTCGAGCTCCGGTTTCCCGCCCGCCATCGAACAGACGCGATCGCACTGCAATCCCGCGCAGTTGACGATATAGTCCGATTCGAAATCGCCGGCACTGGTTTCGGCGATCCATTGCGTGTTCATCCTGCGCAGCCCGTGAACCGCTGCTTGCGTGACCACCTTGCCGCCCGCCGCGGCCAAGCACCGGACGTAGGTTTTGCAAACCGCCGGATAATCCGCGATGCCTTCTTCCGGCACGTGAATCGCGGCCACGCCGCCCACATGCGGCTCGATCTCGCGCATTTCCTCGCGCCCGAGCTTCCGCAAACCGGTGAGGCCGTTCTGCTGCCCGCGCTCGAATAGATCGTTCATCCGCGGCACGTCTTCTTTGGTCGCCGCCACCACCAGCTTCCCGCAGACTTCGTGCGCGATCCCGTGCTCCTGGCAGAACGCGGTCATCTGCCGGATCCCGGTCACCGCCAGCCGCGCTTTCAGCGATCCCGGTTTGTAGTACAGCCCGCAATGCAGCACGCCGCTGTTGTGGCTGCTCTGGTGCCGGCCGACGTCGGCTTCCTTCTCCAGCACCGTGATTGAGGCGTCGCGCAGCTTTTGGCTCAATCGCAGGGCGGTTGCCAGGCCGACGATGCCTCCGCCGATGATCGTGATGCGCATCATCACAGGATTAGCACGACAGCATCAGCATAATCCGGGTGCAAGCCGGCGACCTGATACACTTGTCTGAAAGTTGTCTCAAACCAGGGTGATTGCTCAACAACCAACCACGAGATCGCGGCTGCGCTACCTGGAACTCCTGATCCTGCTGGGCGCGCTGCAGGCTTTCGCCCCGCTTTCCATCGACATGTATCTTCCCGCCATGCCGGTGATCGAGAAGGTATTCCACACCTCCACTGCCGCCGTGCAGATGACCATGGTGACGTTTCTGTTGGGCTACGCGCTCGGGCAGCCGCTCTACGGCCCCATTACGGACCGTTTCGGCCGCAAGCCGCCGCTGTACGCCAGCCTCCTGGTCTTCATCGCCTCCTCGGCCGCGTGCGCGCTCTCGCCTTCCATCCCCGTCATGTCGGTGGCGCGCCTGGTGCAGGCCGTCGGCGCTTGCGGCGGCGCGGTGATGTCGCGCGCCATGGTGACCGATCTGTTTCCCGCGCGCGATCTGCGGCGCATCTTCTCCATGCTGGTGTTGGTGCTGGGCGTCTCGCCCGTCATCGCGCCCCTCATCGGGAGCTACCTGCTGGTGTGGTTCGGCTGGAACTCGGCCTACATCACACAGGCGTTGCTCGGCACGCTTTGTCTGCTGGGAATGCATTTCCGTTTGCCCGAATCGCTGGCGCATGACGCGCGCCATCCCCTGCGCCTGGACGTGCTTCGGTCGGCCTACAAGCGGCTCTTCAAGGACAAAACATTTCTGGGCGCGTCCGTAGTTTGCGGTTTCAGCTCCTCGGGAACCTTCGCCTACATCACCAGCGCGCCCTTCGTGTTCATCGTCCTCTATAAGGTCCCGACGGAGAAATTCGGCTGGCTGTTCGGATCGGTCGCTGCCGGGATGGTTATCGCGTCCCAGATCAATGGGCGCATGTCGCACAGCATCCCTCTGTGGCGCGTGCTGCGCACCGCGAACACCGTCCAGCTCTTCGCGGGGCTGTACCTGCTGGCGAGCGTTCTCACCGGATTTGGCGGAATTTACAGCGTTTTCGCGGGCGTTTTCGTGTATGTTTCGGCGCAGGGCTTTGTGTTTCCCAATGGCTCGGCCATCGCAATGATGCGGCATGGCGACATCGCGGGCAACGCCTCGGCGCTGCTTGGCACCAATCAGTTCCTCATCGCCGCGCTCAGCACCACGTTTCTCGGGTTCATCGACAACCCGGCGCAGCCCATGGCCATCGTGATCGCGGGCGCCGCCATCTGCTCCACGCTGCTCAACTATCTGACGCTGGGGCCGAAGCTCGAAGCCGCGCCGCCAAGCGCGTCCGCGAATGCGGAAGTCGCTTGACCGGATCTTACAAAAACTGACATACTGGCGCACATGCGCCGCTTATCTCCCCTCGTTTTCGGAACATTCTTAGCGGGAGCCACCATTCTCTCCGCCGCCATTTCTGACCCGGTCCGCATCGATAGCGGCATGGTTTCCGGCGTCCCAGGTTCGACGGACGAAGTGCGCGTCTACAAGGGTATCCCCTATGCCGCGCCGCCCGTTGGCGATCTGCGCTGGCGCGAGCCGCGTCCGGCATCGCATTGGGAAGGCGTGAAGAAGGCCGATGAATTCAGCCCCGTGTGCATGCAGATGCAGCGCGGGCCGGCGGCCGCATCCGGCCCCGCGCCCAGCGAGGATTGTTTGTATATCAACGTCTGGACCGCCGCGAAATCCGCGAGCGAACGCCGGCCCGTGATCCTGTGGACCTACGGCGGAGCATTCACGTCCGGCGCCGGATCGGTCCCCATGTACGACGGCGACGCCCTGGCGCGCAAAGGCGCCGTGGTGGTCACCTACAATTACCGGCTCGGGATCTTCGGTTTCCTCGCGCACCCGGAATTGACCAAAGAATCCGGCCACAACGCCTCCGGCAATTACGCGCTCATGGATATGGTGGCCGCGCTGCGCTGGGTGCAGCGGAACATCGCTGCGTTCGGCGGCGACCCCAAGCGCGTCACCATTGACGGCGAATCGGCCGGTTCCATGATGGTTTCCACCATGGTCGCCTCGCCGCAAGGCAAGGGATTGTTCCAGCGCGCCATCGGACAAAGCGGCGCCTGGATGGGCGTGAACATAGGCAAAATGACCACGCGCGCGCAGGCCGAAGAGAACGGCGAAAAAATCGTCCAGGCGCTGGGCGCCAATTCGATCGCCGAGTTGCGCGCCAAGCCCGCGGACGAATTGCTCAAAAACGCCCGCGGATTCTTTGGCATTATTGTGGACGGCTGGTACGTCCCTGAGGATCTCACGCTCACCTACTCGAATCACCGGCAGAACGACGTCGATGTGCTGGTGGGCTCGAACCACGATGAAGGCACGTTTTTCGCGCGGCCCGGCGCGGGCAACGCCGAACAGTTCTCGGCCAACGCCAAGCGCGAGTTCGGCGATATGGCGGACGCATATCTGAAGCTTTATCCCGCCAGCGACAACGAGCAGGCCGGGGCTTCGCAGCTTGCGTCGTTTCGCGATCAATTCGGGTTTGCGATGCGCGAATGGGCGCAATTGCAGAGCCAGCGCGGCAAAGCCAAAGCGTATCTCTATTACTTCACGCACGTGCCTCCCTCCGCGCCTGGACAGCCTTCGCGCGGCGCGACCCATACCGCCGATCTGGCTTATATGTTCGACAATCAGCCGCCACGAGTCACCTGGAGCGACGTCGACAAAAAGCTCGCGGACATCATGTCGTCGTTTTGGGTGAATTTCGCCGCCACCGGCAATCCCAACGGCAAAGGTCTGCCCGAGTGGCCGGCCTACAGCGTGAAGAAGGGCGAAAAAACCATCGTGCTCGGCGACACGGTCATGGTGGGGCCGCAAATCGACCCGGCGATGATTTCGTTCTACGATTCCTATTTCGCCAAGGTGCAGTCCGAGCTCAAGTCGGGGGCGGGTGCGGAAGTCAGCGCCGCGAGCCGGTAATCTCCGGCTCCCGCGCGTTGAACAGCTTCTTGATCCCCTGCCAGTGCTCGTAGTAATTGCGCTCCAGGATCTCGGATTCGAGCGCGAATTTCGTCGGACGCACCACAAGCTGCGTCTCGAACAGGAACGCGAGCGTATTATCGAGATACTGGGGCTTCGCCTCGGCGTTGCGCCCGCGCTCATAGGCGTCGTTATCCGGCCCGTGGCCCGACATGCAATTGTGCAGGCTCGCCGCGCCCGGAATAAAGCCCTCGCGCTTGCCGATGTACTCGCCATGAATCAGCCCCATGAACTCGCTCGCCACGTTGCGATGAAACGGCGGCGGGCGGAAGGTGTCGTTGGCCACGCTCCAGCGCGGCGGAAAGCAGCCCAGCTCCACGTTCGAAGTTCCCGGAATCGCCGTCGGCGCTGCGAGTACGCAATAAATCGACGGGTCTGGATGATCGTACGTCACCGTGTTGATGCAGTTGAATTTCATCAGGTCATACTTATACGGAGCGTAATTGCCGTGCCACGCGACGACATCGAGCGGCGAATGATCGATCTCAGCCTCCCATAAATTCCCCAGGAATTTCGAAATCAGCCGGAAATCGCCCTCGCGATCCTCGTACGCTGCCACGGGCGTCAGAAAGTCGCGTGAGTTCGCCAAGCCCTGCGTGCCGATCGGCCCCAACTCCGGCAAACGAAAATACGGGCCGTAGTTTTCGCAGATGTAGCCGCGCGCCGCTTCCTCTAGCAGTTCCACGCGAAAACGGATGCCGCGCGGGATCACGCACACTTCGCCGGGCGCCAAGTCCAGGATGCCGCATTCGGTGTGGAACGCGAGACGCCCAAGCTGCGGAACGATCAAGAGCTCGCCGTCGGCGTCATAAAAGAAACGGTCGCGCATGGATGAATTCGCGGCGTAGAAGTGAATCGCCGCGCCCGTCTGCAGCGATGGATCGCCGTTGCCTCCCAACGTCGCGATCCCAGAGACAAAATCCGTCGGCGTCTCGGGAATCGGCAGCGGCTGCCAGCGCAACTGATTCGGCGGAGCCGCCACTTCCTCAAACGGGCCGCCGCGGATCAATCCGCGCGCGATCTCGCGAAACGGTTTGTGCATCGCCGACGGCCGGATACGATACACCCACGTCCAGCGATTCGTCCCACGCGGCGCCGTAAAAGGTGTGCCGGTGAATTGCTCGCCATACAGGCCAAGCGGCGGCTTTTGCGGCGAATGCTGGTGGCGCGGCAGCGCGCCGTCAATGGCCTCGGTGGCGAATTCATTTCCAAAACCGGATTGATACTCCCGATCAGCAATAGACATGGCACTTAGAATTATCGCGCTTGCGGGAGCTGGGCAGGTATAATCGCTCCCATGCGCTCCCTCTTCCACCTGTTGCTTGTGTCCTCGTTGGCCCTCAAGCTTTCCGCCGCCTCGGTCGACGGTATCAAAATCCACTCTTCCATCACCGGCAAAGGTCCCAAAACCGTGATTTTCGTGCACGGCTGGACCTGCGACGAAACCTCCTGGAACGCCCAAGTTCCCGTGCTCGCGCAAACCTATCGCGTGGTCACGCTCGATCTACCCGGCCACGGCCAAACCCCCGGGCCCAAGAACGGCCAGTTCTCCATGGAGCTGTTTGCCCGCGCGGTGGAGGCCGTCCGCAAGGAATCCAAAGCCGATCGCGTCGTGGTGGTGGGCCACAGCATGGGAACGCCCGTCGCGATCACCTACGCGCGGCTCTTTCCCCAGCACACGGTCGCGATGGTGTTCGTCGACGGCGGCGTCAATTTGCCTGCCGGCGGCCAGCGCCCGGATCCAACAGCCGTCAGCGGTCCGGATGGACTCAAGACCCGCGAAACCATCATCCGCAGCATGTTCTCCGCGTCCACCACGCCGGATGAGCAAAAACATATCCTGTCGATGATGTTGGCCGCGCCGGAATCCACCGCCGCCGGTGCGATGCGGGCGACCTTCGATCCCTCAGCCTGGAAAGACGACGTGTTCACCGAACCGGTGCTCGGCATCTACGCCGATCATTCGCGCGCGGCCGACCGTGAATACATCAAGACCCACTTCCCTAACTTCCAATACGAGGAAGTCCCGGGTACGGGCCATTTCGTGATGATCGACAAGCCCGAGGAATTCAATCGGCTGCTGATCGCGTTCCTGGCGCAGCAGAAATTCTAATTGATGACCGGCAAAAGTTCTAATCGATCGGCGGCGCAGGCTGGTCGCCCGCGAGCAGGAACTGCGCCACCTGCGAAAAGCTCACGATGGGTCCCGCTCCGGTGGGCCGGTTGAACACCCACACCAGGTCGTAGCGCTTGCCGGACCAACTGGTCGGAATCTTCACGTTGGTGGTGTTGGTCTGCTTCAGGATGTACTGGCCGATCGCCGGAATGTCCTCATGCTGCCAGGCGATCAGAACCGCGCCATTCGAGGCGAGCGCCGCGTTTACCATGTCCTGGTAATGTTTCTTCGAAAAGCCGATGTTGATCGGCATCGGCTGGCTGGCGTTCGCGCCTAACGCGGCAGCCACAGCGGTCAACGTTTCGTACGGCCGCTGGCTGGGCTCGGAGTCCTTGCTCTTGTCCTTGTCGTCCTTGTCGTCCTTGTCCTTGGCGGGGTCGGAGGCAAACAGCGTTTGCGGCTTGAAGAGACCCGGCTTGGGGCCCCACGGCGGTGCAAACAGCGTCACCAAGCCGCCGGCGCGTTCCCAGCCCAGCGTCACCAGATCCTCGCTGCCTTGCTTGCCGCACACCGTCGCCAGTGCGTTCACACCGTTGTAAGCCTGGCCGTTGTAGGTATCCGGCTTCTCGGCGTGCCGGACGATCATGATTGTGCTTGCGCCCACGTGCGTTCTCCTCTATTTCTGTCTCATCCTCTCGTCACGGATTCACCGGCTCATATTCGAAACTGGGACCCGCGTTCACGCCATCGGCGAACGGAACGGTCATCATTTCCATCGCCAGCTCGCGCAGCGAATGCATGAGCCCGATCGCCGATTCCAGCTGGTTCGGCTTTCCGTTGAAGGTATGATGCAGCGCCTTCAGCAGGCTGGTATAGGCGTAATTGAAATTTTGGTTCAAGTAGTGCGCCTGGCTGGAGGGCGGATAATTGGCTTGTAGAGGATTATCGATCACCGGCAGAACCTTGCTCGCGTCGAATGGAATCGGCGGACCATCGTACCGGTATTTCTGATCGTCTGGCGTGCCAGGGGGCGGATTGGGCACCGGAACCAGCTTGTGCCCGTGCCAGATCTCAGCGAACCGGTAGTAGTGCGCCAGTTCGTGCTCCAGGTCGAGCGGCGACGTAGTGGTGCCCTCGCCCTGTTGCTTGATGATCTCGATGGCCTGAGTGGCTGTCTTCAAATCTTTCACTGGAAACAGTTCCGAGGAGGGAAAACCGCCGCCCGTCACCTGGTATGACTCTTTTCCGGTGAAGATTCCCGGCGATAACTCCTCGATCTTTTTCTCGATCCGCGTATAGTATTCGCCGATGGTAAGCGGCTTGGCCTCCGCGGCGGCCAGGACCGGGAAGTTGAGCGGATTTTCCGGCTGCTCGATTACCATGAACGTGTCGTGCACGTGAGCAAGCGAGAAGCGCTTGAGGTGCACCCATAATCCGGATTCCACGCCGCCCGGCAGATGGCCCGGAAACTTGGGGATGAAGTCCGGTTTGTCGATCGCTGGCGCGCCCCCCACGGCATTCAGCGTATTGGACGCCAGCGCGAAGTGCAGCATCTCCTCCAGGATCACCGACAGCATCAGACTCGCGATTTCTTCGTTGTCGGCTCCGAGCGAATACAACGAATACAAGTACGCCGGCAGTGTGGCGTGTTCCAGCTCTATGGCGCGTTGCAGCGCTTTTTGCACTCCGCCCGGCTGTTCCAGTTCATCGAGAAGTTTCGCGTTCAGTAAAATCATGGCTCTACGCTCTCTTCCTTAGCGTTTCCTCTGGGCCCGCTTGCCGGCTCGAAGCTGCGTAAAGAACGCGAGCTTGCCGCTGTTAGTGAGCGGCGCGGGAACCTCCGCGACTTTGCTTTGGCCCGGCGCTTGGGCCGGCGCCACCGCGGCCGGGGCCGACGGAACAGGCCCCAACAGCGGTTTTCCATCCGGCCCAACGTTCTTCAGCCAGTTCCGGATCGCCTGGCGCTTTCCACCCGACAGGTCGCGCGTCACGGGCATTGAATTTGGATCTTCGGCGCCCAGTCCGAACACGATCGATAGCGGAACCAGGTTGGCGGAAATCGACTCATAGCTCGCCATGTCCAGGAACCGGTCCATGATCGGATACAAGTTCGCGTATTGCTGGAAAACCGGCTGCAAGCATCCGTACCAGACCGGCGGACTCGCCGTAAATTCGTCCCACACCAGAAAACTGACGAATTCCGAAGGATTGAACGGATACTGCAGCGGCGGCGGCAGCGTGTCTTCCAGCGCAAAGCGAATACCGTATACCTGCCCATCGATATATCCGCGTGGATTGCCCGGATTGCCGGCGCTGATCTTCACTTTCGCTTCGCCATTTTGGTCGAGCAGCACCGTGCGGGGGAAATCGAGAACGTTCTCCGGCACGCCGACCGGCGGCGCACCCGGCCCGCCGCCAATCTGAGTGGGGTCCAAAAACGCGATCACCCGCGCGCCCGCGTACGGCTGGCCGAGTTGCGTGGCAAACAGATGAATCTCGGCGGACTCACCCGGATTCATCCGGTACACGAACTGGTCCGGCCGCACATACAGCCCGCCCGGAGATTCCCAGATCCCCGGCTTCGAATTCGAGCTCGCGTCGGTGAGCATGATCACCAGCGGATTAGAGGCGATGGTCTTCAACTCGTCCGCTGTCAGCTTGCGGTCCGGTGGCAGCACCGCGACACCTGCTGTCTGCCGAAACCAGTCCGGAGCCTGGTAATTCACGTTTCCGATGAATAAGGTTTCGGGCTCGCCGCTTGAGTCTACCGCCGAACACGCCAGAGACAGCACCCCGATGTTGGTGAACGGGCCGCCCATCGTGGTCGTGGTGAGCGAGTTGCCTAG
>JASHQT010000086.1 GCA_030039005.1 Bryobacteraceae bacterium
TCCACCACATCGAGCGCCCATCTGACGGCAGCCTCCAGTTGTTCCTCGGGCACCTTCATGTTCGCCAACCCATAAGCAACCTCGCGGTATACCGTGGCGTTGAACAACTGGTCGTCCGAGTCCTGAAACACCATACCGACCTTACGCCGCACAGCGCGGAGGTTTTCGCGTACCACCGGTAATCCATCCACCACAACCTGGCCGCTATCGGGCTGCAGCAAGCCATTCAGCATCTGGAACAGCGTGGATTTGCCCGCGCCGTTTGGCCCCATCACCGCGACGCGCTCGCCAGCGGCGATCGATAGGCTCAGACGATCCAGTGCCTTCTGGTGCGTACCAGGGTAGGCGAAGCTGATGTCACTGATCTCGATGAGATTCATCTCGCGCCGTTCAACGCCAACGGAAATTGGCAAAGGCAAGCAGGACCAACGCCGTAGCGCTCGCGCCTCCGATTAACTTGTCGCGCGAAGGAATCGGCCGCGTAAAGAACCGTATTCCTGGGGCGTCCTCGCTATAGCCGCGAGACAACATCGCTTGGTAAATGCGCGTGCTGCGGTCCAGCGACTTAACGAGTATGCTGCTAGCGATACCGCCGGTATCGGCGACGCGGTGTGCCCAGGACCCGGAGTCTCCCATGCGGCTCAGTTGAGCGCAACGCATAGTGTGGGCCGTATCTTGGAGGATGAAGACATAGCGGTACATCAAATCGGCAATATCGACCATCACGCTTGGAATCTTCCACAGGCGCAGAGTTTCCAGTATCTCGATCATGGGCGTGCTGAATGCGAGCAGAGTGGCGAGCGTCACCGCCGCCATGATCCGCACGAACAGCAATAGCCCTTGCATGGCGCCCTCTTGCCGAGCCGTCAAAGTGAAAAACTTGAGAGGAACCACAAACAATGGGTGGTTGCCCTGCGTGAATAGGACGCTGAGAAACACCACCCAGGCAATGCCGAGTGGGATTAGCAACCGCCCTAACAAGCTGCGGAAGCTGACGTGCAAACTGAAGAAGAGGCCCACCCCACAAATCCATAAACCCAATGCTAACCGCCAGTTTGTGAGCATCGCGGCCACTACTACGGAGGCCAGCAGCACTCCGGTTTTGATGCGACCATCGATGTGGTGCAACGGACTGTCGCCTTCGGCCGTATAAGGCGATAAATTCATGATTTACTCGTATTTTTTCGATCCGGGCTTGGCGCCAAACAGCCTGAGCCAGTTGTAACCCACGATAATACCCGCAAAGAAGTTGGCCACCGAGAAGGCGCTGAGCTCGGAATCGCCCGGCAACTCGACAAAAGGATGATGCTCGCCCTTCACTTTGGTCGCAGTGGCAAGGTTGTTCACAACGTCGTCGGTGCCGATGCCCGTCAACTTGTGGTGCGACATGTAGGTGGCGGAAGCGAAGATGGCCAGTTCCATGACGATCATGATCGCCAACATCATCTTGGTAAAACCATCAAAGAAGCGCGGGTTGGGCCCTTCGGAACCGAGGGATCCCGCGTGAGTGCTCATCGTGCTCATCGGTCAGGCCTCCTTGTTCAGAAGTAGTTGGGGTGCTTCTTTTTTCACAAGCACTTGGGGCAACAAATCAGGACGCCGATTCAACATCGCCAGCAACACTGCCGAGGTGAACAAGGCCTCGCCAACTGCCAGCGGCAACTGCGTAGGCCCGTAGCCCATAAAGAAAATCATCCATTGCTTCAATAGCGGCACCTGGCCGTGCAGGCTCAAAGCCAATTCGAAGGCAGCGATCAGATAGGTCATCAAATCACCAACAAACCCGGCTACGCCAGCCGCAAGCCACACCGGACAATTGGCTGCGCGGAGAATTTTCCACAATGCCCAGCCAGACAACCCGCCGCAAATGCCCATGGAGAATGTGTTCGCGCCAATGGTGGTGATGCCGCCATGGCCGAAGAAAACAGCCTGAAAAAACAACACGATGGCGGAAACCACTGCTGTGGCGAACGGACCGATAAGGATCGCCGCTAATGCCGTGCCGCAGGGATGCGAACAGGATCCCGTGACTGGCACGGGTAAGTGCATGGCGGAGATAACGAACACCGCGACACCGACCATGGCTAGAAACGGTTTGTAGGAAAGGTTTTCGCGAATACGCCGTTTGATTTCGTAGATGCCGGGAACTACGAACGCCGCGGTGGCCGCATACCATCCCGCACATGCCGTCGCCGACAGGATGCCGTCTTCGATATGCATACTTTCTCGCTCCTTATCAGTAAGATCGGCCTGGCGAGGCAGCCAAAGGTTATCCCCTTCGCTCCGAGAACAGATTCAACCCTTCGCCCGCAGCAGTCTTCCGGAAGGGGTACATACTATATCGCTTAAGTTCCTTGGGAAGACGCAGCAACTCCCCCGCATTCATCGATGAGACGGCCCATTCGACCAGGTCCCGGTATTGGTTGAATTCGGTGAGACCACCCAACCACTGGGTACCGCGTTCATCTGAGATCGACACGACATTGGGGACATCACACGGTCCCAGGCATCCGCTTATCGTCAGCTGAATCTGCTTCAATAGACCCCGGGCGCGCCATTCCTTCTTTAGCCAGTCCACAGGGACAGCGGGCTTGCCCCGTTCCGTATTTCCGCAACAGCAACCGAGGCAAACTGCAACATGCCCGAGCACGAGGCGCTTGGTGACCAACGGAAATTCATTCATGTAGTAGGTGTCCTAGCAGGTCCAACAGTTCCTCGGATGGCGTATCTTCGCAGTGTGTCTGGCAGTTCAGGGAGCAAGAATACCCACTGAAGTTTAGCATGCAGGCGACGTTGCGCCAAGATCTTCCACGAGGGGCATACCAGCCGTATCCTATTGATTACACAGAGTCACAGACCACTCGATCCGTGGTCACTGACCGGATCGTGACACACAATAGAGGTATCGATTAGCCTGTCGCTACAGCTGGCGCACCTCTGGGCCTGCGGAATCTGACATGCGTTCGGCGAGCGGTAGGAATCCGTCTACGGTTAGGTAAACAACAAGTGATCCAATCCTATTTGAGATAAGCCCGGAGAGCGCTGACGAGATCGTCTGCAGCACGACTTTGTTCATCCGAGACCGCTCCGCTTGTCGGCAGGACGTGATATCGAATGTGGCCCTCGATTACTTCGGCCATCAGTGCGTCCATGGCCCCACGACACGCAGAAATGTTGTGTAGGATGTCCGAGCAATCCGCATCATCTTGATTCAAAGCTTTTTCAATCGCCGCGACTTGTCCCGTGAGTCTACGGACCCGATTCAGCAGCTTCTTTTTTTCCTCGATGCTATGAGCCATATAAGCAATTTCTCACAGAAAGGGTTCTCGCGGTCCGTCTTCATCTGGGCTAGAGCTGAGCTCTTGAAAACTAGCTGCCTCACTGGAACCGAGCCACAATTAATTGTTGACAACTCCGTGAGGCACACCGTATATTGATTCTGCTGTCGATCTTCCTGAGGGAAGTTCAAAGGGAACCCGGTGAGAATCCGGGGCTGCCCCGCAGCGGTAAGCAGGAACGAAAGCCACATTTTCGCACTGGTCGACGTCCACAAGTCGAACGGGAAGCGGTGGCGATTAGGCGGCCATCGACGGTCGTGCCTGCAAGTCCGAAGACCTGTCGACAGCCGGCGCGATAGCGCTCGAAAATCACAAGCCTCGAGGGAAAGGGCTGGTGCCGGTTGCTCATGGGACGTTCCAGTCCCGTGATCCGATACCCTTTCACCCTCGGGCGGAAAGGCGTCCGAAGTGGCCACACCTATAATCCGACCAATCGCGGCTGCCGCGCAGTTCGCAGAGCTCATACCAGGAATTCACGCCGAAACACCCGGCACCAGCATGCGCGTCAGGAAGCGCAACGGCTCGCTCGAAGCGGTTTCTGTGGACAAAATCATTCGCGCGGTGGAGCGCAGTTCAGTGGGGCTATCCAACGTCGATCCAATGCGCGTGGCGATCAAGACCATCGGCGGATTGTACGACGGATCCACGACGAAGGAACTGGATTCGCTGTCCATCCAGACGGCAGCCTCGCTCATCTCCGAGGAGCCCGAATATTCGCGCCTGGCTGCCCGCCTGCTCAATCGCTACATCGAGAAGGAGGTGCAGAACCAGAACATCTTCTCGTTCTCGCAGTCGATTGAAGGAGGATACAAGGCTGGATTGATCTCCGAAGAAACCGCCGACTTCGTACGCGCGAACGCGCGCAAGCTGAATAGCGCGATTGACGACTCGTATTCCGATCGCTTAGAATTCTTCGGCATCCGCACAGTCTACGACCGTTATCTGTTGAAGCATCCGGAATCGCGCGCGGTCATCGAAACGCCGCAATATTTCTTTCTGCGCGTGGCCTGCGGGTTGTCGCAGTCGGCTCCGGAAGCCACTGGATTTTATCCCCTTCTCGCCGCGCTTGAATATCTTCCCAGTTCCCCCACGCTGTTCAATTCCGGCACCACGCATTCGCAGATGTCGTCCTGCTTCCTGCTCGATTCGCCCGAAGATCATCTGGAATCCATCTATGACCGCTACAAAGATGTGGCGATGCTTTCAAAATTTTCCGGCGGCGTTGGAATGGCCTACACGCGAGTGCGATCGCGCGGTTCACTGATCCGGGCGACGAACGGACTTTCCAACGGAATCGGGCCCTGGCTGAAGACGCTGGATTCCTCGGTTTCGGCCGTAAATCAAGGCGGGAAGCGCAAGGGCGCGTGCTGCGTGTACCTGGAACCCTGGCACGCCGACGTTGAGGAGTTTCTCGAGCTGCGCGACAACACGGGCGACGAAGCACGGCGCACGTACAACCTGAACCTGGCGCATTGGATTCCGGATCTGTTCATGGAGCGCGTGGAGAAGGATGGTGTCTGGTCGCTATTCGATCCGGCCAAAGTGCCGCACCTTCCGGACCTGTATGGCGACGAGTTCCGGCGTGCTTACATCGCGGCGGAAGAAGCTGGCTTGTTTTCCAAGCGGATCCAGGCGCGCGAGTTGTACTCGCGCATGATGCGGATGCTGGCCGAAACCGGCAACGGATGGATGACCTTCAAGGACGCCTGTAATCTGAAGTCGAACCAGACCGGGCTGCCGCAAAATGTCGTGCATCTGTCCAATCTCTGCACGGAGATCACGGAGGTGACGTCGAACGCTGAAACCGCGGTTTGCAATTTAGGATCCATCAACCTGTCCCGTCACATGAACGGAGCCGCGTTCGATTTCGAGAAGCTGGCCTGCACGGTTCGCCGCGCGGTGCCGTTCCTCGATCGCGTCATCGATATCAATTACTACCCGACGGCGTCGGCAGCCGCATCGAACCGCAGATGGCGCCCGGTGGGGCTAGGGCTGATGGGGCTGCAGGACGTCTTCTTTCAAATGAAAATGCCGTTCGATTCGCTCGTCGCGCGCGAACTGTCGGCGCGAATTCAGGAAGAAATTTACTACAACGCGCTGGATGCTTCGTGCCAGCTTTCCGAGGTGCTGGGTTCGCATGCGTCGTTTTCAGAGACGCGCGCGGCGAATGGCGACTTGCAATTCGATGCCTGGGGAGTCACTCCGGCGAATCCCGAGCGCTGGGACACACTACGCGAACGAATCCGCGGCAAGGGACTGCGCAATTCTCTGATCGTCGCAATCGCGCCGACCGCCACGATCGCCTCCATTGCCGGATGCTATGAATGCATCGAACCGCAGATCTCCAACCTCTTCAAACGCGAGACGTTATCGGGCGATTTCCTGCAGGTGAATCGCTACCTAGTGGCCGATTTCAAGGAAGCAGGGCTGTGGAACGAGGACATCCGCAATCGGATCAAGCTCGCCGAAGGCAGCGTGCAGGAGATCACGGAGTTGCCGGCTGAGCTGCGCGAGATATATCGCACAGTTTGGGAAATTCCGATGCGGTCGTTAATCGATATGGCGGCCGACCGCGGCGCGTTCATCGATCAAAGCCAATCGCTGAATCTTTTCCTCGAAAGCCCCACAATTGGCAAGCTGTCGTCCATGTATATGTACGCCTGGAAAAAGGGCCTGAAGACCACCTACTATCTGCGATCGCGCCCGGCTTCGAAAATCGCCAAGGCAACCGTGCCGGTCGCAAACGAAGCGAGCGTAAAAGCCGTCGCCTGTTCGCTTGAAAATCCAGGCTCTTGCGAGGCTTGCCAATAGGAGAAAGCCATGATTCTGGATCCTGGATTCAATCTCACGCTGCGGCCGATGAAATACCCGGTCTTTTTCGAGATGTTCAAAACCGCGATCAAGAATACGTGGACGGTGGAGGAGGTCGACTTCTCCAGCGATGTATCCGATCTGCGCCAGCGAATGAAGCCGGCTGAACAGCATCTGATCAAACGGCTGGTGGCCTTCTTCGCCACCGGCGACAGCATTGTCGGTAATAATCTGGTGTTGAACCTCTACAAGCACGTCAATTCACCGGAGGCGCGCATGTACCTCTCGCGTCAACTTTATGAAGAGGCGCTGCACGTGCAGTTTTACCTGACGCTGCTGGATACTTATATTGCCGACCCGCAGGAGCGCGGCGGCGCGTTCGCCGCAGTGGAAAACATTCCATCCATCCAGAAGAAGGCGCAGTTCTGCTTTAAGTGGATCGATTCCATTCAGACTTTGACCGAGTTGCGCAGCGACGCGGACATGCGCGCATTCCTGCTGAATCTGGTGTGTTTCGCGGCGTGTATCGAGGGACTATTTTTCTTCGCGGCCTTCGCCTACGTGTATTACTTGCGGTCGCGCGGGCTTTTGCAAGGCCTCGCCACCGGGACGAATTGGGTGTTTCGCGATGAAAGCGCGCACATCGAGTTTGCGCTGGAGGTAATTGCAACCGCGCGGCGCGAACGGCCCGAGCTTTTTGACGAGAGCTTCGCTGCGCGCGTGACCGAGATGATTCGCGAAGCCGTTGATTGCGAACTGACCTTTGCCCAGGACACGCTCAGCATGGGGGTTACCGGCCTTTCGATCCAGGGCATGGGCGAATATCTGGAATATGTGGCTGATCGAAGGCTCGTGGCGCTCGGGCTTCCTCCCATTTACGGGTCTCAGAATCCATTCGCCTTCATGGCGCTGCAGGACGTGCAGGAGCTGACCAATTTCTTCGAGCGCCGGGTCTCCGCCTACCAGGTCGGCGTCACGGGAGACGTCGAATTCGCCGTCGACTTTTGATTCAATGAGGCACGCTGCGAGTGGCTTGCGTAT
>JASHQT010000006.1 GCA_030039005.1 Bryobacteraceae bacterium
TGCGCCCCGGCAAATAGAATCTTAATGACCCGCTGGTGAGCGGCACCACACCGTCGTCGAAGCCGTCCGTGCCGGTCAGCAAACCCGTTCCACCATTGCCTACGGCGGCAATCGCGTCCACGCCGCGCAGATCGTCGGTAGCGTCGTTCCACGTGCCCAGGTCGAACAGGAACGTGCTGCCGCTGGCCATTTCCTGCACCTGCGCGCTCACCGGCAGCAGCGACGCGATGGGAGTCCCGAAATGCGGGGTCGCCAGGAACACGGCCCTACGAATTTGGACCGTCGCCGGCGGTTGAAACATCCCAGCCGTGTCCTGTTTGCCGCTTAAATAACAGCGCAGCACGAGGCCTCCCATACTATGCGCGACCACGTCCACTTGAGTGACGGGTGTGCCGTCGGTATACGTGAGCCCGGCAAGAAACGTCGCGAAGGCCGCGCCCAAGTCCTCGATGGTCGCCGTCGATGCAAGGCTACAGGTATTGAAAAACAGGCTCACCTCGCCGTTGGCTTGCAGCACCTGGTCCGCGATGCCGAACGAATCGGCGAACGTGGTGGGGCATCCTGCGAATTGATAGCCGTTGATGAACACCACCGGCGGAAGGGTGGTCTGTGGAATGGGCGTGCCGCTGGGAATGAGTTGCGCCGGCGCCGCAACGGGCAACGCAAGTGATAAGACAACGGGCGATAGCAACCCGAGCCGCTTCAACGCGTGGGTACCGGTTGCAGCGCGCGGCTCTCGATGATGCGGTCGATCAGGCCGTAGTCGAGCGCCTGTTCGGGTTCCAAAATATAGTCGCGATCCACGTCGCGCGCGATGCGATCCACCGGCTGATTCGTTGCGTTGGCGAGAATCTGGTTCAACGATTCGCGCATGCGCAGGATCTCGCGCGCATAAATATCGATATCCGTCGCCTGCCCGCCCAGCCCGCTCATCGATGGTTGGTGAATCAGGATGCGAGAATGCGGCAGGCTGTAGCGCTTGCCCTTGGTCCCGCACGCCAGCAGCACCGCCGCCATCGAAGCCGCCTGGCCCACGCAATACGTCACGATGTCGGGCTCCACCAGGTTCATCGTGTCTAGAATCGCCAGACCCGCCGTGATGGAGCCGCCCGGCGAATTGATGTACAGCGAAATGTCCTTCTCCGGATCCTCGGCGGCCAGAAATAGCATCTGGGCGATGATCAGATTCGCGATGTTGTCGTCAATGGGCGTACCCAGAAAGATGATATTTTCCTTGAGCAGACGCGAATAAATGTCGAACGCGCGCTCGCCGCGTGAAGTCTGCTCCACGACCATGGGCACCAAAACTGAATTCTGCATGAGACCTCGCTCCTGTCGAAACCTGCTGCTTATCGAACACTGCCGGCGGCAATCGCCCGGAACCCCCATCATACCGCGCTTGGTCAGCACCCGCGTCTTTGTCTGATCGTACATGTCCAGCGATACGCGCGACAATAAAGGCAGCCATGCACCTGGTCCCCACACAAGAAGAAGTCGTCGCCCTGTTGCGGCACACCGGCGCCATCCGCGATGGGCATTTCGAGTACCCCAATGGATTGCACGCCAACGAATACATGCAGGTCCAGTTGGCGATGCGCTATTACCAGCACGCCAAAGTTCTGAGCGTCGGCCTGAGCCGTCTGCTCCGCGCCAATGCCGAAATCCGCGCCATCATCCCGGAGCTGTCGGTAGTTTCGCCGGACACCGGCGGGCTGCCCGTGGCCTACGGCGTGTGCGAAGCTCTGCGCGCGCATCAGGTGTATTGGGCGGATCGCAAGGAAGAAGGTGGGCCCATGCGTTTTCGCCAGTATCTGGAGCAGAAGCCCGGCGAAAAGGTGCTATTGGTGGACGACATCCTGCGCTCTGGCCGCAATCTCTCGGAATTGAAGCGGCTGGTGGAATCCACCGGCGCCGAAGTAGTGGGCATGGCGGTGATCATCTATCAGCCCACGCCGAAAACGGTCGACTTCAGCCCGCTGCCGCTCTATTACCTCGCGCAGCTCGACGCGACTTATTACAAGGACGCCGGCTCGTGCGAGATGTGCAAACGCGGCGTGCCGGCCGAAAAGGTCTGGATCTAGCGCGTGTGAGCGAACGACCAGGGCCGGGCAACGCAGCTGACCGTGACATTCCTAACCTGCTTTCGGCACTCCTGTTCATCGTTCGGCCGACTGCGATAGCGGATTCGGAGGTGATTATTGTCCACCCAGTCCAGCTTTGGGTCGTCAAACGCACTCGATCCGAAATGCAAAAACACCCTGGTATGCCCGGATTCTCCAGGCCACGCAAGGTCAACTTCCGTGCTATCGCGGCCGAGGAAACCCGCTTGATAGCTGAGTTGTGCCCTTTGGCCGGACGGTGATTCGAAGGTCCGGGTCTCAGTCGGCGTCTCATCTGACGACAGAAACATAACCAACATCGCTGGAGGAAGCAGGATGACGCCAATAACGCCGAGAATACGACAGGCAATCCGAAGCCGACGGCTAGCGATCCTCGGCGCCCATAAGAGGAAGATTATTAGGCCTATGTAAACGAGCAGTACGGCAATGGCGCGAAGGCTCACGTAGCTATCTCAGCATAAACTCGGCGGGATCGCTCCGGACATGAGCAGCAATTATCATGAGTAACTGATGACGCCTATCGAGTTCGGCCGCGAGATCTGCGGCGATCCCGGAGAAGCCTCCTTGCGCGAGTGGCTTGAAACCAACGGCATCGGCGGATTCGCCAGCTCCACCATCATCGGATTGAACACGCGCCGGTATCATGCGCTGCTGTGCACGGCTCTGAATCCGCCTTCCGGCCGCGCTGTGCTGCTATCGAGAGTCGAAGAGGTTTTGCTCATCGGCGATCGGCGCTTCGAACTTAGCGCCAATCAATACAAAAACGTGGTGCATCCGCGCGGCTTTGAGCGCCTGGCTTCCTTCCGCCTGGATCCGTTTCCGATCTTCCGCTATCGGTGCGACGATCTGGAGCTCGAAAAATCCGTGTTCCTGGTGCACGGCGAAAACACGGCCGTGATTCAATACCAGCTCATGGGCGAGGTCATTGGATCGTTGGGTGGCCGCGCCTGTCATCTCGAAGTGCGCCCGCTCATCGCCTTTCGCGATTATCACGCGACTATGCACGCCAACAGCCGCATCAACGGTTCAGTGACTGCTCAGCCCGGCCTCGCCAGCGTCGCGCCATATCCCGGGCTGCCCCGCCTGCATTTCGCCCACAACGCCCTGTCTCTCGATCCCACCGGCTTCTGGTTCTACAATTTCGAGTACGAACGCGAAGCGGAACGCGGCCTCGATTCGCTGGAGGATTTGTACAGCCCGTTCGCGCTCTACTTTGATCTGGCGCGGAACGCCTACGCGTCGATTGTCGTCTCCACTTCCGAGCGCGGTGCGGCACAAGCACCTCAACTGCGGCAAAACGAAATCCAGCGCCGCGCGAGCATTCCCGGCGCCTCACTCTCTGATGACCGCTTCGCAAGCCTCCTTTCCTCCGCTGTCGACCAGTTCCTCGTCTCCTGCGGCGATCGCAGATCCGTCATCGCCGGCTATCCCTGGTTCACCGACTGGGGCCGCGACACCATGGTTTCCCTGCCCGGCCTCACGCTCGTCACCGGCCGCCATGACGACGCACGCCACATTCTCCGCGCCGCCGCACGCAGCCTCGATCAAGGCATGCTGCCCAATCGCTTTTCAGAATCCGGTGAAACTCCGGAATTCAACAGCGTGGATTCTACGCTCTGGATGTTCCACGCGGTCCACGAATTTCTCTGCTACATGCGCGATTACGATTTCGTCCGCGCCGAACTTTATCCCGCGCTCGCCGAAGTCATCGCCTGGCACCAGCGCGGAACGCGTTACGGCATTCGTGTCAATGCCGGCGGCCTGCTGCACGCGGGTGGACCCGGCGTGCAACTGACGTGGATGGACGCGCGCGTCGAAGGGCGTGAAGTCACCCCGCGCACCGGCTACCCGGTCGAAATCCAGGCGCTCTGGCACAATGCGCTCCGCGTGATGGCGCACCTGGCGTCCGTTTTCGGCGACGCGGCCGAATCCGCGCGCTATGGCGCGCTGGCCGATCGTTGCCATGAGCGCTTCGCCCAGACGTTCTGGAACCTCGAAGCCGGATGTCTCTACGACGTCATCGGCGGCGACGGCCAACCCGACGCCGCCATCCGCCCCAACCAGATCTTCGCGGTCAGCTTGCCTTATCCATTGCTCACGCCCGAGCAGTCCTTGCAGGTGGTCGATGTCGTCGAATGGGAATTGCTGACGCCGTACGGTTTGCGCACGCTCTCCCCGCGCGATCCGAATTATCATGGCCGCTACCAGGGCGGCGTGGCCAGCCGCGACGGCGCTTATCACCAGGGCACGGCGTGGCCCTGGCTGCTGGGTCCATTCCTGACTGCGTATATCAAGGTTCATGGCGCAACCGATCAGGCGCGGCGCCGCGCCGATGATTTTCTGGGGTCCTTACGCGCGCACCTCACCGCAGCGGGCGTGGGCCAGATCTCGGAGGTTTTCGACGGCGATTCGCCGCACCGTCCCGGCGGCTGCATCGCGCAGGCCTGGAGCGTGGCGGAAGTGCTGCGGACCTATATGGAAGACGCCCGCGGGGTACGTCCCGAGTCAACATCTTAACGTGTTTCGTCCGCGCTGCCGCCGACCAGGGCGTGCAGTCCTTCCACGATGCCGCGCAGCGAGCTCGATTCCTTGCTAAGGCGCTCGCCGGTCTCGGCGCTCTGTTCGGCGTTGGCGGCTGCCTTCTCGCTCACCGAGCGCATGCGCACGATGGCCGAGCCGATCTCCTGCATGGCCCGTTCCTGTTCCTGGCTTCCGGTTTGCACCTGTTCGGCCAGCGTGGTGACAGCTTCGGTGCCATCGGCGATGGAACGGATGTGTGACGTCAAATCATCCAAGCGTGCTTTGCCCTGTTGCGAACGCGTGATGGATTCCTCGATGAGCGTAGCGGTATCGTGGGCCGCCGTGGCGCAGCGCTGCGCGAGGCCGCGAACCTCATCGGCCACGACGGCAAATCCCATGCCGGATTCGCCCGCCCGCGCCGCCTCCACGGCCGCGTTCAGGGCCAGCAGGTTGGTCTGGAACGCGATCTCATCGATGACCTTGATGATTTTCGAAATTTTCTCGCTGGATTCGCCGATTTCGTGCATGGCCTGCCTGGTTTGCTCCAGCGCGACGTTGGTGTCGCCCATCTCCCGCCGGACGTTTTGCACCAGTTGGCTAGCTTTGGCGGAGTGCTCGGCGTTCTGGTGCGCCGTGGCCACAACTTCTTCGCTCGAAGCGGAGGTCTGTTCGATGGAAGCCGCTTGATCGGCGGCGCCCTGCCCCATGGCGAGGCTGGCCTCCCGCACCTGCTCAGCCTGTTGCGACACCATTTCGGCGCCCGCCTTCAGCTCCGAGGCAAACTGCCGCAGCAGCCGATTGATCTGCCGGATCACCACGAGCAATGCCACGCCGCAGACCAGGCTGAGCGCCAGCAGCACGGCTGTGGTCCAGTTGGATCGCGACACGCTGCGTGCCGCCGTCACTTGCGCGGAGGAGCGCAACTTGTCCTGCTCGGAGTCCAATTGATTCGCCGCTGCGTCAATCTTGTCCATCAGCGGCGAAATGTTGTCCTTGATCAAGGCGTGAGCCGCGGCGAAGTCGCCCTTGGATGTCAATTGCAGATATTGTTCGTAATCGCTCTGCCACTCCGCGATTCCCGCGCGGATGGTCGCCAACGACGCCTTGGCCTGTTCGGTGTGGATCAGCAGAGTCAGTTGCTCGACGCTCGCCGCGGCGCCCTCGGCCAGCTTTCCGAAATCTTGGCGGCTTTCGCCGGCGGAACTTAACTGGTGACAAACCGCGCAATCGCCCAAAGTCCGTACATTGTTCGAGCGCGATGAGTTGACCTGCAGCACCTTGCTGACCGAATAGGCAAACTGCGTCGAAGTCGAAAAATCCTTCATGTCGCGCAGCCGCAGCCGGATCGCCGCCGTGAGATCGGCGCTCTTGGCATTCTCATTGACCTCCCGGTCCAAGAGCCCGCCCAACTGGCGCGCCGTCTCCACCGAGGAGAACATCAACAGCGCCGTCAGAGCTAAAACTACGCCGAAACTTGCCGATAATTTCTGCCCGATCGTGAAACGTTTACGCAACTGGCCTCCTGCAACGCGATCCTATTCATGCCTATCGTCCGCATGGTGGGAAGTGTGAATTTGAGCCCGCAAAAGGGCTTACGATGAATTGTGAGGCGTTTCCTTCCTGCTCTCCTCGCTGCGTTCGCCATGCTGGCATCCGGCCCCGCTCAAACGCCCGCACCCTACTCCGCCGTCGAAATCGATCCCTTTACCCCCGCCCCGCACGTCGACTTCTCTCGCGAGTACCAAAGCGCCCTGGTTGATGACATCGCCCGCGAGCTCAGTGTCGAATTTCCGACAGTCATGATCCTCCGCCAGGGCGACACCGCGCCCGGCGAGCCCGTCCTCCGCATTTTAGGAACAGTCACCGAGTTCAAACCCGGGAACCGGACCAAACACCTTCTGTTCGGCTTCGGCGCCGGCGCCAGCGTGGTGCGCGCCGAGGTCAGTTTTCAGAGTGCCAACGGCGGCCAGACGCTTCAGGAACGCGACCTCACCGGTTCCACGGGCCTCGGCGGCGCCGACTCACAGGGCGCTTCCGAGAGCCTGGCCAAGAAAATCGCCAAGATCTGTAAGGCCGCTCGCTGGTTATCCAATTGACTTCCCTCTTCGATTGACCCGCGCCCGTCCGAAACGCGCCGCGGCGCTCAAGCGTCCCATTTGGTAAGTGGCGTGCTCTAGCGAGCGCGCGGGAGAGGCCTGATATCTTGCTCCGGCCGCGGGCTTTCGACTATTTTGGAAAGATGAGGTCAGCTTGTTTCCATCCGTATTGCTGGCTCTGCTGATCGCGGCCGGAACCCTAAACCAGCCCCCTCAGTCCTATCGTCTGGAACGTCAATCGCTCCCCGACGGGGCCGAATTCGTCACTGTTTTCGGACACCTGGGCGGCTCCGGCGAGGGTCCGCAAAACACCGCTCAAAATGGGGACGTCCCGCTACTCACCGTGTTTCGCGATTCGTTCGGCGATAGCGACCCGGCCAACGACCGTCTGCGTTACGTCTGGATTCTCACCAGCACGAAGCCCACCGTCTGGCAGCGGGCCGCTTCCGCGCTTTCGTTCGGATATTTCCGCGCCGGGAGCCGCCGCCACGCCAATCGCGTCCCCACCCCCACGCTCGACTTGGCCGCGCCGTACCGTGGCGTCTTGAGCAATCTGGCCACCGACGGCCTGCAAGCGCTGGAACTGGACCCGCTCGGCGCCGCCATCCGCACTACTACGCGCACCTATCGCGGCAACTCCAACGACTATGGCAAATTGCAAGCCTTCGAGGCACTGGCCACCTTGGACAACCTGGACCGTGATACGTCCAGCGTAGCCTTGCTGCCCGACAGCCAGTTCCGTGAGATTTATGCGCGTCTCAGCCTCTCCACGCATGCTTTCGGGGGCCTGGTTCGCGAGCAGGAGCTGTCGCACTATTACGACAAGCAGTCCAGTGAGCTTCAGGAGATGCGCGCGCATAATTGGGAGCTGCTGCGCCAGCGCGCCGAGCTCAACGGTCTGCTCTTCGAACCGCTCGCGCTCTCCTCCAGCACGCCCAGTCAAGCGATGCTCTGGATCGCGCGCTCGGATCTCGAAGCTCGCCCGCCGCATCGCTTTGACGGCCAGTTTCTGGGGATCGCCAACCCCTGGAGCGACGAGCGGCTGAAGCATTGGACCGGCTACACACAAGTCCGCTACTTCGATTCCGACAACCAGCCGGTTCCCCGCGGCACGCCCGGCGCGCGCAGCGAAGAAATGATTCCGCTGGCCCTCTATAGCCTGGACTACCCGCGCGTCCCCCTGCTGCTGGCCGATTTTCGCGACGGGATGAGGCCCAAGCGCCGCGAGATGATGAGCGACGGCGCCACCAGCCTGGTCACAGGAGTGTTTGGAATCACTTTTTTCGCCTACCCGGAGGTTTTCGCCGCCGATGCGCTGTGGACCTTCGTGCGCGGCCGTCACGGCGGCGCGGTGAACCGCGGCGCGCGCCTCAAAGCCTATTCCGAAGCGCGTGAGTTCCTGTCCGTCGATACGGCGCTCGACCCGGCGCTGAAAATCGAGCTGCAGCGCCGTTTGGACCACCTGGCGCTCAATCCGCGCGAAAACAAGGTTTCCAGCGAAGCCGAGCTCGCGCGTGAACAGTACGCCGCGCTGCTGAAGTGGGCCGAATCTCCGCGCGGCGAGGCCAAGCTCGAGCGCGACCGGCGCAAGGAGCTGGAAGCCGACACCGAATCGCGCGGCAGGCGATTGTGTCTCAGCTTCGCGCGCGTTTTCACGCGCGGTCCTCACGTCGATGCCGAAGAGCCCGATCCCGTGCTGCGCGCCCAGCTCGACGCTTATCGGCGCTCGGCCTATCACATGCAGTTCCTCGACCAAGTCCTGGCGTCCAGCCCCAGCCCCGACGTGACCTGGGACGCGGCCGCCATCAGCCGCTCCATTTCGGCCCTGGCCTCGGAAGCGCCATCCGAGCCCAAAGCCCAAGATCTCATCACGCAGGTCTGCGCCCGCTCCACCGACGCGGGCCTCCTGGCCACCTGCTCGCGCGCTCTCCAGGACCGCGAAACCGCTCCCGCCGTGGCAGCCGCCGGCGGATCGGACCGCGCGTCTTCGATCGCCTCGGTGCAATGACGCGGCGCGCGCCGCTGGCTGTGCGACTGCTCGCTCCCGGCCTGCTTTTCGGGCTCGCGCTCCCGCTCGCGGGTCAGTTTGACCCGGGGGGCAAGCGCGAGGTCAAGCGCGTCGTCCTCATCAAGCTCGACGGCGTCCCCGAGAACGTGCTCGAACGCGAGCTCGATCGCATCGACCCCGTCACGCACAAAAGCACCCTGCCCTGGTTCGACCGCGTCTTCCTGCAAGACGGCACGCGCATCGACAACTTCTACGTGCGCGCCATCAGCCTTTCCACGCCCTCTTGGTCCTTGCTCGACACCGGCCAACATCTCCAGATTCATGGCAACGCCGAATTCGATCGCTATACCGGCCGAGTCTACGACTACATGAATTTTTTCCCGTTCTACTTGAGCTATGCGCGCTCGCGCAAGGTCGACATGCCCGGCGTCGAGGTGCTGGACGATCAGAAAATTCCGCTGCTGCTCGATCGTTTTCCCTATGCCGCGCGCTACCAGAGCTTCGAGCTCTACCAGCGCGGCGTGCGCTGGGAAACGCTCAAGGATGCGCTGCCGCAGCATTTCTCGCATGGGCTGCGCCAGATTTTCGACGAATGGACCATGGGCTTCGCGCTGGGCTCAAGCGTCGAGGACCAGACCGAACGAGAGCTCATCGCCAAGCTCTCCGACCCCCAGATCCAGTACCTGGACTACTTCACCGGCGACTTCGACCACACCGCCCATGCCGCCTCCGATATCGTTTCGCAGCGGCTGGCGCTCCAGCGCATCGATGCTCTGATCGGCCGCATCTGGATCGCCATCCAATCCAGCGCCATGGCTTCTCAAACCATACTGGTCGCCGTGTCGGATCACGGCATGAACACCGAACCGGGCGTGTACAGTCAGGGCTACGATCTGCTGCACTTTTTCAACAGCCGCGCGGGCGGCGCGCATCACGCCGTCACCAACCGGCATCCCCTCGATGAATTCAAGCTCACCGGCCTCGATCCGTTCGTCTCCGAAGTGGTGACGCCAAGCGAAGAATCGCTCTATTTGAACGGGCAGAGCGACGATTATCCCACCGCGCTGCTCGATCTCGACGGCAACGAGCGCGCTTCCGTCTACCTGCGCAATTCGGATTTCAACACGCTGCAAATTCTGCTCGAGGAAATCGATCGGCCCGGAATCAACCCCGCCCTGCGCCGCGCCGCCGTCGCGGCATTCCTGCACATCGTCGACACCCAGCGCGCCCAATGGCAGGCCACGCTGCAACAGATCTCGGATGAACTCGCCGCCGTCCGCCGCGCCATGGAACGCGAGCGTGTTCTGATCCAATCGCAGCCCAAGCATTGGACCGAAGAGCAGCGCGCCAATGGGCTCGACAAGGCCGCTCGGCGCCTCGCCGTGCAACTCGATTCCTGGCGCGAGCAGGACCGCACGTATTCGGTCTACACGCGCGCACTGTCCAAGCTGCTCAGTCTCCAGGCCACCGATTTCGACCGCAAGCTGGCCGTCGCCGAACTCATCCCGCGCCGCGCCCTCGGCGATTCGAACTCAGTGTATGATCTCCGGAATTATGTCGTCGGTCCCGCGCCCGGCGGGCTGGTGCTCGCGTCCGACGGCTCGCTCGATTTCGCCCGCAGCTTTGAGCGCGTCGACTATCCGCCTGTCCTCGCCGCGCTCTCCGTGCGCAATAACGTGCAGGCCGCGGTGGGACCGCATCCGGTCGATTTCATCGCCATGACCATTCCCAAAGCGGATTTCGACTTTCCGCCCGCCGACGGCCCCACTGACGATCCGATCTGGCTATACGCGAGCGAAGACCGGCAGGCCCTGATCCTCGCGCGCGGCAACGATCTGCGCTATCTGCCCGTGCGTGCGCTGCACCAGGATGCCAGCGGCGCCGTGCACTTTGAGCCCATCGCCTTCACGCCCGGGCTCCCGCTGCATTATTTCGAAGATCCGAATCTCGCGGCGCCGGAGGCCCAGCGAGAATCCTGGCTCAACTCCTGGCATTCGCAGTTGGATTGGCTGCACGCGGTCCACCGCACGGCTTATTCGGACGGCATCATCGCCTTGCACGAGCAGTTCCTGCCGCCGCTTTTACCCGAACATTCCGCGGACCCCGATTCGGCGCTGCTCGCGCGCTTCAACCAGCGCCGCCGGCGGCTGGCACAGCCCGACTTCATCATATTCGCGAACAATCACTGGAACTTCAACGTGCGCAATTTCAATCCCGGCGGCAATCACGGATCGTTCCTGCGCGCCTCCACGCACGCGATCCTGCTGTTTGCGGGCGGCGACCAAACCGGCATCCCGCGTCATTTGCAAGTGGAGGAGCCCTACGATAGCTTGAGCTTCGTTCCCACGATTCTCGATTTGATGGGCAAGCAGGCCGAGGCCGCGAAATTACCCGGCCGTCCGATCGAAGAAGTGCTCGGCGGAACTGAGCCGCGCGCGTCAGCAAGCGGAATCCGCGCCCGCTAGCACCGTTGCTTTCCACCGGTCCAACACCAGCCACACGGCCTTTTGCAGCGCTGCTTCGCGCCGGCAATGCGTGCAACGCTCCATGTGCCGCTCGAACCAGGCGGCCGCGTCAGCATCCAGGGTGCCCGCGCCGTAGCCGACAATCAACTCCTCGCTTTGAGAGAACTCCAGCCAACAACTCACGCCCCGCCCCTCCCGGCATACGGCTAATCCAACACGCGTCTAAGCCAGATGCGCCAGCCGCGACCTCAGTGCTTCATAGGCCCGGAACAAAAGCGATTTGACGGCTGCTTCGGTGCACCCGAACGCGCTGGCGATCCCCGCGTACTCCATGTCGCGGTACTTATGCATCACCACCGCAGCCCGCTGCTTGGCCGGCAAACTGCGAATCGCCCGCCGGACTGCGCGCAGCTTCGCTTCGTATAACAGCTCTTGCTCGACCGTTCTGCGCGAGTCCGGCACTTGCGTGCCCCAGCCGCGTGCTGCCTCCTCCTCCAAGCTCGCCTGCTGCTTCTCTTTCCGCCCATCCCGGATCCAGTTCAACGCCAGATGCGTTCCGATGCGAAATAACCAAGTGGTGAATTTCGCGCTGGGCCGGTAATTTTCCCTCGACTTATAAACGCGCAGGAACACTTCCTGCGCCAATTCCTCCGCCACTGCCTCGTTCCGCACCAGCCGGTGCAAGTGATGGATCATCGGTCCTCGATGTTTCCTGAGGAGCGACTCGAAACTCGCATGATCCCCATCCCGCACCCGCAGCATCAACTCGGAATCGCCATCCCGAGGCCGTTCGGCCGTCCCCGCGGCCGCACTGCTGTAGTTAACCCTGGGGTAATTAACCCTAGGCGTCGCCGAAGGTTGCGCGGCCAAAGCAGGAACAAGCTGCGGCCTCAAGAAATCGATCAGATCCGGGCGCATCGTATCTGATCCTCACGACGGCGATTTTGATGGAAGGTTGACGCGAATTTACGCGAACTAACTGGGTGCGGCCGGTTTATTCGGCCTTCAGTTCCCGCTCCATCAATCCGCGGATCGCGTCGCGAGCCGAAGTGCGCCCGCGCAGGATCGCGTCCATCTGTTCGGTAATGGGCATACTGATGCGGCAGCGCGCCGCGAGATCGCAGGCCGCGGCCGTGGTCTCCACTCCCTCGGCGATCATCGTCATGGACGCGACGATCTCGGCCAGGCTGCGGCCTTTTGCCAGCTCAATCCCCACCGAGCGGTTGCGGCTCAGCTCTCCATTGCAAGTGAGCACTAGGTCGCCCAGGCCGGCCAGGCCCGCGAGCGTCTTCGGCTGCCCGCCGAGCGCGGTGGCCAGACGCGTGATCTCCGCCAATCCGCGCGTGATCAGCGCCGCGAGCGTGTTGTTGCCTAGGCCCAGCCCCTGGCAGATGCCCGCGCCGATCGCAATGATGTTCTTCAGCGCCGCGCCCAATTCCACGCCCACCGGGTCGTCGTTCACGTACAAGCGAAACGTCGGCCCGGAAAATTCGCGCTGGATCGCGACCGCCAGTTCGCGGTCCAGCGAAGCAATCACCACCGCCGTCGGCTCGCCGCTTGCCACCTCGCGCGCAAACGTCGGCCCGGAAAGCGCCGCCACACGCGGTTCGAATTTTTCGCCGATCACCGCGCGCGCCACTTCGGACATCCGCAGCAGCGTGCCTTGTTCCAGACCTTTGGTCGCGCTGACGAAGCGCATTTCGGCGTGCAAATGCGGCAGCATCTCCCGATACAGGGCGCGCGCGAAACGCGACGGCATCACGCCGATGACGGTTTGGGCGCCGTCCAGCGCGTAGCCCAGGTCCGCCGTCGGCTCCACGTTGAGCGGCAGCGCGAGCCCCGGCAAAAAAATATCGTTCACGCGCGAAGAAAACATGCGCTCTACCAGATCCGCTTCGCGTCCCCACAATCGGATGCGCTCGAATCGCGGCGCCAGCACGATGGCGAGCGCGGTACCCCAGCTCCCCGCGCCGATAATCGTGACCGCCTTCGCTGTCACCGGTGGGCCCGTCACCGCGGATTCCCGAAGCGAAACACGTTCTCGGTCCCCGCGTGGATCCGCGCGATGTTCGCCCGATGCCGGTAGATCAAGAACACGCCCGCCGCCAGCGCCGCCAGAATCACGATCAGCGGCGGATGTTCGATCAGCCACGCGGCTAGCGGCAGGCTCCCCGCGGCCACGATCGAGCCCATCGAGATCTGCCGCGTCGCCGCCACCACGATGACGAACACCACCAGCGCGCAAATCATCGGCACCGGCGTCAAATACAGGAACGCGCCGATGAAGCTCGCCACTGCCTTGCCGCCATGAAACTTCAGGAACACCGGATACGCGTGTCCCGCCATCACCGCCAGCGCCGCAAGACTCATCCACAACGCCGAGCCGCCGGAAAGCTTATCGGCGATCCAAACCGCCAGTACCCCCTTGCCGATATCGAGCAGCAGCGTGGCCACCGCGACCGCGCGCCCGGTAGTCCGCAACACGTTCGTCGCACCGATGTTGCCGCTGCCTTTTTCGCGCACGTCCTGGCCGGTTTTCCAGCGCACCAGCAAATATCCGAAGGGAATGCCCCCGATGAGGAAGGCGGCCACGAGCGCAACGAGCGGCATCATTGTGCGTGAAAGGGATACTCCGCAAGCTTCGTATAAATGGAGCCGGCCGAACCCGGTTGGCTGCGGAACAAATAGAACCGGTCCACGCTGAACGAGCCGAACTCCACCGATTCAAGCTGCGCGATGGCGCTACGCAACGCCTGCAGGGGCGCCGGCTCCTTGATGCGCGCCAGAGTCAGATGCGCGTTGAACATCCGGTCTTCGGGCGCAATCCCCAGCGGCCCGGTCGCGGCGTCGATATCTTTCACTAGTTTCGGAAGCTCTTCCCCACCTTGAACGCCCGCCCAGAACACCCGCGGATGATGTGGGTTCGGATACCACCCCAGGCCCGTCACTTCGGCCGGAATCGGATCGCGCGGGAGCACGGCGCGCAGCGCCGCTTCGAGGGCGGGCAATTTCTCCTCCGGCCACTCGCCGATGAATTTCAGCGTCACGTGCAGATTGTATACGGGACTCCACTTCAAATGCGCGCAGGGCCGCAGATGCATCAGCAGCCTTTCCAACCTCTCCCGCACGTCTTCCGGCAGGTCGATTCCAGTGAATAGCCGCATGCTAATCTCCAATCATACAAAAAGCAAGCGGTATTGCCGTCGCTGAAATTCTTTGCGGCTGCGTAGCGCTGCCGCGCGATCTCTACGCGCACGGCCCGTCGATAGACGTACTTACCAGGAGATCACAAACGTACAGGAGTCGCCTTTTTTGCTGCGGCACGGTCTCGTTGCGTCGTGTACGATTTTGGGCATCACTGCCGGAGGTGCGAAACGACGCACCATCGCCTCGATGATGCCTTGGTCGAACTCGCAGGGGTAGGGATTGCGGCACTCCATGACACCCGTCTTCGGGCCGGTCAGTCGAAAGCTATAGTGGCCTATTTCGCCCCCACGGTGATTCATGTGATAAGCAGCGTCAATGGACTCGAGCGCTTTCTCGACGCTATCGATGCCCGGAGGGAACTTGGCATTGCCCGGGATACTGCGTCCAATCTGGAACAGAGTCCGCGGGCCGATGGACTTCGCAATCTCCTCAAAAGCAGCCAGCCACTGCCGCTGCGGGTACCACCCCATCGGAGTGGGCGATTGGATGCCGTGCCGGGCCAGAGTCGTCATGCCGGTCTCAGCGAACGCCCCCATTCCCTTCACGATCGACAACACGGTCTGCCCGTTCACCTCTACGGCGGGTGAGAATGCCTGGAATTGTGCCATAAATCAGCCTCAACACCCGTATCGGAACCAGATGAAAGAACTTGAAAAACGAGGAAGCCAAGCGGGTCCATCCACGCGACCCGTCAGGACTGAAAATGCTAATCTCCTAACATACATAAGGCAACCGGGATTCCAATCGCCCAAGTTCTCCTCCGCTCCACAGTCCTTCCGCGCGATTTCTACGCGCGACCGGCGATCGAAGTCGCGCGCGATTGTTTGGGAAAAATTCTGGTGCACGGCAGCGCCGCCGGACGCATCGTCGAAGTAGAAGCCTATCTGGGAGTGAATGATCGCGCCGCTCACGCCTGGCGCGGCATCACGGCTCGAACGCGCGTCATCTTCGGACCGCCCGGCCACGCCTACATTTATTTCATCTATGGCATGTATGAGTGTCTGAACTTCGTCTCCGAGCCCGAAGGCGCGGCCGGCTGCGTGCTGATTCGCGCGCTCGAACCGCTCGCCGGGTTGAGCCTGATGCGCCGCCGCCGGGCTCGTGGATCGACCCAGGCGCACGGCATCGAGGATCTCGCCTCCGGCCCCGGCAAGCTCACGCTCGCCATGGGCATCACGCGCAAACTCAATGGCGCCGATCTCGTCAAAGGACCGCTCCAGGTCCGCGGCTTCTTCGACGAATCGCCCTTCGAAATCCAAATCACGCCGCGCATCGGCATCCGCCACTGCGCCGATTGGCCGCTGCGCTTCCTGATTGCTGGCAACCGCTTCGTCAGCCGCTAGCTCATTTCGCGTCGCCTACCCGCGCTTTCGCGCA
>JASHQT010000623.1 GCA_030039005.1 Bryobacteraceae bacterium
CTGCCGATGGTCTTCCGGTCGTAGCCGGTCAGCCGGCTGATTGCCCGGATGCTCAGCCCTTGTCGTTTCAGCTCTTCAATCTCCTGCACGTCTTTCCCCCTCAACACATCCGACACCTCCTCCTTTCAGAGTCGGTGCCGGGCTTAACCGCAGTTAGGGGTGGGGGATTTTTGGACCGGCACTATGGGGATTTTTGCACCGGCGCTGACAGTCCGGCGGACTCTCTCACAAACGATCTTAGGAGCGGGGAAGTGGGTGGTTGATTTGGGTGGGCTGCTTGTCCCTTGACAGCCGTTGCCGAGTGAAAACATGAGTTTGAAGACCGAGGGGCGGAGCGATCGTTTGGCAGACGGGCAAACGATTTGGGTCTAATGCAGGATAGTTCGTGACGGGACTGGTTGGTAACCGCTGTCATCACGACAGAAAGACAGATAGGGAAACGCCCCCGATCCGCCCTTTGGCTTGCTCGGTTGCCGGGAGGCTTGGCGCTGCCGATTGCAGACGCAGCATACGCCTCCGTCACTAAGCTAGGCATCTCAAGAGTGCTGCTTTTGGCCAATGACTGGACTCTCTTTTAGGAAATTGTGCGATCTTCTGTTTCGTAGGCAAGCACCATCCTCTAACACGCTGATTGTACAAGTGCGCAAAAACTCACTTGGAATACAAGGATGCGCGTGATACGGTATTCCACGGCATGTTTACGTCGGCGCTTTGGCGAAGCACTCGAAGTCGTTTTTGCTTGTCGAGGCGATCTCGATCAGCGTGAGCGGATCAGCGCGCTGATTCGAGCCGACGAGCAAGCAAGTGGAAGCGTGGCGGCAAACATAAGTTAGAGATGTCTCCGCCAGGATGATCATGAAGCTTCGTCCAGAGTGAGCCGGAAGCGCCGAAACACCTCGCCGTCCAGGCCGGGCGCAGAAGTTCATGTGGAGATATGCGCGCATCATGGGCAAGTTTTTCGGTGCGGAATGACCGGATTTTGTTAGCGTCATTGTCGACATTACACGCACGCCTTCTTTATGCGACGGCAATCAGAGACTGCCCCTTTAGTTGGCCGCTGGGGCCGCGACTGCCACCGCCGTCTTCCGCACCGGACCAGATTGGCCATCGTCCAGTACTCGTTCATCTTGCCGTGCAAGTTCGTCGCGTTCGCTCTCGCCAAACAGAGGTGGGAAATGTGCCCGGCACGTTGTAAGCAAACGGCCGTGCCGCACTCAAGTCATGAGAAAGAGCAACCCTTTATTCACCAACGCGCAGGTTGTTGGCTACTGAAAATACTCCGTGAACCCCCCGAGCGCGGATATAAGCAGTGTTCTTATCCGCTTGATTATCCACCACACCCTCCAGCGTGACGTTACCATTCTTCACAATGATGCGAATCGGCTTGTTCGGCGGAAGTGAATAGCGATTCAAAGGGCCGTAGCCGTAAATGGCACGGTAAAGGGCATGCCGCAAGTGATCGTCATGGGAAGAAAGCGGCAACACCTCTATCTGGTTGTCGACTTTTCCAACGCCATGAATGCGTTTCACAACCCTCTCGGCGGCTGTCTTTAGCGTTGGCCGAGTCACCTGTCCCGTGAGAATTACGGAATTGCCGTCGACGCGATCCGACAGATGGTCGAAAGCCCCCAGATATGGAAGCATCACGAGTTCGTGGTGCACCTGCTGACTGATACTCGAGAGCGGCTTGTCTGTGTTGGCGAATGCGAGGCTGGTCGCCAATACCGCAAGCCACATGTACTTAATCATCCTTTTTTCTCCTGATTCTTAACTTGATGGTCTGTCGGCTTGCGCTACCGCACGGCGCGGGCCGCGCTTAGGTATTGAAAGGACGAGAGGCTGGTTGCCCATAACGCTCGTGGATTTCCGAAATATTGCGAGTAGCGGTGTACCTGCTCAATCATCGGCTGAGATGCTTCGGGATTTCTAACCGATAGAAGCGTCCCGAAGTATTGATCGTTAATTTTCGGCGGAGGGCTTTGGGCTGCTGATTGCTCTCAGAGGACTCGCAAAAGGAGAGGACAGAAAAACATGAAAAAGCTATTGGCGGCCCTTTTGAGTTTGGCGGCGACAGCGTTCGCGGGGAGAGTCCCTGCGGGCACGGTTGTGACTGTGCGCCTGGATCACACGATCTCGTCTGAGAACGCGCGTTCTGGCGACACTTGGACGGGAACGCTTCAAAACAGGGTAGTCGTGCACGGCAAAACCGTCGCCGTGCGCGGCGATCGAGTTCGTGGAGTCGTGGTAAATTCCGAATCTTCGGGACGTTTATCGGGGAAAGCGCTGCTTGAGTTGCGACTCAGGTCCGTCAACGGAATCCCAGTAAATTCCGAAATCGTGAGCAGTCAGGGCAAAGGCCATGGAGGACATAATTCCAAGGCCATTGGCGGTGGCGCTGTCGCCGGAGCAATTATTGGAGCATTGGCCGGCGGTGGTAAAGGCGCGGCCATCGGCGTGGGAGCCGGAGCGGCAGCTGGAACCGCGGGCGCCGCAGCTACTGGTAAGAAGGATGTCCGTTTTCCCGCAGAAACAATTCTCGACTTCACTGTACGCTAGATTCAGACAGTGAGCGACGCGGCATCATCTTAGAGTCACGTCATTGAGGCACTCACCACTATTTTGAGTTATAGGAAAGCGCTTCCCCAGGACATTCTCCACTATAGAGCGGTCGAGTCGTGAGTTCCGTAGCGAGTTGCTGGTGAAAGCCGTGCTGCGCGGATCCAACTCGCATCGCTCTACTCGGATACTCGTTCTCTCAGCGCTGGTCGTAAAATCCCCCCTAGCACGCTCTAGTGACCGGCTTGGGCCTGACTCATCGGGAAAGCCGATTCGATCGTCGCATGCGAGGGTGCCTGCTGGTGGGCGCCCGTTACGAGCGTGGCATCATCATCTGACTTCCAACAAGAGCTATAGGGACTCGAACTCGAACCTCGGCGATCCGATCATCGCGACAGCGATCCTGGACCGGCTGCTGCGCCCTTTGGCCACGATCAACATTCGCAGGGAAACCTACCGGCTCAAGGACCGGCGGAAGGTTGGTCTGTTTCCGCGGGCGGAAAAGGACAGCGGGCGATCGGCTCCGTTTCTTTCCGCGGAGAGCTTGCAGAACGGTTCTCGCCGACACGGCGTCCCTCCGGCGCCCCCAGCGTGGCCTTGGTTAGCGAGCCGCCGAGATGAGTAAGAACGCGGGCCTTCGGTGGGCAGTAGAACATGGCCGTACGGTTCAAGCGCGCCTTGTTGAGTTACTCGAAAGCCCGCGCGGAATGTCCACGAAAAAGATTCCATGGCCCCTGCTGGTTTTCGACGCCGACAAAGATCGTTTCTCTCGCGGGTAGCCGGAGGGCTTACAACTGCAAGTACGAGTCGACACCTGAGCGTTCGCGGAGAGCCGGCGATCCGTCTACGTTGGCTGGGCCATGAGTTGCCGATGTCCTCGCAGTCGGAATGCCAGAGACAGCAGAGAAATTCCAAACACCAGAGCGTAGGCCCCGATCCAAACGACGATAGCCAACGCACCTACGCCCGGCGCGAACAGGATCAGGCCACCGAACACTAACGAGAGCGCACCGAGCACAATCAGGAGCCACTCGTTTGCGGCGGCCTTTCGGAGACGGATGCCCGCAACGATCTCGAACACTCCCGTCAACATTGCCCAGTAAGCAATCAAGTAAAGCAGGGCGATCGCAGTGATACCAGGCCAGACGAACGTCAGGACGCCCGCGACGATCCCGATCACACCTTCCACCAGAAGCGCCCAGTGATGTGCGGCCGCGCGGAAGAAGGCGACAACATTGAACACTCCATCCACTAAAGCGTAGGCACCGAACAACAGCACAAGGGTCGCTAGGGTGATTCCAGGAACGAAGAAAGTGAGCAGACCAAACAAGACGGCCATGGCTCCTCGCACCGCCAGCGCCCACCAGTTTTTTGCCAAGCTGTGAAGCATAATGAAACCTCCGGTGGTTAAGATGCAGCACGCCAGCAGGGGTGCTAAGGAATTTTGGTCCGAGGTAGTTTGCTGTTCTCCTTCCTTTTGTAGCTAGAAATGGCGCCGCGTGTATGCTGGAAATTCCGGCGTCGACGCTGGGCTAGAAAATCAAGACGCAATAATCGGCAAGCACCTTTTCCGCCGCGGAAACCTTAGCTTTCACGAAAAGTCGGGGATTCCCGGAACAGGCGGAATTGCCAAACTCGCTGTACATCTTCTTTTCACGAGCATACGGTTGGCTTGTGCCTTGCATCCTGTCTGTCGTGTCAGCAAAGCAGCGGTCGAAGAATTGAGGCCCTATCCCTCTTATGATGACCGATTGCGAGCAAAAAAGGAGAAGTAAAATCATGACAAAAGTGCATCAAAATCGCTCCAATCCGAGGCGCCTGCTTGGCATAACGGCCGTCTTTATGGGGACGATCCTGCTGCTCACACCGCGTGTGCCAGCTCAGACCGGGCCCAGCCCCACGACCATTACT
>JASHQT010000624.1 GCA_030039005.1 Bryobacteraceae bacterium
CGGCGTTCAGCACCGCCAACATGGATCTCACCGCCAACCCCTGCGTCGATTTCTATCAATACGCCTGCGGAACCTGGATGGTGAAGAATCCCATTCCGCCGGACCAGTCCCGCTGGGGCACGTTCAGCCAGCTCGAAGAGCAGAATCAAATGGTCCTGCGGGACATTTTGGAAAAGGCCTCGGTCCCGAGTCCGCAGCGCACAGCGCTCGACCAACAAATCGGTGACTTTTATTACTCGTGCATGGACGAGGGAGAAATCGACAAACTGGGCGTCACGCCCCTCGCGCCCGACCTAAAACGCATAGACGGGCTTTCATCCAAGGCTCAAATCAGTGAAGAACTGGTCCGTCTTCATCCTCTCGGCGTGGGCGCGTTGTTCGATTTCTCCGCCGAACCCGACGCCAAGGATTCCACGCGAATGATCGCCGGAGTGGAGCAGGGTGGTTTGGGCCTTCCGGATCGTGACTACTACCTGAACACGGATCAGCGGTCGGTGAAGATTCGCAACGAATACGTCGCGCACGTGCAGAAGATGCTGGAACTCGCGGGCGAACCGGCCGCTCAAGCCGCAGCCGAAGCGCAAGCCATCTTGGCGCTAGAAACCGAACTGGCGAAAGCATCGCTGGACCGCGTGTCCCGACGCGATCCGCAGCAGACCTATCACAAACTCACGGTGAAGGATCTGGAAGCGCTCGCCCCCGCCATCGATTGGCCGAAATATTTCGCCGGCCTCGGCGCGCCCGCGTTCACCACGCTCAATATTGCGGAGCCCGATTTTTTCAAGGGCCTCAACACCGTGCTCACCGGCGCCAGCCTCGCCGATCTGAAGGCCTATCTGCGCTGGCATCTCATCCACAGCGAAGCGCCGCTGCTCGCCAAACCGTTCCTGGATGAAAATTTCCACTTTTATCGCCAGATTCTCACCGGCGCCACCGAGCTTCAGGCGCGCTGGAAGCGCTGTGTGAACGCGACCGATGACGATCTCGGCTTCGCCCTGGGCAAGAAGTACGTCGAGCAGGTGTTTCCGGCGCAGGCCAAAGCGCGCGTGCTGGGCATGATCCAGGAAATCGAGGCGATGATGCACCAGGATATTCAATCGCTCACGTGGTTGACGCCCGCCACCAAGCAGCAGGCTCTGGTCAAATTACAAGCGGTAACGAATAAAATCGGCTATCCGGATAAATGGCGCGACTATTCGAGCGTCAAGATCGTCCGCGGCGATGCCGTAGGGAATGACGAGCGCGCCACCGAATTCGAGGTGCACCGCGTCCTGAATCAGATCGGCACCGCGGTGGATCGCGGCGAGTGGCACATGACTCCTCCCACCGTCAACGCCTATTACAATCCGCTGGAGAACAGCATCAACTTTCCGGCCGGCATCTTACAGCCCCCGTTCTTTGACAACCGGCGCGATATGGCGGGGAATTACGGGGCCATCGGATCGGTGATGGGGCATGAGCTCACTCACGGGTTCGACGATCAAGGCCGCCAGTTCGACGCCCAGGGCAACTTGCACAACTGGTGGACTCCCGAAGACGCTCAGGAATTCGAAAAGCGGGCCGAATGTTTTATCAAGGAATATTCGGCCTACACTCCCGTGGACGACGTCCACGTGAACGGCAAGCTGACGCTGGGTGAAAACACAGCCGATAACGGCGGCGTCCATTTGGCTTTCCTGGCGCTGATGAAGTCGCTGGAGGCGCACCCCGAGCCCAACATCAATGGATTCACTCCACAGCAGCGTTTCTTCCTCGGCTATGCACAGGTCTGGTGCCAAAACGTGCGTCCCGAAGAGGCGCGCCTGCTCGCACAAACCGATCCGCATTCCCCCGGCCGCGCCCGCGTGAACGACGTGTTGGGCAACATGCCGGAGTTCGCCGCGGCGTTTGCCTGCCACGCCGGGCAGCCCATGGTGCATGAGCCGGCCTGTCGCGTCTGGTAACGCCAACGCTGCCCTTGTTCACATTCCGATAACTCTGGGACCGTTTGCGGGCGGCTGGTAAGAATTCCTGTTCACCCTGCCGCTCCGGGGCGAAAATCCTTGACAGCGCAGGATGATCCTGGGTGGCATTTGCCTTGCACAATGCCCGGCGTATGAGAAGCCACTTGATTTCAAACCTTGCATTAGCCTCTCAGTTGATTGCTGTTTCCGCCGGCTTATCCGTGGCCGCGCCGCTGGTCTGGGCGCAGACCGAACCGGTTTCGCCACTTCAGAAGATGAGTAAAACGGATCGCGAGCTGACAGCCAAAATCCGCAGAGCCGTGGTGTCCGATAAGAACCTTTCCATCGAAGCGCATAACATTCACATTTCCGCGCAGAACGGGACGGTGACGTTAACGGGCTCCGTCAAATCCGAGAGTGAGAAGCAGGCCATCGAAGAGAAGGCCGACCAGATCGCCGGTACGGGGAACGTGACGGACGCGCTTACGGTTTCCGGCAGCTAATTCATAAGTCAGTTGCCATTCACTTACTAAGTCGAAGTTCATCGCGAGCATCCGGCTCAAGGAGAAGAATTATGAGTAACACGGCAGTATTTGGAATCTATCGGGACACCGCCGCGCTGAGCAGCGGCCTGGAAGCTTTGCGGAACGCCGGGTTCCGGAATACCGACGTCTCCGTTCTTTTGCCTGAGAATGCTGGCACGAAGGACTTTGTCCATCAGAAGGACACCAAGGCGCCGGAAGGCGCGGCTACCGGAGCAACCACCGGAGCCGTCGTGGGCGGCATCGTGGGATGGCTCGCCGGCATCGGCGCACTGGCGATTCCGGGCATCGGGCCGTTGATCGCCGCGGGCCCCATCGTCGCCGTGCTGGCGGGCGTGGGCGCGGTCGGCGCCGCCGGAGGAATCGTGGGTACGCTGGTGGGACTCGGGATTCCCGAATATGAAGTCAAGCGCTTTGAGGGCCGCGTTCGAAGCGGCGCCGCGCTGCTGTCCGTGCATTGCGACAGCCATGACTGGGTGAAGCGCGCGAAAAAGCTGCTCGAAGATACCGGCGCCGAAGACATCGCCTCGAGCGGCGAAGCCAAAGCCGATTATGCGGTGAGCGAGCGGCCTGGCACGCGCATTTAAGCGCATCCTCCGGCCTCGCTTGCGCTGGCTTAAGTAAAATGGTGGCGTGACCCGGCGCTCGTTCTTGGCGGCCGCCACCCTTCCGGCGTTGGCGCAGGACATCCTGAAGCTGACGCCGGCCAAAGCCAACGCGCGCATCGCGTACGGCAAAGCCCCGCAGCAGTTTGGCGATCTCTTCCTTCCTTCCGGGCCGGGCCCGCATCAGGCGGTCATCTTCATTCACGGCGGGTTCTGGCGCAACACGTCGAATCTGAATCAGACCAGTCATGCGTCGGAGGCGCTGGCGCGCGCCGGCGCCGCGGTGTGGAATTTGGAATACCGGCGCCTGGGCGATCCTGGCGGCGATTGGTCCGGCATGTCGGACGACATTATTCGCGGAGCGCAGCGCCTGATGCTCATCGCCGCGCGCTACAACCTCGATTTGAAGCGCGTCATCGCCGCGGGCCATGACGCGGGGGGACAATTGGCTCTATGGCTCGCCGCGCAGCAAGCCGTCGATCTGCGTGGCGTCGTTCCCCTGGCCGCGATTTCCGATCTGCGGCAAGCTTACGCGCTGCAAATGAGCGGCGGAGTGGTGGGAGAGCTGATGGGCGGCTCGCCCGATCGCGTGGCTGAACATTATGCCGCCGCGTCGCCCATCGAACTGCTGCCTATCTCGCCCCCGCAGCGCGTGCTGCACGGCACGGCCGACCGTGTGGTGCCCTTCGAAATGACCCGGCGATTCGCCAAGGCCTCCAAAAACTGCACGCTGGTCCCCCTTGACGGCGCCGGGCATTTCGATCTGATCGACGCCCGCTCGAAGGTCTGGCCTGTAGTCCGAAAGAACGTCCTGGATTGGGCATTTTAGAGCGTGCGCTAAAACGTTCTCGCCACAACATTTCTAGGCATTCTTGTTTTATAATAGAAAATACATGCAATCGCTGCGCCGCTGGATGGCTCTTGCGCTCATCTTGGCTACCGTGGCCGCCACCTTGGCCGCCGCCGGCGAATACTTCGTCCCCCAGCACCAACTCGCGGGCATTGGCGCCGGACGGTCCGACATTACCCCGGAAATCGTGGCCGCCCGCACGGACCGCATGATTCAATCGCAGACCTTCGTCATCCTGCGCGATCCTCGAGCGCTGGCGGGCGCCGAAAGAGTCACCGGACCGCACCTCTCCGCCGTATTTCGCCGCGCCGCGGACGAGAGCGGCTGGCCGGCCTCGCTAATCTCGGCCGTGGCGTATCTGGAGAGCTGGGGCGACGCCGAGGCCGCCAGTCCCGCCGGGCCGCGCGGCATCATGCAGTTCTCGGAGGCCACGGCCCGCGCCGCCGGACTGCGCATCGTGCGCGTCACGCGTTTTCACGTCACTACTTCGCATCAATTGGTGCGGCGCAAAAGAAACGGCAAGGCCGTCTACCGAACAGTGCGGCATAAGGTTCCCTACACGGTCACCATGCGGGACGACCGATTGAATCCCGAGCGCGCCGCCCCCGCCGCCGCGCGCTATCTGGCGCGCCTGGAAACCAAGTTCGGCGGCCGCGACTGGGCCATCTTCGCCTACCATTGCGGCGAGGGTTGCGTGTCGGATCTGCTTCCGCTGACCATGGCCGCGGTGCATCACAAACAGCCCACGGTGGCGGAAATGTTTTTCGCCGCCAACCCCGCCTCGCACACCGAGCTGTACGAAGCCTTGCAGCGTGAGATGCAGCGCGATTATTCGCCCACCTACTGGTTCCGCATCCAGCGTGCCCAGCAACTGCTCGATCTCTACCGCGAGGATCCCGAGAGCTTCCGCGAGCTCGCGGAGCAATACCAGAATCCTATCCATCCGCAGCGCCGCGCAAACGACCGTTTGGAGGTCTGGCTGAAATCGAGCGACGTCTTTTACCGCTCCAGCGACGATTTGCGCCAGGCCATCGGCCACGGCCTCGCGCCGGTATTCGACGATCCGCAATTCTTCGGTTTCACGTTACCCGAGATCGCCGCGGGCCCCGATCACGATCTCTATTTGCAGGATTCTCCCGCCGCCATCGGAACATTGCTGTACATCGCTTTTGAAACCCGGCGTCTCTTCGACGAGATCAAAGCGCGCGGCGAGCGCTTCGTGCCGCTGCAGGTGGCCGAACTGGTCGGCACTACTGAGCGCCCGGCCGAAGCCGGGACGCTGCTGGTAGATCCCGAGTTTCCCGAACATTCCACCGGCCAGGTGTTTGATATCGACCGCTCCAATCTGCCCCGCGGCGAGCGCGAGTCCCTGAACTTCACCCTCGACGACATGGGTTGGGACGGCTATCTGGGATTCATTCAGGTAACCGGCGACACGGTGCATATCGGTTGCTCGCCTTCCTCCCGCGACTTCTTTACCGCGGTGTTCCAGGACGCAGCCAGCGCGATAAGATAGGCTCACGCGTTCGTAAATGCCTATTGCTGCTGGTGACCGGCTCGGTTCTTTCGTCATTCGCGCGCCTCTCGGCAAGGGAGGGATGGGCGAAGTGTATCTGGCATTCGATCCGCGCCTGGGCCGCGAAATCGCGGTCAAGGTTTTGCTCACCCGGGCGATCGGCAACGCGGAACGCCGGGCGCGCTTCGTCCAGGAAGCCAAGCTCGCTTCGTCTCTGAACCATCCGAACATCGTCACCATTTACGATATCGATACCGTCGAGGTGGACGGCGAACCGGTGGATTTCGTCGCCATGGAGTATGTTTCCGGCAAGACGCTCGACAAACTGATCGGGCGTAAGGGCCTGCGCCTGGCGGACGCGCTCGCCTATGCGCGCGGGATCGCCGATGGACTCGCCGCCGCGCACCGCGCCGGCATCATTCACCGCGATCTGAAACCCGCCAACATCATCGTGAGCGACCAGGGCGGTGTCAAGATTCTGGATTTCGGCCTCGCCAAGCTCATCGAACCCGAAGCGGCGGACGCCTGGGCGCCCACCGCAAGCGTGCATCTGGAAACCGCACCGGGCGTGATCGCCGGAACGGCCGCCTACGTGTCTCCCGAGCAAGCCGAAGGGCAGCGCGTGGATGCGCGCTCCGATATTTTCTCGTTCGGCGCCGTGCTCTATGAAATGTTCACCGGCCGCCGTGCGTTCCAGGGCGCTTCCAAGCTTTCCACGCTCGCCTCCGTGCTCCACACCGATCCCGGGTCCATCACCGAGACCCGCGAAAAGCTGCCGGGCGAACTGGACCGCATCGTGCGGCGCTGCCTGCGCAAAGATCCAGCGCGGCGCTGGCAGAACGTTGCGGACTTGAAGATCGCGCTCGAGGATCTCTCGCAGGAACCAGGCCCAGACGAGGCGGCATTCCCAGCGCGGTCTAAGACGCGGGGCTGGGCGCCAATCATATGGGTGCTGCTCGCAGCAGTGGCCTTGGCCACCGGAGTGTTCTTCGGCGCCAGTTCGCGCGCACGACCGCATCCTACGTTCCAGCGTCTGACCTTCCGGCGCGGCAACGTTGCGGAGGCTCGATTCTCGCCGGACGGAACAGTGCTCTTCAGCGCGCAATGGGGCACCGACCCTACCAGAATTTTCTCCATGCAACCCGGCAGGAGCGAGTATCGCCCGCTCGATCTTCCAGAAGGAAGGATTCTTTCCATCAGCTCGTTCGGCGAATTGGCTATCCTACTCGGCAGTCCAGCGGGAGGTGCGCCCGGAACGCTTGCTCGCGTACCACTGTCTGGCGGCGCGCCGCGAGAGATTCTGGAAAACGTGGTGGACGCCGCCTGGTCTCCGAACGGCACAAGCCTAGCCGTTTCGCGAATCGTGGGAGATCACAACCTCATCGAGTACCCCATCGGGAATGTCCTTAGCCAGAGCGATGGGCGCCCAGCTTACGACTTACGTGTCTCTCCCAAGGGAGGTTTGCTTGCATTCTTCGACTACGATAACGCCATCGGAGACTTCGCGGTTACTTTGTTGGACAAGCAAGGCCGAAAACGCGTTCTCTCCCGCGGATGGCGGGCCACAAATGGGCTGGCTTGGTCGCCTACGGGAGACGAAGTCTGGTACTGCGGAAGTAAGACCGGCGATGAGCCCGCCCTTCATGCCGTGACATTGAATGGCGACGATCGTATCGTCGTCGAGGCTCCGGCCCGGATGGCATTGCAAGCGATCAGCCACGATGGACGCGTCTTGGCGGCGGTCGAGGACTCACGAATTGGAATCCTGGATCTGGCGCCTGGAGCCGCCGAACAACGCGATCTTTCCTGGTTCGAGGCCTCGCGAATCTATGACATCTCCTCCAACGGGAAAGCCATCGTATTCGTGGAGCTGACGTATGGGCAGTCCCGCAATCCTGCGATCTACCTCCGAGACACGGATGGTTCGCCAGCGGTTCGACTGGGAGACGGTAGCAAGCCCGCGCTGTCACCGGACGGCAAATGGGTTGCCTGCATCGTGAGCGAGGGTCCGCGAACATCCTTGACCCTGCTACCGACGGGTGCCGGCGTGGCGCGAAGGATTGGCGCTTCCGCAATGCAGTATGAGCATGTGGAATGGTTTCCCGACAGCCGGCGAATTCTATTTGAAGGAAACGAGCCGGGTCGGCCGGTGAGAACCTTCGTGCAGGATCTCGACGGGGGACAGCCAAGACCCCTCACCGCGGAGGGAACGGTAGTCAATCACATTTCCCCTAATCAACAATACGCGATCATGGTCCTCGGCAATATGTTGAGTCTCTTCCCGATGCGAGGGGGCAATCCTCAGCCGATCGCGAGATTGGCGGCGGGCGAATCCGCGATCCGCTGGAGCAAGGACAATCGCTTTCTTTTCCTGCGGGAGCCGGGTGAGCCCGGATCTCTGAAAATCAGCCGTCTCGATATGGTCACTGGCCGGCGACAATCGTGGAAGGAACTGAGGACCCCGGACGCCGTGGGCGTCCAGATCGGCCAAGTGGTAATGACGCCAGATGGCAACTCTTATGCTTACTCATTCAACCGGGACATCTCAACTCTCTACCTCGCGCAAGGGCTGAAATAATCTCTACGTGGGCCTATTTATCGCCGTTGTACAGCACGTCACCCCAGATGGTGTTGTCGCCCCAGATGGTGTTGTCGCCCCAGATGGTGTTGTCACCCCAAATCGTGTTGTCGCCCCAGATGGTGTTGTCGCCCCAGATGGTGTTGTCGCCCCAGATGATCGCGTTCGGCTGCACCACCGTGCCCCAGATGAGCGCGTCCGCCGAAACGAGTGTGATGGTCTGACTCTGCGCGTTATATTCGGCCACGGGCGAGAGCGCTTGAAAACCCACCGGGTCCCTGTTCACCATGGCGCTTGCGATATCCAGGTACCCGGCCCCGACCGTGAAGATGTTTTGCTCGGTTTCGAAACTGCGCGAGCCGCGCTCTTCGGTCGCCGTGGTGTAGCGCGCGAAATTCTTCGTGGCGGTCTTCATCAACCGCGCTTTGATCGTATCGGGAGTAACCGATGGATCTTCCTGGATCATCAGCGCCGCCGCACCGCTCACCACCGGCGTCGCCATGCTGGTGCCGCTCAGTTTGAAGTAATCGGAGGAAAGCCCGGTGCCGGATCTTTCGTAGCTCGATTTCGAGATCAGCGTCTGGGGATATTTCGTCGCCAGCGTGCAGTCAGGCGAGGCCAGCAGCGAAACCACGTCATTGCCCGGCGCCATGATGTCCGGCTTCACCACGTGATCGAGCAGCGTCGGCCCTTTCGAACTGTAGCTGGCGATCTGGTCGTCGTTGCGCCATGGCGTGCCCTTTGCGTTCATTGCGCCCACGGTGATGACATAAGGATCGTTGCCCGGAGAATTGATGGTCGCGTAGCCTAGCGTGCCGAGCGAATTGTCCCGGCCCATGTTGCCCGCCGCCACCACCACCGTAATTCCGGCCTTCCACGCCGCTTCCACCGCCTGGCATAGCGGGTCGAGCGTGAAGCTCTCGTACACCGGATGGCCGAGCGAAAGGTTCAACACGCGAATGTTGTATTGGTCCTTCAGCGCGATTGCTTCATCGATGGCGGCGATCACGCCGGATTCGCTGCCCTGGCCGTTCGAGTCCAACACGCGCAGGTTGACTATGTTCGCGTTCGGCGCTACGCCTTTGAACGTATGCGTAAAATTGGGGCCCGTGGAAGCCGCGCCATTCGCGGCCAGAATCCCCGCAACGTGCGTCCCGTGGCCGTACTGGTCGGACGCGTCCTCGCCCGGCACGAAGCTTTCGCTGAAGACCACGCGCGAGTGGGAACCATCCTTCGACGCCAGATCCGCCTTCAGAGCGACGCCACTGTCAATCTCCGCGATCCCCACGCCCGTGCCGTCCAATCCCTCGGCCCACAGAGCAGGCGCATTGACGGTTTTAGTGCTGATATCCAGGAATCCAACCGTGGTGCGCACAGGCGAAACGTAGACCACCTGCGGGTCAGACGCCAGGGTGCGCACCATCGAAACCGGCACGGTCAGATGGACCGCCGGAATACTGCGAAACTCGCGCCGGACTTGGCCCAGGCTGCGTGCGGTCCCGGTGCTGCGGGCCGCGAAGGTCTTGTATTGGACAATCACATCCACCATGCCGCTGCGCGTGGCGGAGGGCATGTCGGAAGAGACTTTGGAACCGCCAAATGCGACCGAGGCAACCAGGCTGATCAGGATGAATCGGATTACTGATTTCATAGGCGGTTCGTATCTCCGCCCTTGGTACGGCAGTTGGCGATCCAAACAAAATAGCTTTAGAATGTGTTATATAGATGGCGGTGAGACACTTTGCCTTCGACAAGTTGTCAGGCGATGAGACAGGATGTCCCAAAAGTCCTGGCACGCTCTAGACCGAATTGGCTATTGGAAAAATGCCGCGGATCTACACCGGCACCGTGAAGTGAAACGTGGAGCCCTCACCAGGCGCCGCTTCCACCCAGACTTTTCCGCCGCGCTGTTCGATGATGCGCTTTACGATGGCCAATCCCATACCGGTGCCCGGGTACTCACGGCCGTGCAAACGCTTGAAGACTCCGAAAATCTGCTCGTGATAGCGCGGGTCGATGCCGAGGCCGTTGTCGCGAACGGAGAATTGGACCGCATCTCCGGCGTCGGCGGCCGATACGTGAATCGCCGATACGTGAATCCGGGGTGGCTCCGTTCCGCGAAATGTGATCGAATTCGTAATCAATTGCCGGAAAACCTGCGTCAACTGCGCAAAATCGAAGTGAACGGAGGGCAAAGGCTCGCTGGTGATTTGTGCTCCGCTGGACTGCACGGCCGCATCGATCATCAGCAGGGCGCCTTGCAGCGCGGCTTCGGCTTCGACGAGATCCACGGGCTGATCGAGAGTGCGAAACTGATGCGAATAGGTAAGCAGATCGCCCAGCAGCCGGTCCATCCGCTGCGCGGCCTCCACGATGTACTGCATGAAATCCGAGCCGTCGCCGTCCAACTGGGCGTGATAGCGCCGATCCAGCAACTGCGCGTAACTGACGATCATACGAACCGGCTCCCGCAGATCGTGGGAGACGGCATAGGCGAACTGCCGGAATTCCTCTTGGTGACGCTTCTGTTCGGCCAGCAACCGAGCTTCAGGCTCATCCTGGGTATTCCTGCTGGCGGCGGCTTGGCTGCCCGTGGTGATCGCTTCGCTCTTTGGGCTCATAATCCCCGTGCCAATACCATTCTACGCGCCTCCGGAACCCACCGAGGGAATGCCGCGTTACGTCTGATATCCTGACGCTTGGCGCGCATCTTTCCGTTTCAGCCCTATCGCTACAGTACGTCCGCGGGATTCATCGAAAACCTAGTCACACAGCCCTACGACAAGATCTCGCCGGCCATGCAGGCGCGCTATCTGAGCTTGAGCCCATATAACGCGGTTCGCCTCATTTTGGGCGAGCGGAAGCAGGCCGACACCGGAAATGATAATCCTTATACTCGCGCGGCGCGGCTACTCGAAGATTGGATCGGCAGCGGGATATTAGAACGTGAGGGCGAACCTAGTATTTACCCTTACTTCCAGAAATTCTCCGATCCCGATTCGGGCGCGCCGCGCGAGCGCAGGGGCTTCATCGCGCTGGGCGCGGCAGAGGATTACGCACAAGGCATAGTTTACCGCCACGAACAGACGCTTTCCGGCCCCAAGAAGGACCGCCTGGAGCTGCTGCGCCACACGCACGCGCATTTCGGGCAGATCTTCATGCTGTATCCCGATCCCGCGCTCGCCATCGACAAGATGCTGGCCGATGCCGCAAATGCTGCGCCGGTTGCGGCGCTCGAGGACGAATACGGCGTCACCAACCGGATGTGGAAGATCTCCGACCCAGCAACGATCGCCGAGGTCCAGGCGCTGATGGCGGACAAGAAGCTATTGATCGCGGACGGGCATCATCGTTACGAGACCGCACTGGTTTTTCGGAAAGAGAACCCCGGCCTCAAGGGCGCGGACAAGGTAATGATGACCTTCGTGAACATGCACTCGCCGGGTCTGGAGATTCTGGCCACGCATCGCGTGCTCACGGGCATCGCGCCAGAGCTCGCGCAAAAAATCCCAGCACGGCGGCTCGATTCGTTCGATACGTTGAAGCAACTTTTCCGGAATCCGGCGCCGGAAAAGATTCGGATCGGTCTGGTCACAAGCGAGGACGTGGGACTGTACCAGCGCGATCGGAAGCCCGGCGAGCTCGATGTCCAAGTACTCCATCAGGAATTGCTACGCGACGCACTCGGCATTCGCGACGAAGAGGTGCGCGAGCAGAAACACATCGAATACGTACGGGGACTCGATGCAGCCTACGGGAAGGTTCGCGATGGCGGCGCGCAGATCGGTTTTTTGCTCGAGCCCGTGAGCGTGAAACAAGTGGCCGATGTCGCGTTTTCCGGCGGCGTGATGCCGCAGAAATCGACCGATTTCTATCCCAAGCTGCTCAGCGGTCTGACGATATACCGTTTACAGCCCTGAGCGAGTTGCAGTAAGAGGGTTGACCGCGAACACGAACTCCTCCACCGGCCGGCCTCCGATCAGGTGTTCTTGAATGATGCGCTCCAGCACTTCGGGCGTCGCCGAGTGATACCACACGCCGTCGGGATAAACCACGGCGATGGGCCCGTTCTCGCAGATCCGCAGGCAATTGGCCTTGGTGCGATAGACGCAATCGGGAGGCTGCAGCAGCCCCACTTCAGCCAGGCGCTTCTTCAAATAATCCCAGGACGCGTTAGTTACTTCGCGTTCGGCGCACTTGGGTTTGGTTTGATCCGCGCAGAGAAAGATGTGGCGCGCGAGCGAGCCGACACCGTATCCGCGAGCGATATTGGCGAGTTTATTTGCCGTGTCGTTCAATTTCTATCCTGCACCCGTTCCTTCCAGACGCCGCCGCGGCCGGACCAGTAAGCGACCGCCGATTTCAGTGTCGCAGACATGTAGAGGAGAGCGACAGCGGGTAATAGCGGCGCCCACAATACGGAACGGCCATAGAATTTGAGAGCCGGCGCGTAGGCGATCATCATCAGAAACCACGAGGCCAAGCCGAAAATCGCCGGTAGCGGTTTCCCGCTAAGCAGCAAAAGCGGTGGCGCGAGATACACCACGGCCATTCCGATAATGGTGAGCGCGAGCAGCACCGCCGAATGCCGCAACTGCGCGAAGGCCGCTCGCGAGATCATGGCGCGGATTTCGGCAAACGTCTTGTACTCGCGGATGCTGCGGCTTTCTTCGGTGATGCTGAGCCAGATGGCGCCGCCGGATCGTTTGACCGCGCGGGCGAGCGCGCAATCGTCGATGATTTCGCCGCGAATGGCGGCAATGCCGCCTATGTTCTCAAGCGCCGCGGGCCGGATCAGAATGCAACCGCCGGCTGCCGCGGCCGTTCTCCGGCCGCGTTGCACGATCCACAGTGGCGGATAGAGCATGAAAAAGAAGAAAACGAACGCCGGGATCGTCAACGTTTCGGCCAGCGAGCGGCAGTGCAGCTTCACCATGTAAGAGACAAGATCGAGCTTGCCTGTTTCGGCGCGCGTCACCAGTTCCACGATCGCGCCAGACCCGTGGACGATGTCGGCGTCGGTGAACAGCCAATAATCGGGCGCGGGCCCTTCGTCATGTTTCGCCGCGTATTTCAGGCCTTCCGCGATGGCCCACAGTTTACCGGACCATCCGGCCGGCAGAGGCCCTGCTTCCACCACCGTTGCGCCGTGTTGCCTGGCGACTTCGGCCGTGCGGTCCGAACTGTGGTCGTCGACGACTATGATATGCGCGGCTTGATTTATGAGCGAGTCGATGGCCTGACCGATCCCGGCCTCTTCGTTACGGGCGGGAATGACGACGCAAACGAACTTGCCAACCGCATCGCGCGACGGCTTTGCCGGAAGGCCCATCTGCCAGAAATTGCCCCGTGCGGTAAACAAATATAGCCACGCGCCCAGCGTCGCGGCGGCGATGATTTCCGCGGTCAAACCGTGATCACAACCTTGCCGATGAAATCGCCCGCGGCCTGGCAGCGGAACGCGTCCTGGGCTTTCTCGAACGGAAAAACTTTATCCACCACCGGCTTAAGTTTATTCACTTCGATGGCGCGGTTCATGTCTTCGAACATGGCTCGGCTGCCGACGCCGATGCCGACCATGGCGCCGGCCTTCATCATCAGAATAGCGGGATTGATGTCGCCCTGACGGCCGGCCAGAAAACCGATGAGCGCGACTTTTCCGCCGAACGCGCAGGCTCCGAACGATTTGTTTAGCGATCCCGCGCCGCCGTTTTCGAGAATGTGATCCGCGCCGCGGCCGCCGGTAAGTTGCAGCACCTGTTTTTCCCAATCGGGGTGGGTCTTGTAGTTGACGCCGTCAGCGGCGCCCAGCGAACGGGCGCGCCCGATCTTCTCGTCGCTCGATGAAGTGACGAGCACGCGCGCGCCGGCAGCTTTGCCGAATACCACGCCCGCCATCGAAACGCCGCCTGTACCGAGGCAAAGCACGGTGTCGCCGGGTCTCACGGGCTTTCCCGAAACCATCAGTCCGTTCCAGGCTGTCAAACCCGCGCAGGGCAGCGTGGCGGCTTCTTCGAACGAGAGATTCTCGGGCATGTGGACGACGCCATCCTCGTGCAGCACGATATACTCGGCGAGCGTTCCGTCGAGCGGGCTGCCCAGGGCGGGATGGCGCTCGGTCATGGGGCCGGAAATCCAGCCCTGGAAAAACGTTCCGCAGACGCGATCGCCGGCTTTAAAGCGCGTCACGGCGGACCCGACGCCAGCGACTTCGCCCGCGCCATCGGAAAGCGGAATCAGGTTGCGCGTGACCGGGCCCCCGAAGTAGTTCCCGGTGACCACCATTTGATCGCGATAATTGAGCGACGTGGCGCGAACGCGAATCAGGACCTCACGCGGTCCGGGCTGCGGATCGGGACGTTCGGCCGCGCGCAAGCCGTCGAGACCAGTGGCGCCTTTTTGAACCTCGTAAACTTTCATCTGTACGATTGTACAGAAGAGAACGAGCTGCAACAGAGGAATCGCCAAGGGACGCAACGGCCAACAGCCAACCCGATATAATCGCATTGGCGCCGGTCCACCGCTCCGCCATCAAACCACGAAAGGTCCCGCATGCCTACCGACGAACAGTTCCGAGCGCTCGCAAACAAGGTCGAAGAGCTCACCGCCCAGGTCTCCCGCCTCCAGGACACCCAAGCCGTCCGCGATCTCCAGTACAAATACGGCTACTACCTGGACAAGTGCCTCTACGACGAAGTGGTCGACCTGTTCACCGACGATTGCGAGGTCCACTTCATCGGCGGGATTTTCCGCGGCAAGGAAAGCGCGCGCCGTTTGTATTGCGGCCGCTTCCGCAAGAACTTCACCAACGGCCATAACGGCCCGGTGCAAGGCTACTTGCTGGATCATATGATGCTGCAGGACATCATCGACATAGCGCCTGACGGCAAGACCGCCTACGCGCGTCTGCGCGTTTTCATGCAGGCCGGCCGCCATCACGAGTACACCGACGAAACACATCCGCTGCGCCAGTGGTGGGAAGGCTCGCTGTATGAAAACGTCTATGCCAAGGAAAACGGTATCTGGAAAATCAAGGTGCTGAACTATCGCCCGGTCTACCACGCCGATTTCGACAGAGGCTGGGCCTACACCAAGCCCAATTACGTGCCCTTCTACACCGACACGTACCCAACGAATCCCACCGGTCCCGACGAGCTCGAAAAACCCGTGCCCCCGCTCTGGCCGCAGACCGATACGCTACCCTTCCACTATCCGCATCCCGTCACCGGCCAGGAAGTGAAGCTCTCGCCGCCGCCTAACATCACAGCGAAGGCGGCCGTGAAGTAATGGCCAAACCGTTCCCTAACACGATGGACTTCGCGGGTTGGAACGCGCCCTCCCGCATCGAGTGCGATATCTACGACCTGGTCACCGAAGGCGAAGTGCCCGCCGAAATCAACGGCAACTGGTATCGCTCGATCCCCGATCCGCAATATTCGCCCATGCTCGGCGACGACACGTTCCTAAGCGGCGACGGCATGGTGAGCCTGTTCCGCTTCGAGAACGGCCACGTCGATTTCAAGATGCGCTACGTCAAAACCGAGCGCTGGAAGGCAGAGCGCGCCGCGCGCCGTTCGCTCTACGGCCTCTATCGCAACCCGTTCACCGACGATCCCAGCGTCCGCGGGAAGCCCCGCAACGTCAACAACACCACGCCGATTTATCACGCGGGCAAGCTGCTGGCGCTCAAAGAAGACAGCCACGCCATGGAGCTCGACCCGCACACGCTCGAAACGATCGGCGAGTTCGATTACGACGGCAAACTCAAAAGCCAAACCATGACCGCGCACACGCGCCTGGCGCCCGACACCGGCGATCTCTACTTTTTCGGCTACGAAGCCGGCGGCCTGGTGACCAAAGACGTGGCGTTTTGCGTCGCGGACAAAGGAGGCAACCTGGTCCGCGAAGAATGGTTCGAAGCGCCCTATGTCGCGCTCATGCACGATTTCGCGGTCACGCGCGAGCACGT
>JASHQT010000625.1 GCA_030039005.1 Bryobacteraceae bacterium
TCGAAGCCGGACATGTCGGGCAGGCGCAAATCGAGCACCACGCAGTCAAACGATTCTCTGGTCACCAGTCCGAGAGCTTCGTTGCCCGTGGTGGCGGCGACGACATCGATGTCATCGTAGCCCAGCAGTTCGCGGATGCTCAACTGTTCCGCCGGATTGTCCTCGACGACGAGCAGGCGCTTCTTTCGCGGAGAAGAATACTCCTTAATCCGCGAGAGCGCCACGTCGAGGCCTTCGGTCGTGGTGGGTTTGGTGACAAACGAGAAGGCTCCGCGGGACAGGCCATGATGCCGATCTTCGTCCAGAGTAAGCATCTGCACGGGAATGTGGCGAGTGGCGGGATCCTGCTTGAGGTGATTGAGCACCGTCCAGCCCAGCATATCGGGGAGAAATACATCCAGCGAGATTGCGGTGGGATGGAATTCTCGGGTCAGCGCCAGGGCCTCGGCGCCGCCGCTGGCGACCAGGACTTTGAAACCTTTATCGCGGGCAAGGTCGCGCAACACGCCAGCGTAGTGAGAGTCATCTTCGACGATGAGGAGCAAGGCATCTTGCCCCTGCAGCGTGTCGCGATCGTCGGGAATGCGTTCGATGACGTGCTCCACGCTCACGGCCGACGACGGCATCGGCGAAACCGAGAAAGCCGCTTTGTTTTCGCCCGTCGCACTCGACGGTCCTTTGTAGATCAGTGGGAGATACAGAGTGAAGGTGCTGCCCTGGCCCGGAGCACTGCGCAACTGAATTTCCCCGCCGAGCAGACTCGCCAGTTCGCGGCTGATGGCGAGACCCAGGCCGGTCCCGCCGTATTTGCGGCTGGTGCCAGCATCGGCCTGCTGGAAGGCTTCGAAGATGATGCGCTGCTTTTCGAGCGCGATTCCGATCCCGGTATCCGAAACCGAGAACGCGATCACCGATTTCGCGCGGTTCAAGATGGCATTGGCCGAACTCCAGCCGCTCGACACCTTATCAATACTCAACTTCACGGAGCCCTGCTCGGTAAATTTCAGGGCGTTCGACAGCAGGTTCTTCAGTACCTGCTGCAAGCGCTTGGCGTCGGTGTGGATGATTTCCGAAGCCAGGTTGGAGCCGAGTTCGGCCGTGAAGTCCAGCCCCTTGCCGTCCGCCACGTGACGGAACGTGCGCAGGCAGTAATCTTCCAGCTCGCTGAAGCGGATGCCGCCCACTTCGACGTCCATCTTGCCGGATTCGATCTTGCTCAGATCGAGAATGTCGCTGATGAGCGAGAGCAAATCGGTTCCCGAGGTGTGAATGGTCTCGGCGAACTTCACCTGCTTGGGCGTCAAGTTCTTGTCCGAGTTCTCGGAAAGCATGCGCGCCAGGATCAGCAGATTGTTCAGCGGGGTGCGCAGTTCGTGGCTCATGTTCGCCAGGAATTCGCTCTTGTATTTGGAAGTCAAAGCCAACTGCTCGGCCTTCTCTTCCAGCGCCTTCTTGGCTTGCTCCACTTCCTGGTTCTTGGCTTCCACTTCGGTCTTCTGTTCGGCCAGAAGCTGCGCCTTTTCCTGCAGCTCGGCGTTGGTCTTCTGCAACTGGAGTTGCTGGCTTTGCAGCTCTTCGGCGAGCGCCTGGCTCTGCGTCAGGAGCTGTTCGGTCCGCATGGTGGCGCGAATGGTATTCAGCACGATTCCGATGGACTGCGTGAGCTGATCGAGAAACGCCAGGTGAATGTCGCTGAACTGGCCGATGGAGGCGAGCTCGATGACCGCCTTGACGTCGCCCTCAAACAGCACCGGCAGCACCACGATGCTTACCGGCGCCGTCCGGCCCAGGCTGGAGTTGATGCGAATGTAATCGCCCGGAAGATTGGTGACCAGAATGCGATCCTTTTCCTTGCCGCATTGGCCTACCAGACCTTCGCCGATCTCGAATTGGCGCGGCACTCCATCGCGCTCCTGCACACCGTAGCCCGCCAGCAGCTTCAATACGGTGTGATCCTCCTGCCATTCGGCGATGTAGAAGGTGCCGTGTTGCGCGCTCACCAGCGGCGTCAACTCGCTCAACAGCAGTTGGGAGACAGTCAACAGATCGCGCTGGCCCTGCATCATGCCGGTGAACTTGGCGATATTGGTCTTCAGCCAGTCCTGCTCGTTGTTCTTGCGCGTGGTGGCCGCCAGGTTCACGATCATTTCGTTGATGTTGTCCTTGAGCGCGGCCACTTCGCCCAACGCTTCCACGGCGATGGACCGCGTCAAGTCGCCTTTGGTCACCGCCGTGGCCACTTCGGCGATCGCGCGGACCTGCGTGGTCAGATTGGCCGCAAGCTGGTTGACGTTGTCCGTCAAATCGCGCCAGATTCCCGCGGCGCCCGGCACGCGCGCCTGCCCGCCCAGTTTGCCTTCGATGCCCACTTCGCGCGCCACCGTGGTCACCTGATCGGCGAACGTGGCCAGCGTGTCGATCATTCCGTTGATCGTGTCGGCGAGTTCCGCGATTTCGCCCTTGGTTTCTAGCACCAGTTTGCGCTTCAAGTCGCCGTTGGCGACCGCCGTCACCACCTTCGCGATCCCGCGCACCTGCGTAGTGAGATTCGCGGCCATGAAGTTGACGTTGTCCGTCAGATCCTTCCACGTTCCCGCGACGCCCTTCACCTCGGCCTGCCCGCCGAGCTTGCCGTCCGTGCCCACTTCGCGCGCCACGCGCGTCACTTCGGAAGCAAATGAATTAAGCTGGTCCAC
>JASHQT010000626.1 GCA_030039005.1 Bryobacteraceae bacterium
CAGCAAAGCATCCAGGTGGAGGCCGCGGCCGAGCAGATCAACACCGAAAATGCCACCGTCGGCGATACGCGCGGCAACGAACAACTGCTCGATATGCCTCTGAACTTCCGCGCCCAAACCACCAGCCCGCTGGCCGCGCTCGCGCTCTCGCCGAGCATCGTTACCGATAGCAACGGCAACATCGAAGTCGGCGGCGCCACGTATTCGATGACCGGTTATTCGGTGGATGGAATTTCCACCGCCAATGTCTCCGCCAACGGCTCCCTGCAAAATGCCTATCCGTCGTCGGAGAGCCTTTCGGAACTGAAGGTGACGGCCTTCAACAACAGCGCTGAATTCTCCCAGGTAGCCGACGTTACCTTCATCACCAAAAGCGGCACCAATCAGCTTCACGGGAGCCTGTTCGAGTACCTGCAAAACGACGTCCTGGACGCCACCATTCTGAACTTCTCCACCAAAGCGCCGAAGCGCTTCAACACGTTCGGCGGCAGCCTGGGCGGTCCCGTGACGATCCCGCACCTTTACAACGGCCATGACAAGACGTTCTTCTTCGTTGACTACGAAGGCAATCGCCGCCGGACGGCCAGCCCCGAGCAGGACCTCGTGCCCACACTCGCCGAACGCGAAGGCAACCTCAACGGTCTGCCGATCATCAGCCCAACCACGGGTCAGACAAGCAATGTGCTGATCGATCCCTATAACGGTTCTCCGTTTCCCAATAACACCATTCCGAAATCCATGCTGAACCCGGTAGCGCTGAATCTGCTGAACGGCTATTACCCGCTGCCCAACGTCAACGGCGGCAGCAGCTACAACTACGAAATCCTCCAGCCCATCCCATCGAATACGAACGGCTTCGACGCCCGGTTGGATCACTACATCACCAGCAACCAGCAAATCTATGCGCGCTTCAGTTGGAAGAACCTGCTCACTGACAGCGGGCAATCCGGACCCGTGAATCCGTTGCTGCCTGATGACATCGATACCGAGCACGACCGCAGCTTCATCGTGTCCTACAACTACACCATCAGTCCGAAAATGGTGAACGAGTTTCGCTTCGGTTTCACCACCAGTTTGATTAATCAGGATTTCCCCATTCAGGGCGCGGAGGCGGACGATTCGCTCGGCCTCACGGGCATCAGCTTCGCCAACCACCCCACTACCGGCGCTTTCCCCACCTTCAATTTTTCGGACGGTACGGGCTTCACGCCGATCGGCCGCGATAAGGACGGACCGGGCGCGTCGAAGACCTATCAATGGACCGATAATCTCAGCCGCACCATGGGCAAACACACGCTACGCATTGGCTTGGATGTTCGGCACGTCTTCTATGAAACCGTCGTCCGCTGGGGCCAATCCGACGATTTCGGAGCGTTCACGTTTAACCAGGGCGTCTTCACCGGCAGCTCTTTCGGCGATTTCCTGCTCGGCGCGCCCAACACTTCCTTCATTGTCGAGAGCAGCCCCAACACCAACGAACCCAGCGTTCAATGGGGGACCTATCTTCAGGATCAATGGCAGGTCAACGACCGGCTCACGCTGAACTTCGGCCTGCGCTGGGAACTGCTGCCCGAATTCACGGAAAATCAGGGCGATATCGCCAATTTCCTTCCCATCAACGGCGGCGAGGTGGTGGTACCGAACATTCTCTTGGATAAAACGGTTCCCTCCAGCCCGCTGCTCGAGGCCAACTACAACGCTTTTCTGGTTTCGTTTAACGCCTGCAGTCTCCCAAATCGAAATATGTCGCTTCCTTGCACGAACGTGGTAACCGCGAGCCAGGCCGGCCTGTCGCAGAGCTTGCGCAACACCTATTGGGGCGATTACGATCCGCGCATCGGCATCGCGTTCCGCCCCTTCCGCGACAACAAGACCGTCTTTCGCGCCGGGTTTGGCATCTTCACCCAGACTCCCTTAGGCCAGTTGGCGTACGATTTCATCGGCATCCCCCTGGGAGCGCCCTACACCTACTCAAATAACAACAATGGTGTTCCGCTGTTCACTTTCCCGCAAACGTCTCCGACCAATCAGGCTTTGCAATACGGCGGGACCGGCTTCTACGACGGCATGAGCCCGAACTTCAAGGACCCGCAAACCGCGCAGTGGAACGTCACCATCGAACGCCAACTCACCTCCGCGCTGGCGGCGCGAATCACTTACTCGGGAATGAACTCCTACCGGATGAGCGTGAAGGAGGATTACAACGCCATCCCACCCAGCTCGCAGCCCTACGTGCCGAGTCCCTACGTCGACCCGCGCGCGCCCTACCAGAACTGGGACGAGATCAACTACAGCGCCAACGCCGGCTTTCAGAACTACCAGGGTTTGACTCTGGAGGCGACGCAACGGCTCTCCCACGGACTGTACTTTCAGGCCAACTATACCTGGGCGCACAATATCAGCAACGCGCAAGGCGACGCTCCCAACGGCTTTAGCTCGGAGAACATCTTGTTCATGCCGTCCTACGATCAATTCGATCTGCGGGCGGCGCGCGGAAACGTGGCCGGCATGCCCCGGCAGCGGTTCTTACTGACCGGCACGTATGAGCTGCCCTACGGCACCGGACGCGAGTGGTCCAGCAAGAATCGATTCGTGAACGGTGCGCTGGGGGGCTGGAACATCAATACTGTCACGCTGATTCAAACCGGACCGTACATGACACCCACCATCAGCCCGACGCTCGATCAGTCCAACACCGGCATTGTAAGCCGAGGCGGCATCACCGCACGGCCCGACGCGGTCGGCAATCCTTATTCGGGCGTCAGCGGGGATGAGGTGTGGAACCTGAACGCTTTCGCTCCTACTCCCGCCGGAGCCGGACGCATCGGCGACGCGGGCGTCGGGATCCTGGAAGCGCCGGGCACCATCTCGGTCTCGGCCGGGTTATCGAAGACTTTCTCGGTTCGGGAGCGCCTGAGATTTCGTTTCGAATGCACGTTCACCAACGCTTTGAATCACACGAATTGGGCTCCCCCGGCCGCCGACATCAGCGACCCTTCCACGTTCGGCGTCCTGACGGCGGCGCAAACCGCGGGGCAAGGCGGCAATCGCGTTGGCCAATTGGCGCTGCGTATGGATTTTTGAAAATTTTTCGACCAATCACAAGGAGATCGAATGCCCATTTATCAAAGCATGCAGCGAGTACGTTTCTCGAGCCCCGACGGTTACGAGAAATTCAAGTTGCTGTTCGGCGAAGTGCGCAATCAACTGAAGACGCTTCCCGGCTTTTTGCACCTCACCTGGTGGGTCCATCCCAAGGACCCTTCCTGGTATAACGAGGTCAGCCTGTGGACCAGTTTCGAAGCCCTCCGCGAGTGGCACATGAATGGCTACCACAAGCAGGCCAAGGAATGGGCCGTGCGCAGCGGCGCCATCATGGAAGACATTATCACCAATTTCGAGCTGAAGAACACACGCCTGATCCGCGTGTGCCCCTGCTGCGCTCTCATTACGGACAAAGCCTACGACCTGGCGCATGAGCAAAAGGCGCTCGCCGAGCATTGTCCCAAGTGCGGCTTCACGTTCCCCGTAATGCCCGAGACGTCCGATAGCACGGCGGTCTTCCGCGACGTCGATGCGCCCGTCCCCGAACCCGTGCCGCTGGCCAAAGCCGGCGATTAACTCCGCGGGTTTTCCCGCTTCGGAGCGTAAACCGTCAACACGATTTCCGCTCCAACTGTGGATACAGCTGTCACAGTTGCCGGCTTGATCCGGAAGTCTCGAACGGGAGAACCGATTTCCGCGTGTACCCCGACGCTGAAGCTGCGGAGCGTGGCCGCATCCCAGATTTTGCGTACCCCCCTTGGAAGGTCGCCGATCAATTTGCAGAACGCACGGATCGTCGCATCGGCGGAGCGGGCGTTCCCCGCGATTTCCAAGTGCGCGGAGAATTTTCGTCGCTCGCGCCCCACGAAAAGCACGTGCACCTTGCGCTCGAGACAGTCCACAAGTGGTCTTAGATCGCGTTTCGAATAGACATCGAGGTCGACATTCAGAAAGTGAGTATTCGATGCGCGGGCGGCCAGCATAGACAGCAGCGTACCACCGCCGTAAATGGGTATCGTGCATGGTACTGATCCTGGACCTATTTCGGGCCGATAGCCCTTTCCAGGGTCAAGCGAATGAAACGCTGATAGGGCACACCTGCGCGAGCGGCGCGTTTGCGCACGGCGTTGTAAAGCTCCTCAGACAATCGCAGGTTGATGGATCTGTCTTTGGGCTTGATCTCGAAGCGCGTCAACTGTGCGCCGGAAAGGTCGTAATCGGTGAGGTCGGCCTTGTCGACGAAAGCCGCCGCCGCTCGGTCGGTCTTAAAGGCCGGGATTTTCTTTTTCAAACGCTTCGATCTCCTTCTTGTGCATATACCGGGCGCTGATGGGCCGGATGAGCAGCTCCTGGCCCTTGCGGCGAAATGTGAAGACGATGAACACGCCGCGCCCCTTTTCCGTCCGGCCGATGGCTCGAAAACGTCGTTCGCAATGCGAATGGAGCGCATCCGGGAGAATGGCAAGCGGGCGAGCAAAAAGATTTTCGATGGCTGAAACGGAAAGCCCATGCTTCTAGCACTTGGCGCGATTGCCCTTGTCCCAGTCGAACCCATCGGCACGCACGGCCATGGTAGCAGGAACGATATGCAATTGTATAGGCAAATGTCAAGCAGGCATCAGCGCTAAACCCTCCCAAATGAACCCCTGGCCCGCTCCGCTGGCGAAGGCGGGGGATTGACCCCAACGCGCCCCGTTTCACGAGGTGATAGCATCACCATGTGATTGGGTTCATCCCCAAGCTGCTGGCGGCGGCCGGCTTCGGTTTACTTTGCTTCGGAGTGGTATTCGCCTACGACTTCGTGGGATTTTCCGGCTCAACTGGTCCGTCAGCGACGGTCTTATGGTCGGTGGTCGGCGGCGGATTTGTGCTGGCGGGAATTGGCTCGATGATGGCCGCCTTTCAAATTCCGAGAGACCGGCGAAAGAAACTGGCGTTCGCTTTGTTTGTTTTCGGGATCGCGGTGGTGGTGCCGGCCGTGTTAATCACGCACGTGGGGCCCCTTTTGTTGCTGCTGGCGGTGCCCGCGCTTTTGCTCAGCGCCATCGTCGGCGCAACGGCAATCCCATTCTCACGCCTGTGGTCATAAGCGCCGGCCCAGGAGCGGGTGCTACACTTTCCCAAATGGCCACTTTGGCCCGCGCCGCCGATTCCGTCGCGCCTGCCGCCCGAAGCTCGCGGCATTCCGCCATCGTGCGGATCACTCACTGGCTTACCGTGCTCGCCTTCCTCGCGCTGCTTCTCAGCGGAATCGAAATTCTCATCTCCCATCCGCGCTTCTACTGGGGCGAAACCGGCAACGTGCTAACACCGCCGCTGTTCCAACTTCACATCCCCTCGTCGCGCGATCTGGTCCCCACCGGATACGGTTACGTGCTCCCAGACCAGAACGGCTGGAGCCGCTACCTGCATTTCGAAGCCGCCTGGCTCGCCGT
>JASHQT010000627.1 GCA_030039005.1 Bryobacteraceae bacterium
TCACCATCGGCGCCATTCTCGGTTTGTCCTGAAGAACTTGCCTCCCGGAAATGCGGTGAGCCGCCGATCGCCTGTTATCCTTGCCGCGCACAACGCATCGCGCCTTGTGAGCGCCGCCTGATTCGCCGAACTTTCGCCCAAAGTGCCAAAAAAATCGCCGCACCTCAGTGTGCCTCCCCTCTCCCTTTTCACCGTGCGCCGCCTCTGCGCGGCGATTGCTGGTTGCTGCCATCCGTGATAATAGGTAATGACATGCGCGTGCGAGTCCTAGGCCCGATCGCCCTTTTCTGCGCCGGGCTCTGCTACGCGCAGTCGCCGCGCGTCCTGGCGGTGAATATCGACGGCGACATCCATCCCATCACCGCCGAAATCGTCGGCGACGCCATCGCGCAGGCGCAAGGGCAAAACGCCGCCATGCTCCTGGTGCGCATCAATACCCCCGGCGGATTGCTCGATGCGACGCGCGAAATCATTGAAAAACTGGACGCATCCACGGTTCCCGTCGTCACCTTCGTCGAGCCCAGCGGAGCCCGTGCGGCCTCGGCCGGCTTCTTCGTGCTCGAAGCGGGCGACGTCGCCGCCATGGCGCCGGGAACCAACACGGGCGCGTCTTCGCCGGTCCTGCTGGTGGGCCAAATGGACCAGGTGATGCGCAACAAAGTGGAGAACGACGCCGCCGCGATGCTGCGCAGCATGATGTCGCGCCGCGGGCGCAACGCGCAGGTGGGCGAGCAGACCATCCGCGAAGCCAAATCGTTCACCGAAAAAGAAGCGCTGGATCAAAAGCTGATTGACCTAGTCGCCAACAACGAACAGCAGCTCTTCGAACAATTGAACGGCCGCGAAATCACGCGCTGGGATGGCCGCAAGGTCTCGCTGCAACTTTCCGGCGCCACGGTGACCGAAGTAAAACGCACGCTGCGGGAACGCGTGATCGCCGCCATCGCCGATCCGAACATCGGATTTATACTCCTGGTCCTCGGCGTGCTGGGAATATACGTCGAATTTCATTCCCCTGGTCTGATTTTCCCCGGAATTGCCGGCGCCATTCTCGTATTACTGGGGCTTTCCTCGCTGTCGATTCTGCCGATTAACTGGGCCGGAGTCGCCTTGCTGGTGCTTTCGTTCGCCCTCTTCATTCTCGAAGCCAAATTCACCTCCCACGGCATCCTCGGGATCGGCGGTACGATCGCGATGGTGCTGGGCGCGCTTCTTTTAGTCAAGGGTCCGCCCGAAATGCGGATTCACCTTTCTACCGCGCTGGCAGTCGCTCTCCCTTTCGCGGCCATCACGATGTTTCTGGTCTCCGTAGTGCTGAAAGCGCGGCGCAACAAAGTGCTCACCGGAGCCGAAGGCATGATCGGCGAGATCGGCGTCGCGCGCACCCCGCTCGCTCCGGAGGGCCAGGTGCTAGTGCACGGGGAGTATTGGGACGCCATCGCACCGGCGCCGGTTCCCGCGGGCGCTGCCGTGCGGGTCAAGGCTGTTACCGGCTTGAAGTTGCAGGTCGAAAAGACCGTGGAAGCAAAGTGAGCGGAAGATTCACGCGGTAGCGCGAATTGCCGCCGCTCACCAGATCGAACATGCCCCCTATGCTCGGCCCGTCATCCTGCCCGCCGAGAAACGTCACCGATCGCGCTTCCACCGTGCCGCTGAGTAACTGCCCCGCCCTCGACCAGCGCCAGGTTCCCGAGGCTAACGTCGTCGGCGAGCCGATCGCAAAATGCAGATCGAGTGTCAGAATCGACGAACTGTCGCTGATCAAAACCTGAGCGGCCAGTCGGTCTCCGTCGCGCACACCGCGCACCGATTGAATCTTAAAGCGCGATAGATCCTCGTGCCCGGTCAAGTCCTCGAGTGGCGGCCTCTCCCGATGGGCGCAGCCCGTCAGCAGAAGGATGCTCGCCGCGAAATACCAGAGGTATGGCCGAACCATTTACAATCAGAAGTGTATCCAAGAGTTGCCGTAGCTGTGGTGGGTGCGCTCGCGCTCGCCTATCCGGCCCTCGCCCTGAACCCGCGCCGCGCGCTCACGCAATACACCCGCACCGTCTGGACTCAGGAACACGGACTCCCGCAGGATACCGTGCGCGCCATCGCGCAAACCAAGGATGGCTACCTGTGGCTCGGCACCGACGAGGGCCTCGCGCAATTTGACGGATACGACTTCGTGGTCTTCAACAAGGAGAACGGCGCGCTGCCGAGCAACAGCGTCGGCGCGCTCCACGCATCCGGCGACGGCAGCCTCTGGATCGGCACGCTCGGCGGCTTGACCCGCTATTACAAACACAAATTCACCACCTTCACCACCAAAGACGGCTTGGGTGACGACTCGGTGAATTCCATCGCCGAGGACGAGACCGGCGCCATCTGGGTGGCAGCCGGCGTTTCCGTCAATCGCTATCAAAACGGCAAATTCACCAATTTCAGCCCGCGCCAGGGATTGCCCATCCAGGCCCTGCGCACGGTATACGGCGGCCGCGACGGCCATATCTACGTCGCCGGTTTCGGCGGCGTCATGCGTTTTGAAGACGGGCGATTCGTCCAGGTGCTCGGGCCGGTGGGCGACATTATCAACTCGTTGCTGCTCGATCGCCGCGGCAATCTTTGGGTCGGCGGCAGCTTCGGGTTGATCGCGCGCAGTCCCGACGGGACACTGCGCCATTACACCATGAACGAAGGTCTTCCCGCCACGTTTGTCCGCGCCATCTGGGAAGACCGCGACGGCAATCTGTGGGCCGGCACCGACGGTGGATTGGCGCGCCTGGAAGACGGACGCTTCGCGAGCAGCCCCTTGGGAAGCTCGCGCGAGCGCGAATGGGTGCGCTGCATTTATGAAGACAGCGAGGGCAATCTCTGGGTCGGCATGAACACCGGATTGAACCGTCTGCGCAACGACCTGTTCAGTATGTACGGCGAATCCGAAGGCCTGCCCAGCGACGAACCCACCACCGTATATCAGGACCACCGCGGAAGAATTTGGATCGGCTTCCATGAGGGCGGCCTGGTGCAACTGGTGGAAGGCAGGCCGGCACGCGTGTATACGCAGAAGGATGGCCTGCCGAGCGACGAGATTTTCTCCATCCGTGAAAGCCGCGACGGCGATCTGCTGATTGCGGCCCGTGGCGGCCCCAGCCGCATGCATGACGGCCACTTCATCAACCCGGCTTGGAGCGATCCGCTCAACCGCCGCGTGGCTTTCGATTTCTTGGAAGATGCGGGCGGCCACGATTGGATCGCCACGCCTGCGGGTGTCATTCAACTGGATGGCAAACACTCGCGGATCGCGATCCCCGGTGGGTCGCAGCTCAACAACGATCCAGTCATTCTGTGCCAGACGCGCGACGGTAAACTTTGGGCGGGCACTTATGGCGACGGCTTGTGGCGCCTGGACAACGGACAACTGCGGCTCTACACGGTCGACGACGGTCTTTCGAGCAATCAAATCCGGTCGCTTGTCGAAAGCGAAGACGGGACCCTGTGGATCGGCACCTTTGGCGGCGGATTGGACGCTTTGCGCGACGGCAAATTCTTTCACATCACCGCCCGCGACGGCCTGCTGAGCGATAACGTTTCGCACATCGAGGACTCTGGCGACGGATTCCTGTGGCTGAGCACCACGCGCGGCATCTGCCGTGTCCGCAAGCAGGACATCTGGGATCTGATGCACGGCAAAATCCGCACCATCCAGCCCGTCAATTATGGAGTCGACGATGGGTTGCGCAGCGCGCAGTGCGCTCCCGGATATCCCACCAGCGGAGGCGGCGCCAGATCGAGCGATGGACGGCTATGGTTTCCCACCAGCCTGGGCCTCGCGGTGCTGGATCCCCACGATGGCCCGCCGGCGGCCACCGCGCCTCAGGTGCATTTGCTCGAAGTGGCCGTGGACGGCCGTCCCATCTCGCTGGCCTCGGGCGCAAGGCTCGCGCCCGGCAGCGGGCGCATGCAGTTCCGCTACACCGGAATTGATCTCGGCGCCCCCGAGCGCGTGCGCTATTCGTACCGGCTGGAGGGCCTGGATCGCGAATGGACCAGCTCCGTGTCGCGTCGCGTCACCAACTACAACAGCCTGCCGCACGGCGCGTATCGTTTTGTCGTCCGCGCCTCGGTTCCCAATGGACCGTCCGGCGAAGCTTCGTTCGCGTTCGAAATGCTGCCGCACTTTTACGAGACCGCGTGGTTTCGATACTTTTGCGTGTTGCTGGCCGCCGCGGCCATCTGGGGGCTGTATCGCTTGCGGCTGCGGCAGATTCGCGCCCGCTTTTCCCTGGTGCTCGAAGAGCGTGGGCGCCTGGCCCGCGAAATTCACGACACGCTGGCGCAGGGCTTCGTGGGAATTTCCTCGCAATTGGATGCGGTGGCGCTCACCCTCAACGGACAGCTCGATGTGGCGCGCAAACACCTGGATCTGGCGCGTAAGATGGCGCGGCACAGCCTGACGGAGGCGCGCCGGTCGGTCATGGATCTGCGCGCTTCGGCGCTCGAAGGTCACGATCTGCCCGCGGCGCTGTCGGAGGCTGCGCACCAGTGGACCGCCGGATCCCCGGTGCAGGTCCGCGTCGACGTGGAAGGCGAGAACCGCCCGCTGCCCGAGGAGACTGAGCAGCATCTGCTGCGCATCGCGCAAGAGGCCGTGACCAATGCCGTCAAACATTCCAGCGCCAGCCAAGTGAATATCCACCTGGAGATGGCGCGCCGCAAATTGAGTTTGCGGGTCGCCGACAATGGCCGCGGCTTCGAGCAGGATGAAGCGTTCTCTGAAGTCGGCGGCCACTTCGGATTGCTCGGCATGCGCGAGCGCGCCGAGCGGCTCGGCGGAGAACTGCAATTGCACAGCGAACCCGGCCAGGGTACGGAAGTAGCGGTCACGGTGCCGCTTTCCAAATGACCGCCGGTCCGATTCGCATCCTCATCGCCGAGGATCATCTGATCGCGCGCGTGGGCGTGAAAACCATCATCAACACGCAGCCCGATATGCAGGTGATCGCCGAGGCCGCCAACGGCGTACAGGCCGTGGACCTGTTCCGCAAGCTTCGCCCCGACGTCACGCTCATGGACGTGCGCATGCCGGAACTGAACGGTGTGGAAGCCACGCGGGCCATTCGCGCTGAATTTCCCGAAGCGCACATCATCGCGCTCAGCACCTACGGCGGCGACGAAGACGTGCGGCGCGCGTTGCAGGCCGGCGCGCGGGCCTATCTCACCAAAGACGTCCTGCACGACGAGCTGATCCGCGCCATCCACGCGGTCCACGCCGGTGAAGATTATCTGCCGCCGTCCGTGGCCGCGGCGCTGGCGTCGAGCGCCTTGCCCGCTGGCTTAAGCGCCCGCGAAGCCGAGGTCCTGGCCCTGATCGTCAAGGGTTACGGCAATAAGCAAATCGCCTACGCGCTGGGCATCGCCGAGCACACGGTGAAGAATCACGTCAAAAGCATTCTGAGCAAACTCAGCGTCGACGATCGCACGCAGGCCGCAACGGCGGCCATCCAGCGCGGGATTATTCACTTGTAGTGACGATGATGCCGACCCGACGCCGCTTCTTCGCATCCGCCGCAACCGCCCTGGGCGTGGGCGTAGCGTTGAAAGCGGCGCCTGCGTCAGCCGCGAAAGCGGCTCCAGCGCCCGCCGCGAAAGCGGCTCCGGCCATTGACGCGCTTCGCAATCGCCGATCAGAAGCCAAACCCATAACGCTGACTGAACGAGAGTCGCGCATCGAGCGCGCCCGCGCTTTCATGCGCGCCAACGCTCTGGATGCCATCGCACTCGCCGGCGGTACTTCACTCGATTACTTCACCGGCATCCGCTGGGGCGCGAGCGAACGTCTGTTCGTTTGCGTGCTTTTGCAGAAGGGAAATCCCTTCTATGTGTGTCCGGCGTTCGAGCAGGATCGCGCACAGGAATCCATGGCGCAGGCGCCGCTCGGGCGGGAGTCCAAGATCCTCACGTGGCAGGAAGATGGCGATCCATATGCGCTGGTGGCAGGTGCGCTGCGCGATGCTGGCATAAGTGCCGGGCGGCTGGGCATCGAAGAACGGATGCCCTTCGTTTTCTCCGAAGGTATCCGCCAAGCGGCCGCGGGCATCGATCTCTCCAGTGCCACTCAGGTCACCGCGGGATGCCGCATGATCAAAAGCCCCGCCGAATTGAAGCTGATGCAGCTCGCCAATGACGTGACGCTTGCCGTCTACGAAGCCGCCTGGCGATCGATTCACCCCGGAATGACGAACGCCGCGGTCAGCCAGCTCATCGCGGCCGGCTACGAGCGGTCCGGATTTCCGGGCGAAGCCAGTTGCCAGGTGGACGCCTGGTCCGCGCTGCCGCACGGCTCGCCCCAGCCGCAAGTAATTCGCGAAGGCAGCCTCGTGATGATCGACGACGGCTGCCAGGTCGAAGGCTACCAATCCGATATCACTCGGACATTCGTCATCGGCAAAGCCATGGACAAAATGAAGCGCGCGTTCGACACGGTCCATAAGGCGCAACTAGCCGCCTTGCATGCGGCCAAGACGGGTGTAGAGTGCCAGGCCGTGGATGCTGCGGCGCGCAAGGTCATCGAAGAAGCGGGCTTCGGCTTAGGCTACGAGCACTTCACGCATCGCCTCGGTCACGGGATCGGCATGGACGAACACGAGTGGCCGTACTTGGTGAAAGGCAATCGCCAGCCGCTCCAAGCCAACATGACGGCCTCTGACGAGCCGGGCGTCTATCTGCGCGGTGAATTCGGAGTGCGGCTGGAAGACGACATGTACGTCACCGCCGGCGGCGCGAAATGGTTCACGCCGCAAAGTAACTCTTTGGAACAGCCGTTCGCCTAAGTAAGAGCTTTTCCCGCAGCACCGGGCGGGCCGGGAGTGATAAGATCCTCCCAGTAAAACTCATGAAGAGTGAAACAATGCGAATTCTTACGAGTATTTTCGCCGTCAGCGCTCTTTTGATCGGCGGCGCGTTGGCGAGCCGCGCTGCCTCGGCCGAGGACGGGGGGCTGGATGTGATCAAGGTCCGGCCGAACTTCTACATGCTCGCCGGCGCCGGCGGCAACATTGGCGTCGACATCGGTACGGATGGAATCGTGCTCGTGAACGCCGGAACGGAAGCGGCGTCGGAAGAGGTTTTGGCGGCCCTCAAGAAGTTGACGCCACTGCCCATCCGTTACATCATCGATACCAATGCGGATGCGGATTTCGTGGGCGGCAACGGCAAGCTCGCCAAAGCCGGCAGGACCATCTTCACCAATGTGCTGGGTAATCCGGCTCTCGCCGAAGCGATGACCAACGGGGGCGCCGCGGCGATTCTCGCGCACGACAGTATTCTGCAGCGCATGAGCGCTCCCACCGGCAAGGCATCTCCCTTCCCCGACGACGCCCTGCCCACCGAAGCCTTCTATCCGAACCGCTACACCCTGCGCATGAACGGCGAAGGAATCGAAGTAATGCACGAGCCCGCGGCCCACAGCAACGCGGACAGTTTCGTGCTGTTCCGCGGTTCGGACGTCGTGGCAGCCGGCGACATCATGGACAAAACACGCTTCCCGGTGATCGACACGGCCAACGGCGGGAGCATTCAGGGCGAAATCGACGCGCTGAATAAGCTGATCGAGCTGGCGATTCCTCCGACGCCGTTCATCTACAGCGGGCCGGGCACCTACGTGATTCCCGGCCACGGGCGGCTTTGCGAACAGATGGAGGTGGTGGACTATCGCGACATGGTGGTGGTGGTGCGCGACGTCGTCGCCGACATGATCAAGCAGGGGAAGACGCTCGATCAAATCAAGGCGGCTCATCCGGCCGAGCCCTTCGAGACGCAGTACGGCCGCGAGCCGGGGTCGACCGACGCGTTCATCGAAGCCATTTACAAGGGCCTGACGGCCAAGAAATAATCATGCCTTATTCCAGAAAATTACTCACATTTGCAGCATTTTTCATGCTTCCGCTCGCGGCCCAGCCACCCGGCGGCCGGCGCGGCGGACCTCCGCCGGATCCGAAAGCCGCCGCGCCTATCGATTTAACCGGCTACTGGGTCTCCATCGTGACCGAGGACTGGCGCTATCGCATGGT
>JASHQT010000628.1 GCA_030039005.1 Bryobacteraceae bacterium
AGCTACATCCACGCTTTCGCCGCCAATCTCACCAACGAAGCGCGGATCGGTTACAGCACGGATGGTTTGGGTTGGAATCGCCCGCACCCCGATATCCCCACGCTCACCACAACCGATGCCTACACCTATAACGGAATCGCATACTCGGGCGTGACTCTGCCGGGCAGCGCTGCATTTTACGCTTACCGGAATGTCAACAACACCTGGGATGTGCTGGACAACGTGATCTGGTCGCATGGGCGCCATATGGTGACTGTCGGCGGAGGATTGCTCTGGCGCAGCTCGAACGGTTACTTGACCGCCGGGCAAGACGGCCAGTACTTCTTCGGCAACCTTCTGGATTTCGATCTTGGCGAGCCGAGTTATTTCGAGGCGGCGATCGACCGGACCGCATTGCCCACGATCCAGCAGCCCAATCCCAATCGAACCTACCAATACGGCCAGGATTTTCTATTCGCGCAAGATACCTTCAAGCTCACGCGGCGGCTGACGGTGAACTACGGCGTGCGCTACGAGTTCTACGGCGGCGCGGAAAACACCGGGGCGGTGAAGGATACTTTGATTCAACTCGGCGCGGGCACGACGCTTGCGCAACAACTGACGGGCGTTTCGCTCGAACAACCCACCGGCTCGGGAAACCAGCAGATCTTCGGATCGAGCAACGCGTTCGAAATTCGCACCGGTGCGGCGTATGATTTGCTGGGGAGCGGAAGGACGTTGCTGCGCGGCGGGTTCGGCACCTTTTACGATCCGCCATTCGACAACTTATGGGAGAACGTCCGCGAAAATAATCTCATCCTGCCGGTAATCCCATTGTCCGGCTCGCCAAATTTCCTGGCGCCGGTTTCCAGCGTCCTCGCGACGCTCCAACCCCAGACACTGGCCAGCACGTTTCCCGACCTGACCCTGGTAGATCCCAGCCTTCGCAACGGCCGGGTGAAGAGTTATTTCGCGGGGATCCAGCAGCGCATCACTGGCAACCTGATGCTGGAAGTGAACGGCGTGGGCTCGTACGGGCGCGCGCTCGTGACCACCGACGTGATCAACCGTGAATTTTCCACACTTGCGACGCCGGATGGCCGCTATAACGATAATCTGCCCGATATCGCCTATCGCGCCAATCAGGGATTTTCGGACTACAACGCACTGACTGCGGTGCTGCGCTATCGCGTTTCGCGCGGCATGATCCAGGGCTCGTATACCTGGGGCCACACCATCGACAATCAAAGCGATCCGCTGACGGGCGATTTTTTCAATCTCACGTTTACCAGTCCCGAGACCGGAGCTGCGCCCGCGCAGCGCGCGACGTTCTCCGAACAGTTCAATCCCAATTCCGACCGCGGCAATTCGGATTTCGACCAGCGGCAGAATCTGGTGATCTTCTCCTACTGGAATCTACCCTCGCCGTTCGCGCATTCGAAAGCCGCGCTCCCGCTGCGCAACTGGACCGTCGGAGCGCTGGCGGCTTTCCGCTCCGGGCTGCCTTATACGGTGTACGGAACCTCGACCGCGATTGCCGGCCAAGGGCTGATCCTGAACAATCGCGCGAATCTCGTCGAGCCGACGCAAGCCGTGGTCGCAAATCCCGTTCCGGTGCCGGGCGGCGAGCAGTTGGTCAATCCCGCGGCATTTGCCGACGCCGCTGCCAGCACGCTCGGTACGTCCGGCCGCAACGCGTTTTTCGGTCCTGGATTTTACAGTCTGGATTTGTCGGTGGCGCGCGCCTTTCCACTCCCCTGGCTGGGCGAAGCGGGCCAGCTTCGCATCCGCGCCGATGCTTACAACGTGCTCAATCACGCGAATCTCGGCCAGCCCGACGCGCAGTTGGGCGATCCCGATTTCGGCGTGGCCACCTACGGACGCATGGGCTATCCGTCCGGCTTTCCAGCCGTGGCACCGTTGAACGAAACGCCGCGCGAGATCCAGCTCAGCGTCCGGGTCGTATTTTAAAGGGTCGTGTTCTAGAGCTGCGCGCTCGCTGCGGATCGTGCGAGGGACAGCGCCGCCACACGGCCAGCGCCTAGAAGCGCGGCCCGATCGTTCGTGATCACGCGCACCGAAATGTCCTTCAGCAGAGTGCTCTTGCGGCCCTTGGCCGTGAACGCCTTCATGAACGTGCTGCTGCTCAACTTGCGAATGATCTTAGGCGCGATGCCGCCGCCCACGTAGACGCCGCCCGTGGCCAGCACCTTGAGCGCGAGATTTCCGGCTTCGGCGCCGTAGAGCGACACGAAAACGTCCAGCGCTTGCACGCAAATCCCGGAGGTTCCTTCGAGCGCTGACTTGGAGATGGCGGCCGATGGGTCGCCGTGCGCGATCTGATCGGCCAGCCACGCCGGTTCGGTGCCGCGCCCCGTGTCGCGCAGGAACTGGTAGATATTGTGCAGGCCCGGGCCCGAGAGCACCCGCTCGAAGCTCACGTGTTCGAAGCGGCCCATCAAGTAACGAAGCAGGTCGAGCTCCAGGTCGTTGCGAGGCGCGAAATCGGCGTGGCCGCCCTCGGAGGGAAAGGGATGGTAGCCGCCACTCCCGTCGGCGTACAGCCCGGCTTCGCCCAGGCCTGTCCCGGCGGAGATCAGCGCGCGGTTCCCCGTGGTATTGGGCACGCCGGGGTTCAGCATGACGAAGTCCGACTCGTCGAGCAGAGCGATTCCGTGCGCGTTGGCATACAAGTCGTTAATGAGCGTGACGGACCGAAATCCCAACTCGGCCTTCAGCCGGTTGGCATCCACCACCCATGGGAGGTTCGTGGTCTCCACGCGGCCGTTCAACACCGCCCCCGGCAGGCCGAAACAAACGGCCTCCACCGGATGCGGATGCGCGCTGGAGAATTTGCGGACGATTTCGGTCAGGCCCGCAAATTCGGGGCTGGGATAAACCTCGACGTAAACCGGGTCCAGGCGATCCGGCGTTCCTTCAAAAAAAGCAAGACGAGTATGGGTGCCGCCGATATCGCCCGCCAGGATCATCTATGTATTGCTCCAGTTACTCATTGCGCCAGTGACGATGATCCTTGTTCAGCAGCTCGTCGGCCTCGGGAGGTCCCCAGGCGCCCGCCGAGTAATTAGGGAAGCGTCGTGGAGGCAGCGCTTCCCACACGTCCAGAATGGGCGCAACCACGTGCCAAGCTGTTTCCACCATGTCAGACCGTTGAAACAGAGTAGCATCTCCGAGCATGCAATCGTATAACAGGCGTTCGTAACCGGTTTGCGGCGTGGCATTGAAATAATCCGTGTAGTTGAAGTTCATGTCCACGTCGCCGATCTGGACCACCGGGCCGGGGATCTTGGCGCCGAAGCTCAAAGAAATGCCCTCATCCGGCTGGAGGTGCAGAACCAGGCGGTTCGGATTCAGTTTGTCGACCGCAGTTTTGCGGAACAGCACGAAGGGCGCGCGCTTAAACTGGATCACGATCTCGGTGGCGCGGCGCGGCAGGCGTTTCCCCGTGCGGAGGTAAAACGGAACATCCGCCCAGCGCCAGTTGTCGATGAACAGCTTCATGGCCACGAAAGTTTCGGTGCGCGAATCGGGCGCCACGTAAGGTTCGGCGCGATAGGCCGGGACACGGTGACCGTTTTCGGCTCCTTCGCCATATTGGCCGCGCACGGTGCGCGTCAGCACTTCTTCGTCCGACATGGGCGAGAGCGCCTTCAGAATTTTCGCCTGCTCGTCGCGCACCACATCGGCGTCGAATGAAACCGGCGGCTCCATCGCGGTGAGCGAAATGAGCTGGAAAATGTGATTGGGCACCATGTCGCGCAACGTGCCGGCTTTTTCATAATACGTCCCGCGTTGCTCCACGCCCACCGTTTCAGCCACGGTGATCTGGATATGATCGATGTAACGCCGGTTCCAGATGGGCTCGAAAATACCGTTGGCGAAGCGAAACACTAAGATGTTCTGGACGGTTTCCTTGCCCAGATAATGGTCGATGCGGTAAATCTGCTTCTCCTCCAGAACCTTGCGAATCTCTTTGTTCAGCGCCACGGCCGATTCATAATCGTGGCCGAACGGTTTTTCGATGATCACCCGCCGCCAGACATGATCCTCCTGCACCAAGCCGGCCTCACCCAACTGCGTGATGATGGGGCCGAAGAAGCTGGGCGCGGTGGCCAGATAAAAAAAATAGTTGCCGCGCGTGCCGTGTTCCTTGTCGATCTTGCCCAGCAACTCGGCCAAGCTTTTGTAAGCATTGGGATCGCCGAAATCGCCGGTGAGATAGTAAATGCGCCGTGAGAACCAGTGCCACAGATCCGGATCGATGGTGGTGGTGGCGAACTCGCCGATTTCCTTGCCGATTTCATCGCGGAACTGTTCGCTGGTAAGTTCATTGCGCGCGAATCCGACCAAGGCGAATTCCTTGGACAGCAAATTGTCTTTCGCCAGATTGTAGAGCGCGGGAATCAGCTTGCGTTTGGTGAGGTCCCCCGAAGCGCCGAAGATCACCATTACGCAGGGGTCGCCCGGACGTCCCGCGCCGAAGGTATTGCTTTTAGCGATATCTTCCGTAACCTGCATTCATCACCTTTCTACCGGTCTATCGTCAACTACGCCGATCCCGTTAAGAGACCCGCGGCGACCCGGCCGCGCGCCTGCTCTCCCGCGGGGCGATCCGCTTACGCCAATGCTTTCGCGATCGCCGATTCCAGCGCCTTCAGCCCGCTCTCCACATCGTGCAAATGCACGCGCAACGCACGTCGCTTGCGGCCGGCCAGCACCTGGAAATCGCCGCGAGCCTGCGCCGCCTTCACTACGCCGAAGGTAAATTTCTGACCGGGTACCGGAAGATCGACCTTGTCGTTGCAAGTTACCTGCAGGAACACGCCGCTATTCGGTCCGCCTTTGTACGCTTGTCCGGTGGAATGCAGGAAGCGCGGCCCGAAACCCAGGCACGTGGCGACTTTCTTGCGATTGCGCACGCTCATCCGGATGCCCTTCAGCGCATTCTCGTGCGCCTGGTTCATTTCTACATACCCGAGCAACGCGAAATAGTCGCCCGCCTTCAGCCGGTTCAGGTGCGCGCGCAAGTAGCCCGCCACGGTCTGGTCGGAACCCGCGGCCGACTTCAGCGCGCCGGCGTTGGCTTCGTCGGTAAACAGGTCGATTCCGTTCTCGGAAAGAATGGGCGACTCGGCCGGCAGAGAACCCGTCTTTTCGTATTCGGACGTCAGCTTGCGCGTCTCTACCTTGCTCGCTTCGACGTCCGGCTGATTGAACGCGTCGATGCCGATCACTGACCCGGCCACCGCCGTCGCGATCTCCCAGCGGAACATTTCCTGACCGAGATTGTAAATGTCGGCGAGCGCGATCCGCACCACCGGGTGCCCTGCTTTGGCGAGGGCGTCCACGGCCTTGTCCTGCGCCGGGTCCGCTCCGTTTTCCAGGCGAATGTAGGCGAAGACGCGATCGTTGCCGTACAGTTCCGGAGCGCCTAGATCTTCGCGGTCTACCGGAATCAGTCCCTTGCCTTCCTTGCCCGTGGATTCGGCGAGCAATTGCTCCAGCCACGCGCCGAAATCCCAGATGCCGGGCGAGGTGATCAGCGTCACCTTATCGCGGCCCATCTTCGCCGCCGAGCCGAGTAGCAACCCGAGCTGCACGCCGGGATTTTTGTCCACCGGCAGGCAGGACGAGCAGGCGATCGACATCACGTCCGCGCGATCCAGGAACCGCAGCGCATCCATGCCCATGACGGCGGCCGGAACCATGCCAAAATCCGACAGCGCTGAGTAGCGCCCGCCGATGCTCGGCACACCGTGGAAGATGTGCCGGAAGCCATCGGATTGCGCCACTTGTTCGAATTTCGACCCCGGATCGGTGATGGCGATGAAGCGGCCGCCCGCCTTGCCCTTGCCCAGTGTGTGCTCCACGCGATCGAAGAAATATTGCTTGAAAATGTTCGGCTCGAGCGTGGTTCCCGATTTGCTCGAAACGATGAAGACCGTATTCGCGAGATCGATCTTGTTTTCGATGGCCTTCACCTGCGCTGGATCGGTGGAATCCAGCACATGCAACTCGGGGAATCCGTCGATTTTGCCGAAGGTCATGCGCAGCACTTCCGGGCACAGGCTGGATCCGCCCATCCCGAGCAGCAGCGCGTGCTTGAACCCGGCGGCCTTGACGTCCTTGGCGACGTCTTCCAAATGCTGCTTGTGCGCTAGTTGATCTTCTGTGATGCTCAGCCATCCCAGCCAGTGGCCTTCGTCCGATCCGGTCCAGAGCGTGGCGTCGCGCGCCCACAGCCTGCGGACCTTGCCCGCCATTTTCCAATCGTCGGCGGCTTCGGAAACCGCGGCGCCGATATCCTCCGGCAACGTCGTGGTCTGCGCGTTCACTTCGGCTTGCCCGACAAACTTGCACTTGGCGTCGACAGCATTCAACAGTTTGTCAAAAGGTTCGGCGAACAGCTTCACGGCCTGGGTCACCAGATCGTCAGTGACTTTTTTCATCGAAATGCCGGCCGCGGCCAGATCGTCCATGGTCTTTTTCGCGCCTTGTAAATCTTCCTCGAGCGTCGCCCGCGGCTTGCCGTGATCGCGGAACGCGTCCAGCGTCTGCGGCGGCATGGTGTTCACCGTGTCTTTGCCGATCAGCTCGGTGACGTACAAAATGTCGGAATAACTCGGATCCTTGGTGCTGGTGCTGGCCCACAACACGCGCTGCGTCTGCGCGCCCTTCTTCGCCAGCGCCTCCCAATCGGCGCCCGAGAAAATCTCTTTGTAGCGCTGATAGGTCAGCTTGCCGTTGGCGATCGCCACTTTCCCCTGCAGGCTCTTGTAGAGCGCCTGTTCCTTGGGATCGCTGGTCGCTTTGATCTTCGCCTTCAGCATGGAATCCACCATGCTGTCGATGCGGCTGATGAAGAAGCTCGCGACGCTTGCCACGTGGCTGGGATCGCCGCCCGAGGCGACGTATTTCTTCAATCCTGCGATGTAGGCCAGCGCCACCTGTTCGTAGCGCTCCTGCGCGAACAGCAGCGTCACATTGATGTTGATGCCTTCGCTGATGAGCTGCTCGATGGCCGGAACTCCTTCGACGGTCGCGGGCACCTTCACCAGCAGGTTCGGCCGGTTTACCGCCTTCCACAGGCGCCGCGCGTCCTTGATGGTCCCGTTGGTGTCACGCGCGAGAAACGGAGAAACCTCCAGGCTCACGTAACCGTCGCGCATCTTGGTGGCGTTGTACACAGGTCGCAGGATATCGGCCGCGTCCTGGATGTCTTTGATCGCCAGGATCTCGTAAACGCCCATCGCGTCCAGATCCTTGCGCTTTTGCAGCTCGGCCAGCGCGTCGGCATAATCGGTGCTGCCCGTGATGGCCTTCTCGAAGATGGCCGGATTGGATGTAACGCCGCCCAGCCCATCCTCATCCACGAGCCGCTTCAGTTCACCGTCCGCGATGAGGCTGCGCCGGATGTAATCGAGCCAGGGGGATTGGCCGAACTTGTGAAGCTCTTGCAAAGGATTGGCGGTTCCCGCAGGGTTCGTAATCGTGGCAGTAGTGGTTTCAGACACTTGGTACTCCTTTCGTTCGCACTCTAACGTATGACGGCGGACCGGAAGCTTTTGATGCGCCCGATCTCTTCTCCTATTGTGCCCTCGCCAACTCTTCTTTGGCCGCGGCCACGATCGCGTCGGGCGTGAACCCGAATTTTTTCTGCAGTTCTTTGAGCGGCGCCGAGGCGCCGAAGGTGTGCATGCCGATGCGCCGCCGCGCGTAACGGTCCCAACCGAAAACGGAACCTTGTTCCACCGAGACGCGCGCGTGCACCCGCGGCGGCAGCACGGCGTTCTGATATTCGTAGGACTGCTGCTCGAATAGCTCCCAGGACGGCATGCTGACCACCCGCGCCTTGATGCCCTCATGCGTTAGCTTTTCGTAAGCATCCACGCACAACGAAACTTCGCTGCCCGATCCGATGAGAATCACGTCCGGCTTGGCGGCGGGAGCATCGGCCAGAACGTAGGCGCCCATCGCGACCCCGGACGCCAGCGCGTACTTGGACCGGTCGAGGGTGGGCAGCGCCTGCCGCGAAAGAATCAGGCAGGCCGGCTCATGCCGCAGCTTAATGATTACGCGCCAAGCCTCGGCTACTTCATTGGCGTCGCACGGTCGCAGCACGATCAGCCCGGGAATCGCGCGGAGGGAAATCAATTGTTCCACCGGCTGGTGCGTGGGCCCGTCTTCGCCGACTCCGATCGAATCGTGCGTGTAGATATAAATGACGGGGATCTCCATGAGGGCGCTCAGCCGGATAGGCGCGCGCATGTAATCGCTGAAAATCAGGAACCCGGAACCAAAGGGCCGGAGCTTGGAAAGCGAGAGTCCGTTCAAAATCGATCCCATGGCGTGCTCGCGAATGCCGAAATGCAGGTTGCGGCCGCCATAGTTCGCGGCTTCAAGATCGCCCGCGCCGTCGAAGGTCAGGCGGGTTTTTGTGGATGGCGCCAGATCCGCCGCGCCGCCGATCAGCCACGGCAGACTCTTTGCGATCGCATTTTCGACTTTGCCGGAAGCATCGCGGCCGGCCAAGCCCTTCGGATCGGCCGGGAACTTCGGAATCTCGGCGTCCCACCCCTTGGGCAGTTCGCGCTTTTGGATTCTGTCCAGGTGGCTGGCGAGTTCGGGATATTGCTGGCCGTATTCGGCGAGCTTCACCATCCAGGTGTCGCGCGCGCCGCGGCCGCGTTGACCTAAATTGGCGCGGAAATGTTCATAGACGCCGTCCGGCACCAGGAACTTCGCGTCTTCCGGCCATCCATAATTGCGCTTGGTGAGCCGGATCTCGTCTTCGCCCAGCGGCTCACCGTGCGCGGCGCTGGTGTCCTGCTTGTGCGGCGCACCGTAGGCGATGTGGCTGTCGACAATGATGATGGTTGGCCGGTCCTCGGTCGCGAGGAAAGTGCGCAGCGCCCGCGCCAGCATTTCCTGGTCGTTGGCGTCGCCCACGCGCAGCACGTTCCAGCCGTAGCCCAGGAACCGCGTGGCCACGTCCTCGCTGAACGCGAGCGACGTGTTGCCCTCGATCGTAATGTGGTTGTTGTCGTAAATCCAGCACAGATTTGAAAGCTTCAGGTGCCCGGCCACCGAAGCCGCCTCACCGCTGACGCCTTCCATCATGCAGCCGTCGCCCGCCAGCGCGTAGACGTTGAAATTCACCATCTCGAAGCCCGGCCGGTTGAAATATTGCGCCATCCAGCGCGACGCCAGCGCCATTCCGACGCTGGTCGCTACGCCTTGCCCCAGCGGGCCCGTAGTGGTTTCGATGCCTGAAGTCCAGCGGTACTCTGGATGGCCGGGGCATTTACTGTTGAGCTGGCGGAAATTCTTGATGTCTTCGAGCGTGACGCTCAAAGTTCCAAGCGTTTCATAATCGGGATCCACGGCCTTCACCTGGCAGAGGTGCAGCATCGAATACAACAGCATGGAGGCGTGCCCGGCCGACAGCACGAACCGGTCCCGGTTCGGCCAAATCGGGTCGTCTGGGTCGAACCGCAGAAACTGTTGCCAGAGCGTGTAGACCACCGGCGCCATGGCCATCGGCGTGCCCGGATGACCCGAATTGGCTTGTTGGACCGCATCCATAGCCAGGGTGCGGATGGTATTGATGCAAAGCTGATCGATCGCGCCGGCCGGTGTCGCCGCCGGTTGAATCTGAGTGGAGGTGGACATGGGGACGGTTACGGACCCTCCGCGGTCCGCGAGAGGCGAAGTTTGGGGGAAATCCGCTCACTCTCTGATCGAGCATTGTAGCCCATCCCTTTAGGGCCAAGCTAATGAATATTGGGTTGCTGGCG
>JASHQT010000629.1 GCA_030039005.1 Bryobacteraceae bacterium
TCGTTGCTGCCGCCGCTGTGGCCGGGCTTGCCGATCTGGAGCAGGAACTTGCCGTCTTCGGTGAACTTGAGGATCTGGTTGTCGCGAAAAGGCTGGATGCGATCGCCAGGCTTGGACTCCTCGTCTTGACCGTTCACTGCGCCGCGCGCGCTCTGCGGACCGCGGCCATTACCTCCTAGCCAGACGTTCCCCTTGTAATCCACCGTGATGCCGTGCGCCGATTCGGGCCAATTGTAGCCCTCGCCCGGACCGCCCCAGTGCCGCAGCAGGTTGCCTTCCTGATCGAATTCGAGCACCGGCGGCGCGGGCGCGCAGCATTGCGCGATCTGCGGATGGGTGGTGGCGTGCTGCTCACCGGCTTCGAGCGAACCCACGCGATGGATGATCCAGATGTGATCCTGCGGGTCGGCCGAGACGCCGATGGTCTGGCCGAGGATCCAGTGGTTGGGCAGCGGCTTGGGCCAGTAGGGATCGACCTCGAAACGCGGGGCCAGGACGGAGGCGGCATGGACGGTGGTGCGGGTGCGCAAAGGAACGACAATGGTTGCGACAGCGATCAGCAACAGGGTGTAGCGCTTCATGGGGCAATCCTCGCTGGGAGAAGTATATACCCGCTGCGGATTCAGTGGAGATATTCTGAAGCTGCTGGCGCCGTCCGATATGAGGTTGTGACAGTATCATCGGTGGTGCACAGAGTGAATCTGCTGGACTTACTGGCTACATTGGCTTTGCGTGTTACAATCTCAGCCGAGTTCGTCGCAGTTCCCACGATGGTTGCCTGGGTCGTAGATCGGATGGAAAACTGGACGAAACATTTTCCTCCCCCGCTGTTTTTTCGACTAGGATTGGTGTAGGCTATGAGCAAGATGAACGCTACTGCCCGGGCATTGGAGTTTCGCTCGGCAGAAGGGGAGATTGGCCGTGTCAGATATTCCCTGTTTCACGCCAATTGCCTTGAATGGATGGAGCTTCAACCTGCAAATCACGTCCAAGCGATTGTGACGGATCCGCCGTACGGGCTCAAGGAATATACGTCCGAAGAGAAAAGGAAGTTGAGAAACAAGCGCGGCGGCGTGTGGAGGATTCCTCCTTCGTTCGATGGCTGCGAACGAAGCCCAGTCCCTCGCTTCACAGTCTTGACGGAAGTGGAGCGACAGCAAATTAGGGACTTCTTTGCGTCCTTCGCTACGCGCGCCCTAAGGGTAATGGTACCCGGAGGGCATCTTTTCATCGCCAGTAGTCCCCTGCTGTCTCACTTGGCCTATCTGCCCTTAATAGAGGTCGGGTTCGAGAAGCGTGGTGAGATCATTCGATTGGTCCAGACCTTACGCGGTGGTGACCGGCCAAAGAACGCACATGAAGAATTCTCAGGCGTGACAGTAATGCCACGTTCCTGTTGGGAGCCATGGGGCGTGTTTCGCAAGCCTTGTGAAGGCCGGGTGCAAGATAATCTGCGGAAGTGGAAAACTGGAGGACTTCGCAGAATTTCTGATCTCGCCCCTTTTGCTGATGTAATACCATCGGCCCCAACGCGGCGCGATGAGCGGAAGATCGCTCCGCATCCCTCCCTCAAACCCCAGTCATTCATGCGACAACTAGTGCGGGCCGCACTTCCGCTGGGCGAAGGGATCGTGCTTGATCCGTTCATGGGTGGTGGATCCACGATCGCCGCGGCGATAGCCGTAGGGTACCGCAGCATCGGTATCGAATCCGACTCCGAATTCTTTGAGCTGGCTGAGAAATCCGTTCCGAAACTTGCCGCCTTTGGTATCGATAGCGTTTCCCGTGTCATCAAGGCGAAGCATCATGTATCCTTGAACGAACGAGGCAAATCCCAGCTTGGCTTTTTCGGATGACGGCTTCGACAGTAGCGTGAAGCGCCCTCCGGGTCTAACTATTGCCCACATAAGCGCCGCTGTCGATTTTGTGGAGGACAGAGCCGAGGACCTGATCGATCTTTACTATGAACAAGCCAATATTTTCAGTGGCGTCGTAGGCATTCTAGGCGTTCGAGCCTTGGATTCTCTGAGCCCCTACAAGCGACATAAGCATCCAGACACGGCACAGCAGCGCTTCCCGGATCTCTCCTTGAGAGGCCGGCTAAACCCTCCGGCGATTGAAGCGTTGGAATCGAAGGGAAGCACGCGGCCCTGGTCAATCCAGTCTCACTACAATCACGCTGGTTGGTACATTGTCTGGCGGTATGGCGTGGATCCAACTAAGCGGATGAAACCGCCCAAGCGAATTTTCGTCTGGCGGGTCGATCTTCCGTTCTTGGGTGAGGAACATTGGAAGTACGAGGGCAGCAAGGCTGCTCACGGCAAAGGCGGCAGAACGCACACTTTCGGAGTCTCAAATCCCAAAGAAGTGATCCAGAAGGCCATTGTCTACCAAGCACCAACTGTACGGCTGTCCGGCGGGAAGCCGTGCCTGTTCGACGCCGGCACACCAGGTTAGGCCTCACCGAAGCTCCGCACCGACTCGGACGGACAACGCATGGGTCCAGGAGTAGTTTCAGTCCAAAGGAACGGAGCCAGTATATCGGAGAATGTAGAGCCCGCCGGTGAAGCGATCATTCGCATAAATCAGGCCGTTTTCATCCACGATCGCGTGATTCATCTGAGCCGTGTGCGTCGGATTTCCGGGCGGCGCGGCGGGGATGTAGTAGCCGATTTCGTCCAGATGCGGCGGCGCATGGGAAACGCCGGTGGGACCGTCGACGATATGAAAGATCCGCACGCCCCCGTTGAACCAGCTCGCGACCGTGGTGTTCTTGAGATTCGCCGATGTGGGCCCGGGAAAATTCGGATGCAGATTGTGCGCGCCGAATCGGCCACCGCGCGTGCAAAGCTCGTCGTCGTTCGAGTGCAGCGGCGCGGTGTCAATTACCATCGGATTTGTTTCGGCGCGAATGTCCAGCAGCCAGACCAGCTTGGGCGCGTCGGCGCAATTGTCGTGCGTGTCTTCGTCGGAGACGAACGCGAGGCTCCGGCTGAAGATGGGCTGGAAGGTGTGGGTCCAGGCCGGATAGGGCGGCGAAAACACGGCGTGGCCGATGACGCGCGGCGTGAAGGAGCGCGCGCGGCCCGCCTTCACTTCGGTGAGGCCCGAAATATCCAGGATGAACGCGCCGCCATCGATGTAGGCGACGTAGGCGCGGTCGGGATGATCGGGCCAGACTTCGGTTTGATGCGGACGATAGCCGTCGTCGAAGGGCACATGGCGCTTGGGGAGGCATTCGGGCAGGCACACATCGCCCTGGCGCGTGCCCGGATACCACCAGCGCCCTACTTCACGTGGATTCCGCGGGTCGCGCAGATCGACGATCATGTAGAATTGGTCGTCATTGGGATTCGTCGGATCGAAATCGGCCGCGCCGGTAGTCATGTGCGCGAACTCGCCGTCCACGAACCAGACGCAATGGACGCCGCGCGAGTTAGCGCCGGAGGTATCGAAGAACGAGAGCTTCAGATCGTCGAGCCGTTGCGCGGTGCGGACGCGATCGAGGTTGGATACATCCAGCACCCACAGGCCCGCGGATTTCGTGCCTTTTTTGTTCGTCTGGTTGGCGATCACCAGCGTGTTGCCCGAAAGGCCGAGTGAATTGCAGCGCGTGACGCCGGGAGCGGGCGAGGGAAGCTGATTCAGCAGCAGCGGATTTTCGGGGTGCGTTACGTCGAGGATGCTGAGGCAGGTCTTTTCACCTTCGTGCGCCAGATACAGGATGCGCCGGCCATCGAGCTGTTGGATCGCCATGCCTTCGCCGCCGTCGCCATTGCCCGCAAGGTCGTTGTGGGCGACCAGCGTCATGTTTTTCGACTCGGGCTGCGCTTGCGCGCTCAAAATCACGGCCGCCCCGAGCGCTGCGCCGATTACCATGGCAACATTGCGCATGACGACAGCGATCAGGCGTGCAGGGGGACAAACAAGCGGGACCCCGATTGATGGGAGAGCGCGTGCCGCTCGATGGCAGCGATGCAGCGCTCATAGGCCCGTTCGCGCGCCGCGAGAAATTGGAGCAATTCTTCCGCGACTTGCCCGGCGCGGAAAGCCTCCACGACTTGATCTTTTAGCTTTTGGACCTCTTCGAGCGCGATGGCGGCCTGATCGGCCAGCAGTTTGCATTCGGCGCAGCTCATACCGTTGGGGAGTCTAACACAGAGTGGCCCAGGTGGCTAGGCAATGTGCGCTCCGATAGTGTTTACGTATACGGCATAGAGTGACTGGCTGGCGGCCATGAACAGCCGGTTGCGGCGCGTGGCGCCGAAGCAGATATTGGCGCAGTTTTCGGGAAGCCGGATCTCGCCGATCGGCTCGCCCGAGGGCGCGACGATTTGCACACCGGGCGGGGCGCCGCACCAGACGTTGCCATCGATGTCGCAGCGGATGCCATCGGCCGCGCCTACCTTGAATTGCACGAAGCGCTGGCCATTGCGCAGCTTATTGTTGCTATCGAGATCGTAGACGCGGACTTCGCGCGGCGTGCCGGTGTCGCAGATGTAGACCTTCTTGTAATCGGGCGAGAAGCAAATGCCGTTGGGCTCATTTTGCTCGTCACTCACTTTTTCCATCTGTCCGGTTTTTCCGTCCACGCGATAGACGGCCTCCTTGATCTGCGGATCGCCCTTGTAGCCTTCGTAATAGCCGCTGATTCCGTAGATCGGGTCCGTAAACCAGATGCCGCCGTCGGGATGTACCACGATGTCGTTGGGCGAGTTCAGCCGCTTGCCTTCGAACTTGTCGGCGATCGTTGTGACGGTGCCGTTGTATTCATAGCGCGCGACGCGGCGCCCGCCGTGCTCGCAGGAAAGCTCGCGGCCTTCGAAGTCGAAGGTGTTGCCGTTGCTGAAACCGGATGGCGAGCGGAAGACTGTGACGCGCGCGTCCTCCTCAATCCAGCGCATCTGGCGATTGTTCGGAATGTCGCTCCAGACCAGGTAGCGGCCCACGCCGTTCCAGGCGACACCTTCGGCCCATAGTGTGCCGGTAAACAGGCGCTGGATCGTGGTGTTGCCGACCATGTAGCGGCGGAAGCGATTGTCGAGCGCGACGATGTCGGGGTCGGGGTAGCGGACCGGTTGATCGCCGGACCAACTGCGCGGCGCGGGCGTGCTCGGTGGCGTTTGTTGCGCGAACGCGATGCGGCTCAGTGCGGTCGCGCCGAGAGCGGATTGAAGAAACGAGCGGCGGCTACGGGGCATACCTGTCATTTATACATCAGCGCGACTGATCCTGTATGATGACGGGACATCGGAGGAGCCCATGAAATCGGGGATTGGACTGCTCGCGGCCATTCTGGCCGTCGCACCGGTAAAGGCGCAATCGAACGCCGGGTACGGCGTCGGGCATATTGATGAGGGTCTGGTGATAGGGGCAGTCGTGGGTGCAGCCGCGGTCGTCGGGGTCGGGGTCACATTCCTGGTTTTGCTTAATCGCGGCGTAGCGGAGGGTTGTATCGTGGAGTCCGGTGGAAAAAGAACGTTCGTGACGGCCGACAAAACCGTGTACTCGGTTTCCGATGCGAGCCCTGCGCTGCCGGCCGGCGATCGCGTGAAGGTGAAGGGCCACAAGTCCGGTCCGTCGACGGCGCGTTCGATCCAGGTGGACAGAGTTCTGCGGGATTACGGCCGCTGCACGCCGTAGCCCAATTCGAAGCGCATCGCGCCGCGGTTGCAGATATGATAAGCAGGATGCGATTCTCGGGGATACTGCTCACTTCAATGCTCAGCGTAGTTGCGGCGCTCGCCCAGGACGCCGGGGCCACGCATGCCGATTGGCCGCAATACGGCGGTACGGAATATTCATGGCGCTACAGCGCGCTCGATCAGATCAACGCCGGCAATGTCGGCTCGCTCGCGCCGGCGTGGCTATTTCAGACCGGCGATTACGCGGAGAATCTGCAAGCTACGCCCATTGTGCAAGCGGGCGTTATGTACCTGATCACGGCGCGGGCGCACGTGTTCGCGCTGGATGCGGCCACGGGCCGCGAGATCTGGAGCTACAAGTATCCCGAAGGGTCGCGCAGCGTGCCCGGGTTTACAGGAAATCGCGGCGTCGCGGTGAGCGACGGCAAGGTGTTCTTCGGGACGAAGGACAACTACGTGGTCGCGCTCAATCAGAAGACGGGCAAGCTCGAATGGCGCGTAAACGTGGATGACGCGCAACAGTGCGAGTGCAACATCAGCGCGGCGCCGCTGATTGCCGGGGATAAAGTGATCGTCGGTGGCACCAACGGCGACGGCGCGCATCGCGGCTACATCACGGCATTTTCCACTAAGACCGGGCGCCTGGCGTGGCGCTGGTACGTGATCCCCGGGCCAGGCGAAAAAGGACATGAGACCTGGAAGGGCGACAGTTGGCGGTTCGGCGGGGGATCGCCGTGGCTGACGGGCTCCTACGATCCGGCGCTGAATCTGGTCTACTGGGGCACCGGCAACGCCGCGGCGGATTTCTACGATGCCGAGCGCGTACCGGAAAACGCGGACAAGACCAAGGACGTGAATCTTTACACCGCGAGCGTGGTGGCACTGGACGCCGGCACGGGCAAACTGCGCTGGCATCATCAGGAAGTCCACGATGACGTGTGGGATTACGATTCCGCGTATGAAGTGCTGCTGATGGATCGCGAAGTCCGCGGGCGCATGCGCCAGTTGCTGGTGCACATGAACAAGAGCGGGTTGACCAGCGTGCTGGATCGCGCTACCGGAGAACTGGTGCAGGTTTTCAACGTGCCCGATCTGCACACCTGGATGACGGGCGTCACCGAAGACGGAAAAATCGTCGGACGCAAGGAGCCGGAGCTCGGGAAAACGATGTGGGTCTGTCCGAGCGCGGCCGGCGCGAAGAGCTGGAACTCGATGGCCTACTCGCCGCGCACCGGCGATCTCTACGTGCCGGTGCTCGAAATATGCGCTGACGTCACGCCGAACAACAATCCTCCCAAGGAAGGCGAGAATTACATGAACGGCGACTTCCCGATCAAGCTGCCGCCGGGGCGCTCGACCTACAGCCACATCGACGCCTGGGACCCAGTGACGGGAAAGCGTGCGTGGACCGTGCCCTACAAATACGTGCTGCTGGCTTCGATGCTCGCGACGGCGGGCGACCTGGTGTTCACCGGAAATCCCGAAGGCGAGTTCTTTGCCCTCAATGCCAAGACCGGGAACAAGCTGTGGAGTTTTCAAACCGGCGCGGGCCATCGCGGAGGGGCGGTCGCGTACTCGGTGAACGGGCGCGAGTATATCGCGACGTCCACAGGTTGGCATCAGTCGGTGGTGGGCGGAGCAGTGGCGGCGCTGTTTCCCGATCAGGATTGGCGGTTGGGCTCGACGCTCGTTGTCTTCGCTTTGCCGGAGGGCTCGAAATGAGGAGCCCGGTGAAATCGATGGTGCTGTTGTGTGCGGTCGCGCTGTCGTGCGCGGCACAAGATGCGGTGAAACAGGGCGACCAGGTGTTCGCGAGAACGTGCGCCACGGGATATTGCCACGGACCGCGTGGAACGGCGAGCGGCGCGCCGCGGCTGGCCGGGCGTGGATTCACGCAGGCGCATATCCGCGGTGTGGTGATGGGCGGCGTCGCGGGAACGCCGATGCCGGCGTTCGCGACCGTGCTGTCGAAAGCGGATCTCGCGGCGGTGGTCGCCTATGTCGCCACGCTCAACGGCATCGCGAATCCCGATGTTGGCGCACTGGCCGCCCCCGCACCGGCCGCGCCAGCGCTCACCGGCGAAGCATCTCGCGGCCAGCAGTTGTTCTTCGACGCCGTCCGCGGCTTCGGACGCTGCGCCACGTGCCACGAAGTTGGCGGCTACGGTATCTCCGTAGCAACCCCGATCGCCCAAGTGCCGGCTTCCGTAGCCGAGCTCAAGGCGCTCCAGACGCCCGATGTCAAGACCGCGACGATGGACGGTGCGTCGATGCCGGCTCTGGTGTTAAGCGACACCAAAGAGACCACCCTGTTCTACGATCTGACGTCGGTGCCGCCGGTGGAGCGCAACGCCGATCCGGGCTCGGTGAAATTCATCGATGGCAGCGCGTGGCGGCACTCCTCGGTGATGGGCGCGTACAATGACGGCGAGCTAACCGCGATTCTCGTGTATCTTCGGGCAGTGGATTAACGCAGCTTCTTCGCGGCCGCGGCCAGGATGTCACTGAGGCCGTAATTGCCTTCGTGGCAGGCATATTCGAAGATCGGGCCTTTGACTTTGCGCATGACTATCTCGCCGGACCAGGGGCGCGTCCAGACGCCCGGATCGTCCACGGTGAAACCATAAACGATGGCATCGTCGCCCGTGCGCGTGAAACGCTCCGTGACGTGCAGCTTGGGGCTGGAGAAAATGTCCTGGCGCGCGGTGGCGGGCGGACCGCGGAAGTTGGTTTCGTCGCTGAAATTGGTGGAATCCACCACCAGCGTGTCGCCCTCCCAATGCCCGCGTGAGTCGCCGGCGAGCTCGTGAATATTGGCCGGGATGTGCGGGCGGCCGTCCAGCCAGATGGTGCGCGCATCGTGCATCATTTCGGTAAGAATCACCAGCGCGGATCCGTTCTGCACGATCTGGACGTTGGCGTTATACGTTGAGCCGAGCAGCGGCGGGCCGTCGGCGCCCCAGGTAATGCAGCGTTCGCCCAACGAGCGGCTTTCCGGGCTGGCCGGCGATACCGTGCGCGCGCGTGCGGCGCGTTCAGCCGCGCGTTTCTGGCCTTCCTCAGATAGGGGTGGGAGGCGGCCGTCGGGCGGATCGAAGACGATGGACGTGCGCAGGTCGGGAGCGCCTGGCGCGAACCGTTCGCCCTGCCAGATCGCGTTGTCATAGTGGATGTCGGTGGCGGACTGGCTGTGCTCGGCCTGGACGTTTTTCTTCTGGATGGCGAGCGCTTCAGCCTCGGTGTAGAATTCCTTGGTCCCCAGATCCTTCGGGCGCTCCAGAGGAATGTAGGTGCCGTTGTTCCAGTAGCCTTGGAGATCGGGGTGGCCGTCGGGCGTGCGCGGAGCGGCGTAGGTTTTCGCGGCTTTCGCATCCTTGGCGGGCGTGGCCGCAATCGCAAATCCGGCCGTCAAGACCGCTGCGCAAACGTGGCAGGTGAGCCGCATGGAGGACCTCCTTGCCAAGATCATCTCACTTTGGTTGGTTGAGCGCCATGGGCGGGGGGCTGGTCCAGCGCCACGGGCTCGACCGGCCGGAACCGCTGCAGCAATTCCGCGAATTCGGCGCGCAGCGCTTCACCGATCCTGGGGTCCTCGCCCAGGGCGTCGAGCGCCTCGGCGATGGATTCGATCGTCGAAAGGCACTCGCGGCGCGGCTCTCGGCGCAACGAACCGTAGAGCGACCGGCGGGCGGGGTTCAGCGCGATACGTTTGAGCTTCAGCAGCCAGGGATTGCGCCACCACAAGGTTTTCGCTTGCGACCAGTTGCCGTCGAGCACGACAATGCCTTCCAGGTGGAGAGCGGCGAGATCGGCCGCCCTTTGTTTGGCTTTGGCGCTCTCGGTTTTGCCGCCCAAGTACAGCACGCCCCAATTCCCGTGCACCGCAGGCCGGCCGAGCGCTTTCCCCAGATTCGGCCAGGAAAGGCCGACGCGCAGTGTGGAATTGGCAAGCGTCCGGTGCGCCAAGCGCGCGGTGCCGAGCTCTTTGTCGGGTTCCTGCGGGTGCTGCAAAATGAGGACATGCAGTCTGGTTGCGAGTGGTGCGGTCAAGTCTTATGTTCGCATGCCGGGACGCGACGCCAGCCGTGAAATCCTACTATTCCACGTTCATTCCAGGACTGCTCGATCCGGTGCAGGATGCATTGCGGGCCGCGCTGCCGGATGCGAAGGTCACACTCGCGCTCGATGGCCTGATCGCGTATGAGACGGACGCAAAGCCTGGCGTGATCGCGAAGCTCCCGTTCGTGACCAACAGTTTCGAGATCATCCTGAGGTTTGAGGGCGCGCCGGTGCGCGAGATGGCTGAGCGCGTGATCGCCGGTCAATGGGCTGTAGAAACGCCGCCTGGGACGTTTCGTGTGATTGCCTCGGTAGCGAATCAGTTGGTGAGTTTGGAGAGCGGTGTGATGGAGGCGATCGAGCAGCGGATCGCGGAAAAGACCCGGATGCGGCCCAATCGCGCCAAGCCGGATCACGAGTTCTGGCTCGCCGAGCGCAGCGAAGGATATGGATTTTTCGCGCGGCGGCTGAGCCATCACCAGGCGTATGACAAGAGCCTGCAAAAGGGGGAACTGCGGCCGGAGCTGGCTAACATTCTGTGCCGATTGTCCGATCCGGCGCCGACGGAGCTGTTTCTGGATCCGTTCTGCGGGTCGGGCGCCATCGCGATCCAGCGGGCGAAGTTCTTCGCTCCGGGTCTAGTGATCGCGAGCGACATCGATGAGGGAAAGGTGGAAGCGCTGAAGGACCGCATCAAAGAGCTGGGGCTGCGCAAGCGCATGTTGGTTCGGCGCGACGACGCGCTGAAGCTGGGGCGCTATGAAG
>JASHQT010000630.1 GCA_030039005.1 Bryobacteraceae bacterium
CACGTGGACTGTCCGGGTCACGCCGACTATATCAAGAACATGATCACCGGCGCCGCGCAGATGGATGGCGCGATTCTCGTCGTAGCCGCGACTGACGGTCCGATGCCGCAGACGCGCGAGCATATCCTGCTGGCGCGGCAGGTGGGCGTGCCTTACATTGTCGTAGCGCTGAACAAAGTGGACATGGTGGACGATCCGGAGCTGCTGGAGCTGGTGGAGCTGGAAGTGCGGGAGCTGCTGTCGAAGTATCAGTTCCCGGGCGATGATCTGCCGGTGGTGCGGGTGAGCGCGCTCGGAGCATTGAACGGCGAAGAGAAGTGGGAAAAGACGGTGGACGAGCTGATGGAGAAGGTGGATCAGTACGTTCCGCTCCCCACCCGCGACGTGGACAAGCCGTTTCTGATGCCGATTGAAGACATTTTCTCGATTCAGGGCCGCGGCACGGTGGTGACCGGAAGAATCGAGAAGGGGATCTGCAAGGTGGGCGAGGAAATGGAGATCGTGGGCTTCAAGGACACGCGCAAGACAGTGGTGACGGGCGTGGAAATGTTCAAGAAGCTATTGGATGAAGGGCGCGCGGGCGACAACGTAGGATTGCTGTTGCGCGGCATTGAAAAGGATGACGTGGAGCGCGGGCAGGTGATCGCGAAACCGGGTTCCATCACGCCGCACAAGAAGTTCAAGGGCGAGATTTACGTGTTGAGCAAGGAAGAGGGCGGGCGGCATACGCCGTTCTTCAAGGGATACCGGCCGCAGTTCTATTTCCGGACGACGGACGTGACGGGCGTGACGGAGCTGCCAGCAGGGACCGAGATGGTGATGCCGGGCGACAACGTGAGCCTGACGATCGAGCTGATCACGCCGGTGGCCATGGACAAGGGATTGCGGTTTGCGATCCGCGAGGGCGGCCGGACGGTGGGCGCGGGAACGGTGACGGAGATCATTGAATAGAATTCAGAATTCGAGAATCCAGAATTCAGAATGTACAGACCGCCATTCTGGATTCTGACTTCTGGATTCTGGCTTCTGCTACCGAAAGGGAGCAACAAGGATGCGCGAAATTATCACTTTGCAATGTACGGAATGCAAACGCAAGAACTACAGCAAGACCAAGAATAAGAAGACCAAGACCGAGCGGCTGGAATTGAAGAAGTTCTGCGCTTTCTGCCGTGTGCATCGGGTGCATAGGGAAATCAAGTAAAGACAAGATCAAGTAGACTGAAGTAAATGGCAGAGCCGAGTAGGGGCATAGGCTAACGGTAAACCAGCGGTCTCCAAAACCGCCTTTGGGGGTTCAAATCCCTCTGCCCCTGCCAACTCGTTAGCGAGGAAATTTTAAGAAGATGGCGATTGCGCAAACACAAGAAGGCGACCAGGGCAATTTCATCCAGCGCGCCTCCAGTTGGCCGACGGATATCAAGAACTATTTCGAAGAGCTGCAGACGGAGATGAAGCGCGTGACGTGGCCGTCGTGGAAGCAGGTGCGGGCGACCACGCTGGTGGTGATCATCGCGGTGTTTGCGTTCGCGGCGTATTTTGCGGTGATCGACGAGATCTTCTTGAGCCTCATCAACAAGCTGTTTAGCGCCTTTACGAAGTAGAGAGATATGGCGGACGAAGAGATCACGCACAGCGAAAACGAGGCGCCTTCCGAGGGCGCCAAAGAGGCGCCTGCCGCCACGGCTACGGCGGACGGCAAGAACTGGTACATCATCCATACGTACTCGGGTTTCGAACAAAAGGTCGCGGATTCGTTGCGGAGCCGCGCGCAGGCGTTCGGATTCGCCGATCAGATTGGCGAGGTGCTGATTCCCACCGAAGAGGTAGTGGAACTGCGCGCCGGCAAGAAGGTCACCAGTAAGCGGCTGCTCTATCCGGGTTACGTGCTGGTGCAGATGAACATGAACGATCAACTGTGGCACGAGGTGAAGAACACGCCGCGCGTCACGGGATTCGTGGGCGGAGGCAACAGCCCGGTGCCGCTCACCGCCGACGAAGTGAATTCGATTTTGTTCCGGCAGCAGACCTCGGCCGAGCGCCCGCGTCCGAAGATGACTTTCGAGAAGAACGAGACGGTGCGGATCATCGACGGACCGTTCGCGAATTTTTCGGGCAAGGTGGACGAGATCAACTCCGAGCGCAACACGCTGCGCGTGCTGGTCACGATTTTCGGCCGCGCGACGCCGGTGGAGCTGGATTTTCTGCAGGTAGAAAAGATCTGAGAAGAGTTAAAGAAGACACGATATGGCAAAGAAAGTAACCGGCAGCGTGAAGCTGCAAATCCCGGCGGGCAAGGCGACGCCCGCCCCTCCGGTCGGCACGGCGCTCGGTCCGCAGGGCGTGAACATCATGGAGTTCTGCAAGGCGTTCAACGCCAAGACCTCGGCCAAGGATCAGGAAGGCCTGATCATTCCGGTGGTGATCACGATCTACAGCGACCGTTCGTTCACCTTCATCACCAAGACCCCCCCGGTGCCGGTGCTGATCAAGCGCGCCGTGAACCTGGCCAAGGGGTCGGCCGAGCCGAACAAAACCAAGGTGGGCAAGATCACCGAGAAGCAAGTGGAAGAGATCGCGAAACTCAAGATGCCGGATCTGAACTGCTTCGACGTCGCGTCGGCGGTGAAGAGCGTGAAGGGCACCGCGCGCAGCATGGGCGTGGACGTAGTCTAGCGGGCTGGCGGTTGGCATGGCGCTTAGAGCGCCGGATCGTGTCGCTGGGCCTCTTCCTTCTCGAGTTTCTCTCTGAGCTTCGCGAACCACTTTTGCATTTCAACCAGCCCGGAAGTTTCCTTCGGCGGCCGCTTCAATGCTTCCTCAAATTCTGGGGCTAGCCGCGCAAGCTCCACCTGAACGTTGAGGTTTTCGACTTGTTTCTTCCAGGCCTCGAACTCAGGATCGGGTTGTGGGCTTGCCATCGCGTGACCGATGGCCTCGCGTTCGTCCATAATTTTATTATGAGCGAAGTGATCGCACGGAAGCGGTTCGAGACTTTGCTGATAATTTCGTTTCTTTTGGCCTTCCTCAGCGTGTCGCCCCTGTTTGAGGGCAGTTGGCTTGTCTTCGCCTCGATGTTTATTGCGGGTCCGGCCTGGCTCATTCTTGCGCTCTCCATTTTGATCCGATATCGACTGAGTGGGCTATGGGTTTGTTTGGGCTGCCTTTCGTGCTTGTGGACGTCTGGTTTATCCTGCTGACGGTCGTATGCTCTCGTGAAAGGCACTGCCTGTGACCGCTTCTGGACAAAGCGCTCCGGCTTTGGTAACCTAATTGAAGCGCTCAAACCGCGAAAAATTTTAACTTCTCAGTGGGAGGCAGGGGTCTTTAGCGAGTCTCTGCCGTCTGCACCAATGAGGGAGCATGCCGAAACCAGGTAAGAAGTTCGAAGCTGCGTCTAAGCAAGTCGAGACCCGCCCCTACAGCCTGAACGAAGCCGTTCCGCTGGTCCAGAAAATCAAGTTCGCCAAATTCGACGAAACGGTCGAGCTGCACATGCGGCTGGGTGTCGACCCCAAGCACGCCGATCAGATGGTCCGCGGGACGGTGGTGCTGCCGAACGGGCTCGGTAAGTCCAAGAAAGTCCTGGTGATCGCCTCGGGCGACAAGCAGCGGGAGGCGACGGAAGCCGGCGCCGATTTCGTGGGCGGCGAGGACATGGTGGCCAAGATCCAAGGCGAGAACTGGACGGATTTCGACGCTGTGATCGCGACGCCGGACATGATGCGCTCAGTGGGACGCCTGGGAAAAGTGCTCGGCCCGCGTGGGCTGATGCCGAATCCCAAGACTGGGACCGTGACCACCGACATCTCTCAGGCGGTGAAGGAAGTGAAGGCCGGCAAGGTGGAATTTCGCGTCGATAAAACCGGCGTGATTCACGTGCCTATCGGCAAGGTAAGTTTCAACACCGTGAAGCTGACCGAGAATGCCGACAGCCTGATCCAGGCGGTGCTCAAGGCCAAGCCTGCGGCGGCCAAGGGTAAGTACGTCAAAAGCGCGACCATCTGCTCCACCATGGGCCCGGGCGTCCACCTGGACGTGACGGTGTTCAACGCCAAGCAGGCCTGACGCGGAGTCCTGAGGAACATCATGAAAAAGAAGTCGGACAAAGAGAAAGATCTGGAAGCGCTGAAGAAGGATTTCGAGAAGGCGCAGAACATCTTCGTCACCGGGTTTGAAAAACTCACGGTGCAGCAGGACTTCGATCTGCGTAAGGCAGTGCGCGGCGCGGGCGGCAATTATAAGGTTGTCAAGAACAACCTGGCCGAGAAGGCGTCGCAGGGTACGCCGGCCCAGGACATCATGAGCAAGCTCGCCGGGATGACCTCGATGGCCTATACCAGCAAGGATCCGGTGGCGCTGGCGAAGGCGCTGACGTCCTACGCCAAGAATAATCCGACATTCACATTTAAGGCAGGGCTGGTGGAGGGCCGTGCGATCGACGTACGGTCGATCCAGGATCTGGCGAACCTGCCCTCGCGCGAAGAGATTTTGGCGAAAGTTCTTTTCCTGATTCAGGCATCGGCGCAGCGGTTGGTCACTTCGATCAACGGCGTGGGCAGGAACCTGGCGGTAGTGCTCGACCAGGCGGCGAAGGAAAACAAGTTCTCACAATAAGCAGATTTGGGCTTATTCAGTTTCGAACAAGGGAGTAAGAAAGAGAAGATCATGGCGGACATTAACGCGATTGCGGAACAGATTCAAGGGCTGACGCTGCTCGAAGCATCGCAGCTCGTCAAATTGCTGGAAGAGAAGCTGGGCGTATCGGCGGCGGTCGCGGCGGTGGCGGCGGCTCCGGCGGGCGGCGGTGGAGCGGCGGCGGCTCCCGCGGCCGAAGAGAAGACCGAATTTAACGTGATCCTGACCGCGGCCGGCGCGAACAAGATCAACGTGATTAAAGCGGTTCGTGAAGTCACCAACCTGGGGCTCAAGGAAGCCAAGGATCTGGTGGACGGCGCGCCCAAGCCGATCAAAGAGGGCGTCAATAAAGAGGAAGCCGAGGCGATTCGGAAGAAGTTCACCGACGCCGGTGCGACGGTCGAAGTCAAGTAACAACGCGCTGGTCGTTACAGCGCTGTAAGTGATTGGAATGACTCGACATGGGCTGGCCGCTTGGCGCTGCCAGCACGGGGCGGGCCATTCTTGGCTAGGGCCGATTTGACGAAGGTCGGATCGGTCTGATAAATTAGAGTTGTTGCTGGCCGGAGACCGACCCGGATTCTTGCTCTTGTGAACCAAACATCCTTTGGTTTTGGTGTGCCTGCTCCCGAGGCAGGTACACGGCTTTGCTATGCGCATTTTTGCCCTGCTCTATTTCCGCCCGCAGGGCGTGTACGGCCACGGTCTTCCGGTTCTTTCGTGTTCCGCGCGTCCCGATCTTCCCCGCAGGCTTCCGGCTCCCGACCAGGGCCGAGGCATCCGTAAGCGAAGGCGGGAAGCGGGCGGCGGTGAGTTTTTCTTCGATGTTTGTTCTTGGATGATCGTTCCTAAGAATCGCAAGACCATCGGCCCTGAGGAGTAATAATGGAAAATCTGGTTAACGGTGCAACGCGCGAGCGAACGGATTTCTCACGCATCAAGACCTCCATCCCGATCCCTAATCTGATCGAAGTTCAGAAGAAATCATACGAGCGGTTTTTGCAGATGGACCTGCTTCCCGGGGAGCGGGAAGATACCGGCCTGCAAAGCGTGTTCAACTCGGTGTTTCCCATCTCGGATTTCCGGGGCTTGAGCCAACTCGAGTTCGTCGATTACGCCATCGGGAACTGGGAGTGCAAGTGCGGCAACCTGAAGGGGCTGCACCACCTGCGCTCCACTTGCCGCAATCCTAGCTGCGGCGCCACCATCAAAACCGATCCGTTCCACGTGGGCGACGTGCTATGCCACCGCTGCGGAACGTTCAACAAGAATATCGTCACCTTCTGCAATCGCTGCGGCGACCCGGTGGGCTTGCAGTTGAAGTACGACGTAGCCGAATGCGAAGAGCGCGGCATGACGTACGCGGCGCCGCTCAAAGTGACCATCCGGCTGACGGTTTACGACAAGGACCAGGAAACCGGCGCCAAGACGGTCCGCGACATCAAGGAGCAAGAGGTTTTCTTCGGCGAGATCCCGCTGATGACCGACAACGGAACGTTCATCATCAACGGGACCGAGCGCGTGATCGTGTCGCAGTTACACCGCTCGCCCGGCGTGTTTTTCGAGCGCGTGCCGGCGCAGGGCTATTTCCTAGGCAAGATCATTCCGTACCGGGGAAGCTGGGTTGAATTCGAGTACGACAACAAGAATCTGCTGTACGTCCGTATCGACCGCAAACGCAAATTCTACGGCACTGTTTTTCTCCGCGCGCTGGGGCTGAAAAGCGACGCCGAGATCCTGCGCTCCTTCTACACGGTGAGCGAGATTTCGGTCAAGGATAAGAAGCTGTTCTGGAAGGTATCCGAGAGCCTGGTGGGCTTGAAGCTTTCCAAGGCGATTGGGACCAAGAACGAGACCATCGTTCCGCAAGGCCGCAAGGTCACCAAGACTCTGTACGACGCCATCCTCAAGGCCAAGATCGAGCAGGTGGAAGTGGACCGCGCCGACCTGCAAGGCGCGTACGTGGCGGCGGACGTGATCGACATGTCGACCGGCGAGGTTCTGGTGGAGGCCAACCAGGAGCTCACCAATGTCGACAAAGTGATCGACAACGGCATCAGCTCGTTTGAAGTGTTCTTCCCCGAGCGGGACGACGTCGGCAACGTGGTTTCCGTCACGCTAAAGAAAGATCCGGTGAAGAGCCAGAACGACGCGCTGCTGGA